>NZ_CP132204.1:0-309878 GCF_030718995.1 Arthrobacter oryzae
GTGGGCGCCGGCACCGGCGGCACCAGCGCCACTATCGGCAGGTACCTGCGCTACCACCGCCATGACACTCAGCTCGCCGTCGTGGATCCGGAGAACTCCGCTTTCTACCCGGGGTGGAGGGACGGCGTGGCCGGCTTCAGCACCGGGATGCCGTCACGCATCGAGGGCATCGGCCGGCCGCGAATGGAGCCCAGCTTCATTCCAGCCGTGATCGACCACATGATCCAGGTACCCGATGCGGCGTCCGTGGCCGCTATGCGGCACTTGTGGAACCTGGCCGGGTTGCACGCCGGCCCGTCCACCGGAACCAACCTCTGGGGTGTGTGGCAGCTGATCGCCGGGATGGTCGCGGAGGGCCGGCGGGGCAGCGTCGTGTCGCTGATGTGCGACGCCGGCGACCGGTATGCCGGCAGCTACTACGACGAGCAGTGGTTGGAGGCCCGCGGCCTGGATCCGAGGCCGCATGAGGCAGCCATCCGGGATTTCTTCGAGACCGGAACCTGGCCGGCCTAGATTTCCACCGAATCTCCGCTGGAGAGGTGAGCATATTCGGTGCCGTACTTGGCTCCCAGCCGCTTCACATGGCCCTCGATGAGGCCAAGTCCCGTTTCGTTGAGCAGGGCGTCGTGGATAGGGAACGCCCTGGGGGCGCGGACACCAATGACGAAGTCCACCACCTCCCCCACTTTGTTCCAGGGCGCGTGAACCGGGACCAGGAGGGTCCGGACACCGATGCCGTCGGGAATCACGAACGAGTCACCGGGGTGGTACACGTTGGAGTCGATCAGGTACCCGATGTTGGCCACCACGGGAATCTGCGGGTGGATTAGCGCGTGCTGCCCGCCGAAGGCGTGGACCTCGAACCCGGCGGCCGTGAACGCCGAGCCCGGCTCGACGTCGCGGATCCGGGAATCGGCAAACGGCGCCTCGGACCGCAGTGTTGCAGCCACCCCGGCCGGGGCAAAAACCAGGAGCGATTCGTTGCCGCGCAACGCTGACACCACCGCCGGTACATCGATGTGGTCGCCGTGTTCGTGGGTGACCAGCACGGCCCCGGCGGAGTCGAGGGCCCGGCCCGTTTCGGAGAACGTGCCGGGATCTATCACCAGCACCTGGCCGTCTTTCTCGAGCCGGACACAGGCGTGGGTGTATTTGGTCAGCTTCATGATGCCAGCCTAGGTGCGGCCGCGCGGCAGTGTCCACGAACCCGTCCACGAACCCGGTTCCCAACTCCCGGCTGGTAATCTTGGACATTGCCCACACTCCTTAGGGAAGCGAGACAATCCATGGCCCACGGCGCCAAAGCCGACGGCACAAAGCTCTCCGCACCGGCTTCCGCCGGCGGCAAGGAGCAGCGTGTCACCAAGCAGCGACTGGCGGTGAGCGCCGCACTGGACGACCTGGACGACTTCGTCAGCACGCAGGAGCTTTACCGGATGTTGCAGAACCAGGGCACCTCCGTGTCGCTGGCCACTGCCTACCGGATCCTGCAGTCGCTCGCCGACGACGGGCTGGTGGATGTCCTGCGCAACGGCGAGGGCGAGGCCGTCTACCGGAGGTGCGCCGTCACCGGCCACCACCATCACCTGCTGTGCCGGAACTGCGGCAAGGCCGTGGAAGTGGAAGCTCCCGCCGTCGAGACCTGGGCTGCCCGGACTGCCGCGGAACACGGCTACACCGAAGTGGCGCATACCGTGGAGATCTACGGCCTGTGCCCGGACTGCACCGCCCGCAAGGCCGCCGGAGGCTGACGGGCTATGAAGCTGCTGCCGGGAGGACGCGTCCGTTGAGGCCCCGCCCGGCGCGTATCCCGCCGACGATCCGGCACACAAGGTAGATCAGGAATGACAGCGTGGTCACATACGGGCTGATCGGAATCCGTCCGCCCAGGGCAAGCATGATTCCGCCCACTGTAGCGGTGACCGCGAAGGCGACGCTAAGGATCACCACAAGCCGCGGCGAGGAAGTCACGCGGAGCGCCGCGGCGGCCGGCGTGATCAGCAGCGCGAGCACCAGGAGGGCCCCCACCACCTGGATGGACAGCGCCACGCTGACACCCAGCAACACCATGAAAGCGATGCCCAGCGTCCGGACGGGCACGCCCCGTGCCTCCGCCACTTCCGGATCCACGCTCGCAAAAGTGAGCGGCCGCCAGATGGCCACCAAGGCAATCATCACCACCACCGCAGCCGTGGCCAGCACCTGCAGCTGGACTGTGTCGACGGAGACGATCTGTCCCGTCAGCAGGCCGAACTTGTTGGAGGCCCGCCCTTCGTAAAGGGACAGGAAAAGGATGCCGAGGCCAAGCCCGAAAGGCATGATCACGCCGATGATGGAATTCTTGTCCCGGGCACGGACGCCCATGACGCCCAGGAGTAGCGCCGCGAGCACCGAACCGATGAGGGACCCGAACACGATGTCGGCTCCGATCAGCAGCGCAAAAGCAGCCCCAGCGAAGGAAAGCTCGGAGATGCCGTGGACCGCGAAAGCGAGGTCCCGTTTCATCACGAAGGTGCCCATGAGCCCGCCGAGCAGGCCGAGCACTGCTCCTGCCCAGATGGAGTTCTGGACGAGGGCCAGCAGTTCGCCGTAGTTGTCGAAATTGAAGATGGAACCCAGGATGCTGTCGAAATCCACTTAGCCCACCTCCCCTGCCACTGAATGCGCGTCCTCGTGGTGGTGGGTGGCGCCCTCCGGCAGCCCCACCACGATCAACCGGCCGTTGGCGCGGATCACTTCGACCCGGCTGCCGTAGAGGCCCGACAGTACTTCCGTGGTCATCACGTCGGCGGGCCTGCCCACCCGGAACCGTCCGCCCGCAAGGTAGAGGACGCGGTCCACATAGTCGATGATCGGATTGATTTCGTGCGTGACGAAGACAACGGCGCTGTCCCGGGTGCGGCATTGCTCGTTGATCAATGCACTGACGGCCTGCTGGTGCTGGAGGTCCAGGGACAGCAGCGGTTCGTCGCACAGCAGGACCTGCGGATCGGCGGCCAGCGACTGGGCCACCCTCAGCCTCTGCTGTTCGCCGCCGGAGAGCTGGCCCACCGGGACGTTGGCGTAGTCGGAGGCTCCCACGAGATCGAGCAGCTCATCGATCCTGTGGTTGGCCTTGGCACCGCCCAGCCGCAGCCCCCAGCGGTGGCCGTCGACGCCCAGCCCCACCAGGTCGCGGGCACGCAGGGGCGTGTCCGGCGAGAAGGACTTCTGCTGCGGAATGTAGCCGATGAGGCTGCTGCCGCGTTCCACAGGGCGGCCGCCGAGCGTAGCCGTCCCGGAGTGGAGTTCCTGCAGGCCCAGGAGGACTTTCAGGAGCGTGGTCTTGCCGCTGCCGTTCGGGCCGAGGACCGCAAAGAACTCGCCGGGATTGATATCGAGGTCCAGGTCCTCCCACAGTGTCCGTTGGCCGAACTTCAGGGTGGCTCCGCGGAGGCTCACTACCGGTTTCAACGTTTCTTTATCCTCGATTCATTCGGGGCGGATCGCCCCCACCATCTTAGGACTGCCGGTTAGTTTTCCAGGGCCTGTTTGATGCTGTCCACGTTGCCGCTCATCCACTCTACGTAGGTTTTTCCTTCCGGGAGGGTTTCGCTGAAGTCCAGCACGGGAACGCCCGCAGCTTCGGCTGCTTTCCGGAGGGCCTGCGTCTGCGGACTTTCCGTCTGCGTGTTGTAGGCCAGGAACTTGATGTCCTTCGAACCGGCCAGTTCCGTGGCTTCCTTGAGGACCGCCGGCGGCACATCGGCGTCTTCCTCGATGGCGGCCGTGTAGTCCGCAGGAGTCTTGTTGACCAGCCCGGCGGTCTCGAACAGGTACAGCGGCACCGGTTCGGTGACCGCGACGGGTGCCTGGGCGGCCGTCGCGGCCAGCCCGGCAACTTGGCTGTTCAGCCCGGCAATCTCCTCTTTGAACGAGTCGGCGTTGGCCTGGAAGGTTGCTGCGGACGACGGCTCCAGCGCGGTGAGCTTGGCCTCGACGGCATCGGCCAGTTTGGTCATGGCGTCCAGGCTGTACCAGACGTGCTCGTTGAATTCACCGTCATGGGAGTGACCGTGTTCGTCGGCTTCGGCTGTGGATGCGGCGGCCGGTTCCTCGTCGGGAGCCAGCCCGGAAACCTCGACGGCGCTGATGATGTTGTCGTGGCCCACGTTGCTGTCGTCGGCCAGCTTGTGCAGGAAGTCGTCGTAGCCGCCACCGTTTTCAACAACCAGCCGGGCCTTGGATACCGCCAGTTTGTCCTGGGTGGTGGCCTCGTAGGAATGCGGGTCCTGGCTGGCCTTGGTAATGAGCGCCTTGACGTTCACTTTGCCGCCGCCGATTTCCCGGACGATGTCGCCGTAGACGTTCGTGGAGGTGACCACCTCGATGGTGCCGGTTTCGGCCTGCTGGCCGCCCGCCGTCGTACTGCAGGCTGACAGCAGCAGGCTCAGGCCGGCGAAGGCGGTGACGGAAAAGACGGCGGAACGGCGCACGGAAGGACCTCGATCTGTGGGTATTGGGACACGCTTGATGAGAATCAGGAGCATTAGCAACACAACGAGTGTAGCCCTAAATAGGAATGATTCCTATTTAGGGCCACAGCGTCCTACTCGCCGTCTGGCTGGCCTAGCCTGCGGATGCCCTTCGCCTGGGTGGCGTCGCGGATCTCGCCCACCAGCTGCTCGATGACGTCTTCCAGGAACAGCACTCCCCTGGTGTTGCCCTCGGGCCCGATGACGCGCGCCAGGTGCGAACCGGTGCGCTGCATCACGGACATGGCCTTTTCAATCTCGTCATCCATGGAAAGGTTTGCCAGCGACCTGATCCGGCTCTCGGCAATCGGGTGTTCGTACCCCGCTTCCGGGATGGACAGCACGTCCTTGATGTGGAGGTAGCCGGAGAGCATGCCGTCCTCGTCCATCATCGGGAACCGGGAGAACCCGGTACGGCTGACAGCCTTTTCGAACTCGACCGGCGTGGTGGGCGTCTTCATCATGACCAGCTTGTCGAGCGGCACCATGATGTTGGACGCCGTGTACTCGGAGAATTCCAGCGCACCTGTGATCAGGCCGGCGTCGTCATCCACCAGGCCGTGACGGGTGGATTCCTGCACGATCGACTGGACCTCCTCCAGGGTGAACGAGGAGTTGACCTCGTCCTTGGGCTCGATCCGCATAAGGCGCAGGATGTGGTTGGCGGACCAGTTGAGGGCCACGATCACCGGGTTCACGAGCCGCGCAATGAACATCAGCGGCGGCGCCAGCAGCAGGGCTGCCTTGTCCGCGACGGACACCGAGATGTTCTTGGGCACCATCTCGCCGAAGGTCACGTGCAGGAAGGTCACCACCATGAGCGCCACGGCGAAGGCCACCACGTCGGCCAGTTCCATCGGCATGCCGACAGCCTCCAGCGGTACGGCCATCAGGTGGTGGATGGCCGGTTCGGCCACCTGCAGGATCAGCAGGGAGCAGACCGTGATGCCCAGCTGGGCGCACGCAAGCATGAGGGACACGTTTTCCATGGCCCGCAGCGTGGTTTGCGCCCGCATGGAGCCTGCCTCCGCCAGCGGCTCGATCTGGCTCCGCCGGGCGGACATCACCGCGAATTCCGCCGCCACGAAGAAGGCGTTGCCGATCAGCAGGATGACCAGCCAGAGAATTCCCACCCAGTCGCTCATGCCGCACCGCCCTGGCCGGCAACTTGCTGTTCGCCCCGGACCGGAGACGGCTTGAAGCAGATCCGGTCGATCCGGCGCCCGTCCATGCGGGTCACGCTCAACGTGCCCCCGCCGACGTCCACCTTGTCTCCCACGGCGGCGATCCGGCCGAGCTGGCTCATGACGTAGCCGCCGACTGTCTCGTAGGCGGACTCATCGGGCACCGTGAGTCCGGGAATCTGCTCGGACAGCTCATCCGGGCGCAGGAGGCCGGGGAAGTACCAGTCCCCCGACGCGCTCTGGAGCAGTCCGGGCCGCACCTTGTCGTGTTCATCGGCGACTTCCCCGACGATTTCCTCCACGAGGTCCTCCAGGGTGGCAATTCCCGCCGTGCCGCCGTATTCATCCAGCACAACGGCCAGCTGCATGTTTCCTTCGCGCAGTTCGGCCAGCAGGGCATCAAGGTGGATGGTTTCGGGAACCCTGAGGACGTCCGTCATGATCGCGCCAGCCTCGAGGTTGGGACGCCGGTCCGACGGAACGGCGATCGCCTTCTTGACGTGGACCAGACCGCGGATGTCGTCGGCCGACTCACCGACCACCGGGAAGCGTGAATATCCGGTCCGCCGGGCGGCGTCGACAATGTCCGAGACCGGCTGCTCGGCACTGATGGTCTCCAGACGGATCCGGGGAGTCATCACGTCGGCGGCCGTCCGGCCGGAGAACTTGAGCGTGCGCGCGATGAAGTTGGCCGTTCCGGCATCCAGTGTCCCCATGGCGGCGGAACGCCGGACCAGGGATGCCAGTTCGGCCGGTGTCCGCGCACCCGAGATCTCCTCCTTGGCTTCGAGTCCGAAGACGTTCAGCACCTTGTTGGAGAAGCCGTTCAGCACAATGATGGCCGGCTTGAAGATGGCCGTGAACACCAGCTGGGGGCGGGCCACGGCCTTGCCGATCGGCAAGGACAGCGCAATAGCCATGTTCTTGGGCACCAGCTCGCCGATCAGCATGGACAGCAGGGTGGCGATGGTCATCGCCATCACCAGTGAAACCGAAGCCGCTGCAGCCTCCGGAACACCGGCCGCGGTCAGCGGCCCTTCCAGCAGCTTTCCTACGGACGGCTCCATGACGTAACCGGTCAGCAGGGTGGTCAGTGTGATGCCGAGCTGGCAGCTGGACAGCTGGGTGGACAGCGATTTAAGGCACTTGAGCAGGGGGACGGCCGCAGCGTCGCCGCTGTCGACGGCCCGCTGGACCGTTGCCTGGTCGAGGGCGACGAGGGAAAATTCAACGGCGACGAAGAAGCCTGTGCCGAGGATGAGCAGGATGCCTGCTCCAAGGAGTAACCATTCCATCAGCGGCCGGCCCCCGGCCGTCCGGGGAACGGGATCCCTGCCCCGCGGTCAGAGGGCGCTGCG
Organism: Arthrobacter oryzae; assembly: GCF_030718995.1. Lineage (NCBI taxonomy): Bacteria > Bacillati > Actinomycetota > Actinomycetes > Micrococcales > Micrococcaceae > Arthrobacter > Arthrobacter oryzae. The sequence continues at coordinate 7,057 of NZ_CP132204.1, forward strand.
GAAGCGTGCGCCCGTATGTCCGGCAGAGGGAAAGGGGTGTTGGCGGGAGAACCGCCCGGCGGAGGATGGTCGGCCGGTGCCGACCCTTTTTCCTGGAAGGCTGCGGCGTGTACTGCTGCAGAATGATGGGCGCGTGAACGGGGTTTGCCGGCTCTGCGGGTGGACTGCGGGGAGCTGGTGTTCGTGCTCCGCTGACAGCCCCCAGGCCGGCACCTAGATTTACTGTCCATAAGAGTTTCAGTCTACAGGAGCGGCTGCAGCGTCCAGCAGCGGCACGGAGCCGCCGGCCCGCTCCCCTGCCGGTGTTCGCTACCAGCTCTGCGGCACGGGCCGACCCTCCTCATAACCGGCAGCCGACTGGATTCCCGCCACGGCACGCTCGCGGAATCCGGCCAGGTCCGCGGCGCCGGCGTAGCTCATGGAACTCCGGAGACCCGCCGTGATCATGTCCACCAGATCCTCGACGCCCGGGCGCGCGGGGTCCAGGTACATCCGCGAGGTGGAGATGCCTTCTTCGAAGAGTGCCTTACGGTCCTTTTCAAAAGCGCCCTCGCGCTGGTTCCGGTTCTGCACTGCCCTGGCCGAGGCCATGCCGAAGCTCTCCTTATACAAGCGGCCGTTGGCGTCCGGCTGCAGGTCCCCCGGGCTTTCGTGCGTCCCGGCGAACCAGGAGCCGATCATGACCTGGCTGGCGCCTGCCGCCAGCGCCAGGGCCACGTCCCGCGGATACCGCACGCCGCCGTCGGCCCAGATCCGTCCTCCGGCCGCGCGTGCCGCGGCGGCGCACTCCAGCACGGCGGAGAGCTGGGGGCGGCCCACGGCGGTCATCATGCGCGTAGTGCACATGGCCCCCGGACCGACGCCCACCTTGACGATGTTCGCCCCGGCCTGAATCAGTTCCCGGGTGGCATCCGCCGTCACGACGTTGCCGGCCACGAGGGGAACGGCGGGATCCAGGCCCCGGACCGCCGCCAGGGCGTCGAACATCTTCTGCTGGTGCCCGTGGGCGGTATCGATCACCAGGACATCGACGCCGGCGGCCAGCAGTTCAGCCGCCCGGCCCGCCACGTCGCCGTTAATTCCGACGGCGGCCGCCACCTTGAGCTTTCCCGCCGCATCGAGGAGGGGCCGGTAGATGGTTGAACGAAGCGCGCCCTTGCGGGTCAGGACCCCCGCCAGGGAACCGCCGACCTGCACGGGCGCGAAATCCGTCCCTGCGGCGTCCATGGCCTCGAAGGCCTTCCGCAGGGAAGCATCGCGGGTGCCGGAGCCTGTGCCGGTTCCGGCATCCGTCCCGGCGCCGAACGCTGACGCATCCAGCACCAGGGCCTGCCGCATGACCGAGGCAAGCGACGCAAAACGGTCCTGCCCCTCACAGTCCGCCGCGCGGACAACTCCCACTACCGTGCCGGCGTCGTCCACCACGGCAACCGCCCCGTGCGGCCGCTTGCCCATCAGGTGAAGGGCGTCAATGACGGTTTCCGAGGCCAGCAGGCTCACCGGAGTCTCAAGAACGGTATGGCGCGACTTGATCCACGCGGTGACGTCCCGGAGCACCTCAAGCGGAACGTCCTGCGGCAGGACCGCCAGCCCTCCGCGGCGGGCCATGGTCTCGGCCATGCGCTTCCCGGTCACGGCCGTCATGTTGGCCACCACCAGCGGGATGGACGCCCCGGTGCCGTCGTCGGCGGAGAGGTCGACATCCAGCCGCGACGTAACATCCGATCGCGAGGGCACCAGGAAGGCGTCCGAGTAGGTCAGGTCAGTGGACGGTTCACTCAAAAAACGCACGGCTGCTCCTCGTCGAAAATGGGGTCTCCAGTGCGAGTCTAGGCGAGAGCGCGGCCACCCACCGGGACGGCAACGGGACAGCGCCGGCGACGGCACCGGGACAGCACCGCGGGCTGTTCCGAGACCTGATTCATACAAGTGTTTCGCCGCTACATGATTTGGGTCACCCTTATTGGCAGTTAACAGGGAATCCTCACTAGACTGGCAAAGGTCTGAGTTCACAGGACGCAGAGACTGGTTCGATTGTTGTGCTGAGGCACCGAAGGCGACCAGAGGGAAATCAAACTCATGGAAGAGGCGTATTTCAAGTGCCAGAGCAGCCTAGCCACCGTCTACCAGAGGAATTTGGCGGAAACGAGTGGCTCGTTGACGAACTGTACGAGCGTTACCAGCAGGACAAGAACACGGTAGATGCCAAGTGGTGGCCCCTGTTCGAATCCTTCGACGCCGGTGACAGCTCGTCTTCCAACGGGACCTCGGGTGCAGCGGCGCCCGCTGACCCCGCAACCCGCGAACTTCCAGTTGTAGCTCCCGCACCGGCACCGTCGCCGGCAGCACCTGCCAAACCCGCAGCGGCCGCTCCTGCCCAGCCCGCTCCCGCCCAGCCGCAGGCAGCGCCGGCTGCAGCTCCGGCGAAGAAAGCACCCGCCACCATCGCCCGGGACGGCTCGAAAAAGCCCGAATCCGCAGGCGCCCCGCCCATCCCCGCCCAGCTGCCCAAGAACGTCAAGGCACCCACGGCTCCGGAAGAGGACATCGTCTCCGTCCTCCGCGGACCGGCCAAGGCCATCGCTTCGAACATGGTCACCAGCCTGGAAGTTCCCACTGCCACCAGCGTCCGTGCCATCCCGGCCAAGCTGCTCATCGACAACCGGGTGGTCATCAACTCCAACCTGGCCCGCGCCCGCGGTGGCAAGGTTTCCTTCACGCACCTCATCGGTTATGCCGTCATCCGCGCCCTTTCCCAGTTCCCCTCCATGAACGTCTACTACGACGAAGTGGACGGCAAGCCCGTTGCGGTCCAGCCTGCCCACGTGAACTTCGGCATCGCCATCGACATGCCCAAGCCGGACGGCACGCGCCTGCTGATGGTCCCGAACATCAAGAAGGCGGAGACCCTCAACTTCTCCGAGTTCTGGCACACCTACGAGGATCTGATCAAGCGCGCCCGCAACGGCAAGCTGACCGCAGATGACCACTCCGGCACCACGGTATCCCTCACCAACCCGGGCGGCATCGGCACCGTGCACTCCGTGCCCCGCCTTTCCAAGGGCCAGGCTGCCATCATCGGCGTCGGCGCACTGGACTACCCGGCCGAGTTCCAGGGTGCCAGCGAGAAGATCATCGCGCACAACGCCATCAGCAAGGTCCTCACGCTGACCTCCACGTATGACCACCGCGTCATCCAGGGTGCCGGCAGCGGCGAGTTCCTGAAGCTCGTGCACCAGCTCCTGCTGGGTGCGCAGAACTTCTACGACGAAATCTTCGAGTCACTGCGCATCCCGTACGAGCCCGTGCGCTGGAGCCCGGACCTGCAGGTCGACCCGGCCGACCAGATCAACAAGGTCGCCCGGATCCAGCAGCTGATCCACTCCTACCGCGTGCGCGGCCACCTCATGGCCGACACCGATCCGCTGGAATACGTCCAGCGCAAGCACCCGGACCTGGATGTCCTCACCTACGGCCTGACCCTGTGGGACCTCGACCGCGAATGGCCCACGGGCGGCTTCGGCGGCAAGCCCATGCTGGCGTTCCGCGACATCCTGGGCGTGCTCCGCGATGCCTACTGCCGCACCACCGGCATCGAGTACATGCATATCCAGGACCCTGCCGAGCGCAAGTGGTTCCAGGACCAGCTGGAGCACCCGTATTCCAAGCCGAGCCGCGAAGAGCAGCTGCGCATCGTGTCCAAGCTCAACGCCGCGGAAGCCTTCGAAACCTTCCTGCAGACCAAGTTCGTGGGCCAGAAGCGCTTCTCGCTGGAGGGCGGCGAGTCGCTGATCCCGCTGCTGGACGCCATCATCTCCGATGCTGCCGACGACAACCTCGATGAAGTGGCGATCGGCATGGCCCACCGCGGCCGCCTGAACGTGCTGACCAACATCGCCGGCAAGACCTACGCACAGGTCTTCCGCGAATTCGAGGGCACCCAGGACCCGCGCTCCGTGCAGGGCTCCGGCGACGTCAAGTACCACCTCGGCACCGAGGGCACCTTCACCTCGGACAACGGCAAGGAGACCAAGGTCTACCTCGCCGCCAACCCCTCGCACCTCGAGGCCGTGGACTCCGTCCTCGAAGGCATTGTCCGCGCCAAGCAGGACCGCCTGGACCAGGGGGAGGCCTTCCCCGTGCTCCCCATCATGGTCCACGGTGACGCAGCATTCGCGGGCCAGGGAGTGGTGGCGGAAACGCTGAATCTCTCCCAGCTGCGCGGCTACCGCACCGGCGGTACCATCCACGTGGTGGTCAACAACCAGGTGGGCTTCACCACGGCTCCGTCCTCGTCGCGCTCCTCCACCTACTCCACGGACGTCGCCAAGATGATCCAGGCTCCGGTGTTCCACGTGAACGGCGACGACCCGGAGGCCGTGGTCCGCATCGGCCAGCTTGCCTACGAGTTCCGCCAGCGTTTCCACAAGGACGTTGTCATCGACATGGTCTGCTACCGGCGCCGCGGTCACAACGAGGGCGACGACCCCTCGATGACCCAGCCGCTGATGTACAACCTGATCGAAGCCAAGCGCTCGGTCCGCAAGCTGTACACCGAATCGCTGATCGGCCGCGGCGACATCACCGAGGAAGAAGCAGAGCAGCTGCTCCGCGACTACCAGGAACGGCTGGAACGCGTCTTCGCCGAGACCCACGCAGCGCAGACCTCGCCGATCCCGATCATCACCGCGGATTCGGCAGCCGTGTCCGACATCGAACGGCCCAGCGCCCAGCAGTCGGACTCCGGCATCAACGCCCCCGCTTCCACCGCGATTTCAGCCGACACGCTGGCGCGCATCGGCAAGGCCCACATCGAGATCCCCGAGGGCTTCACGGTCCACGCCAAGCTCAAGCAGCTGCTGGAGAAGCGTGAACAGATGTCCCGCGAAGGCGGCATCGACTGGGGCTTTGGCGAGATCGCAGCCTTTGGCTCGCTCATCATGGAAGGCGTTCCGGTCCGGCTCGCCGGCCAGGACTCGCGCCGCGGCACCTTCGTGCAGCGCCACGCCGTGTTCCACGACCGCGCCAACGGCAACGAGTGGCTGCCCCTGGGCAATCTCTCCGACGACCAGGCCAAGCTGTGGATCTACGACTCCCTGCTGTCCGAATACGCGGCCATGGGCTTCGAATACGGCTACTCAGTGGAGCGCCCTGACGCCCTGGTGCTGTGGGAAGCGCAGTTCGGCGACTTCGTCAACGGCGCGCAGACCATCATCGATGAGTTCATCTCCTCGGCTGAGCAGAAGTGGGGCCAGCGCTCGTCGCTGGTGCTCATGCTGCCCCACGGCTACGAGGGCCAGGGCCCGGACCACTCGTCCGCACGGATCGAGCGCTTCCTGCAGCTCTGCGCCGAGGACAACATGATCGTGGCCAACCCCACAACGTCGGCGTCCCACTTCCACCTGCTGCGCCGCCAGGCATACAGCCGGCCGCGGAAGCCGCTCATCATCTTCACGCCCAAGCAGTTGCTCCGCCTCAAGGCTGCAGCTTCTTCCGTGGAAGACTTCACCACCGGCGCCTTCCGTCCCGTCATCGGCGAGCACGAACAGCTGCAGGCGGATGCCGTGGAGCGCGTGCTGCTGGTGTCCGGCCGCCTGTACTACGATCTCCTGTCCACGCGGCAGAAGACCGGCGACAAGACCACCGCGATCGTCCGCGTCGAGCAGCTCTACCCGCTGCCTGCCGCTGAAATCGCCGCGGAGCTTGCCAAGTACCCCAACGCCGAAGTGGTGTGGGCGCAGGACGAACCGGCGAACCAGGGACCGTGGCCTTTCATGGGCCTGAACCTGCCCGAGGCACTCGACCGCCGGGTGAAGCTGGTCTCCCGACCGGCCTCGGCCTCCACGGCCGCCGGTTCAATGAAGCGGCACGCTGCGGAGCAGGACACCCTCCTCAAGCAGGCGTTTGCACGGAAGTAGCTTGAACGCTGCCCGGCCGGAGCTCGACATTCACGACTCCGGCCGGGCAGCGTTGCTTAATGGAACGGGCCCGAAGCCAGCCGCCGGAGTTGGCCGGAAGCCCGTTTCCATGGAACGCTGAATTTTGTTGCACATTGAGGTTAAGAGGTAGTGGTGGAAGACAGGAAGCTGCGGATTGCGGCTGTTGGAGATGAGCTGCTGGCCGGCCTGGGCGATCCCCGGGCGCTGGGCTGGCTGGGCCGGGTACTGGCCCGCACTCCGCAGGACGGCATGACCGTTGAGTGTTACCCCCTCCCCTGTCCGCAGGAAGGCACCGAGGGCCTGGCCGCCCGCTGGCTTGACGAAGCCGGCCGCCGCTTCGGCAACAACCACGAAAACCGGCTGGTCATCGGGCTGAGCGGGCGTGACCTTGAGTTCGGACTGTCCACGGCCCGCAGCCGCCTGAACCTTGCCAACATCCTGGACTCAGCCTCCCAGAACAAGATCGAGGTCTTTGTGGTGGGTCCGCCGCCGTCACTGGATCCCTCGCAGAACCGGAGGCTCGGTGAGCTGAACACGGCTTTCGCCGATGTCACCACGCGGCGCAAGCACCTGTACGTGGACACCTTCTCCCCGCTGCTCAACCACGAACAATGGCGCCAGGACCTGGCCGCCAACGGCGGAACACCGGGACAGGCCGGTTACGGGCTGATGGCCTGGCTGGTGCTGCACCGCGGCTGGTTCCAGTGGCTCGGCATCGCCGCCCCGGAGTAATCACGGAACACCGGGCGGTGTTGCCTGCGCAGGGTGCTTGACACCTCAGTGCCGCCCGTGACCCAATGGGCCCCATAACGCCGTCGACATAAGGTTGTGGGTCCGTGAACGTTCCCGGAATCCCCAAGGGCTCCCCTGCCCCGGCAGCGGTGGCAGTAGCGCTGATGCTTGCCCTGGCCGGCTGCAGCGCGGGCCCGGCTCCTGCCCCGCCTTCTTCCTCCCCTTCCTCCCCTTCCTCCCCTTCCTCCCCGCCCATTTCGTCCAACGACGCCCTGCATCCCTTCGACCAGGCCGCGCTGGAGGAGACGTTCCGGGAAACTGCACAGGATCTGCGCGTCCCCGGCGCAGCCATGCTCCTGCGGACCCCCGGCGGGAACCTCAGCTACGCGTACGGCGTGCGAAGCTTCGGCGGAAGCGATCCCGTGACGTCGGCGGACCACGTCCGGATCGGCTCCATCACCAAGACCTGGACCACCACTGTCATTCTGCAGTTGGTACAGGAGGGGAAGATCCAGCTCGACGACCCGGTGGCGGACTACCGTCCGAATGTGCCAAACGCCGCAAACATCACCATCGAACAGTTGCTCACGATGCGCAGCGGGCTCTACAACTACACCGAGGACCAGGACCTAAACCAGGTCCTCGACGCAGATCCCGGCAAGGCGTGGACCACCGATGAACTGCTCGCCGTTGCCTTCCGCCATCCGCCGTATTTCGCTCCCGGCGAGGGCTTCCACTATTCCAACACCAACACCGTACTGCTCGGCCTGATCGCCGAGGCCCTGGACGGTAAACCGCTCACCGCGGCGTTCAGGGACAGGCTGTTCACCCCGCTGAGACTGACCGGCTCCGTGTTTCCGGAACAGGCGTCCAATGCAATTCCGGAACCGCATCCGCAGGGGTACATGTACGGGACCAACGTGCTGACGCTCGACCACCCTGCCCTCCCCAAGGACATGCAGAAAGCGCGCCTGGACGCCCCGCGGCCGGTAAAGGCCGACGACCCCGGAGGCGCCCTCTATGGGCTGGGAATCGCCAAATTCGGGAAGCTTTACGGGCACACCGGTGAGCTGCCCGGCTTCAACAGCTTCGCAGGCCATGACCCCGCCAACCAGGTCACCCTGGTTGTCTGGACCAACCTGGCCCGGACGCCGGACGGCCAGGACCCGGCCACTACGATTGCCCGGACACTCATCGGAAAGATCTACCGCTAGCCGCCATCGCCTATTGCATTCGTGCCAAACGCGATATATCGTCAATCCATATTCACGATATATCGCAACTTGGAGGGCGCAGTGGACGAGAACACCTGGACCGTTACCGGTCCGCAGACCATCGACGTGGACGGCGTCAGGTCCCTTAAGCTCGGAATCATCCGGGGACGGTTCGACGTCGTCACCCACGACGAGGATGTCACGCGGATCGAAGTGTCTGAAATCCACGGCGACCCTCTGACCATAACCAACGTCAACGGCCGGCTTGAAGTGCGCCACCAGCTGCACGGCGCCCAGGGCTGGTTCAAGAACCTCATGGAGACGGTCAACAACAGCAGCACCAACTCGGTCGTCATCAGCATTGCGCTGCCGGCCGGGGTGGAGGTTGAGGCAGGTACCGTCAGCGGTGACGGCCTCGTCTCCGGGATCACGGGGCATACAAAGCTGAACACCGTCTCCGGTTCCGTCATGGCAGACCGCACCGGCGGGGAACTCCACGTCAACACCGTTTCCGGCGACGTCATCGCCCGGAACCACGACGGCGTCCTGACCGCCAAGAGCGTGTCCGGCGAGGTCACGGCCTCCGGCCGGTTCAGTAACATCCGCGCCAACACGGTCAGCGGCGACATGAGCTTCGACCTGCACGGGTTTACCCACGATTTCGGGGCCAACTCCGTGTCGGGGGACCTCACCCTCAGGCTCCCCCACGACGTCGGCGTGGACATTATCGCCAAATCCGCCAGCGGCGCTGTGGTCATCGATGACCAGAAATACATCGTCCCTGGCGGCAAGGTACAGACCATCGCCGGGCCGGACGAGCAGCTCATGCTCGTCCGAACGAACTCCGTCTCCGGCAAGACCTACATCATCCACAGCCAGCCGCCTGCGGACGCCGAAACGGAGGCCTAGATGCCTCCGGTCTTCGCCCACGGCGCCCTTCGCCTCTATCTGCTCTCGCTCCTGGAATCCGGCCCCAAACACGGCTATGAGCTCATCAAAGCACTCAGCGAACGGTTCGGCGGAACCTACTCCCCCAGTGCGGGCACCATCTACCCGCGGCTCGGCAAGCTCGAGGAAGAAGGGCTCGTGGCGACGGAAACCGAGGGACGCCGCACCAACTACCGCATTACCCCCGCCGGGCTGGTGGAGCTCAACCGGCGCCGGGACGAACTGGCAGGGGTCGAGAATGACATATCCGCCTCGGTCCGCCGGCTGGCCGACAACCTGCGCGAGGATATCCGCGTCAACATGCGCGGCCTCCGGGCTGACCTTGCCGCCACAGCGGAAGCCGCCAGGGCGTCTGCCCGTTCTGCCGGTTTTCCGGAGCGGGGCATGCGGCACACCCCGGAAGGCGACCGCACCCTGAAAGAGGCGGAAATGCTGGTCCAGGCGTTCAGGGATGACCTCCGGGTGGAACTTCGGCTCAGGGCAAGCGCTGCGCCTATCAGCGGGGTCACGCTCGAAACGATCCGGACGGTCCTGGACCAGGCCCGGATTTCCATCCGCAACTCCCTGAACGCAGATGGTCACTGAACTGCGTCAGTCACTGACGGGCCCGGTTCGCGGGCCGTCGCGTGATGTGGGAGACTTGAGGGCAGCTCTTTTGAGTACCAAGATTAAGGAGGCCAGCTATGAGCAAGCGTGCACGTAAACGTCGTGACCGTAAGCGTGGCGGCGCGAACCACGGGAAGCGCCCCAACACCTAAGCTACGGTTTGGAACATGAGCTTAAAGCGAAGGGCCCCGGAAACCACATGGTTTCCGGGGCCCTTTGCTGTGGAACTAGGCCTCGACGGGGCGGATCGAGTGGATCCGGTCCAGGATGGCGCTCTTCAGGTTCTCCGGGGCGGCTTCCGTGCAGGAGCGCTTGACCACCTTGCGGATGACGCACTCGAGATCGTACTCCTCAAGACACTCCGGGCAACCGTCCAGGTGATCCTTGATCTCGGCGATGTCGCTGTGGGTCAACGCACCGTCCAGGTATTCATAAATACGTTGCATCCGGGCGTCGTCGCAATCGCCCAGTCCCTGGCAGTCGCTCATTTCCTGTTCTCCTGTTTTGTGCTTTCGGCCGCTGCGCCGGGATCGGCCGCGGCTTTGAAACCCCGCTCTGCGGCGTAGTCCGCGAGCATGTCGCGCAGCATTTTGCGGCCGCGGTGGAGCCTGGACATCACAGTGCCGATGGGGGTGTTCATGATGTCTGAGATTTCCTTGTAGGCGAACCCCTCCACATCGGCGAAGTACACAGCCAGGCGGAATTCCTCCGGAATCGCCTGGAGTGCCCGCTTCACATCGGAATCGGGAAGGTGGTCCAATGCTTCCGCTTCGGCAGAGCGCAGCCCGGACGAGGTATGCGATTCCGCCCGCGCCAACTGCCAGTCCTCGATGGTGTCCGAGTTTGACTGCAACGGCTCGCGCTGCCTCTTGCGGTAAAGATTGATGTACGTGTTGGTGAGGATCCGGTAAAGCCAAGCCTTGAGGTTGGTCCCGGGCTTGTACTGATGGAACGCGGAGAACGCCTTGGTGTAGGCCTCCTGCACCAGGTCCTCAGCGTCAGCGGGATTCCGCGCCATCCTCATGGCAGCGGAGTACAGCTGGTCAACATACTGCATCGCGTCGCGTTCAAACCGCTGCCTGCGCTGCTCCGGCGTCTCGGACACGACGTCGACTTCCGCCTCCGCGGCATCCGCCGGAGGCGCAGTACTGGTCTTGGCGTCGTTTCCGGCAGCCTCATATATGGCCGCAACGGCCGGATCAATGGTGCTCATTGCCTTCAAGTCTACTGTGACGCGTCCGGCGGGCGCCGGACGGTCTCCGCCCTCGCCGTCGCGTCCGGAGAACTCCGACGGCGCAAGGAGTTCCACTCTGTCTCTAACCAATGTCAAAGCTCCATCTCCGCTCTGTGTCCCAACGCCCGTCACTGCTAAGACGTCCTTGCGGGTCTCGGCACCGGGGGCGCCCGTACTGACGCTTCCAGCGCCCCGCCCGCCCGGCGTCCGCAAGTGCCTCGGGCCGCAACCAAGCGCGGCCCCTGACTCATTGGGACCTGCTTTTCACAACCATGGCCGGCGGGCAAATATTCCGCAAAAGTGCAAGACTAGAACCGGTTCCCCCGCAGAAGTTCCGCGGCTCGTCCACCCAGGAGGAAATTCATGTCGTTTGTCCGTATTCTCGCCCGGCCCATGCTGGCCTCCAGTTTCGTTCTCGCCGGCCTGGACAAGCTCAAGAACGCGGATGACACTGCGACGCAGCTGTCGCCCGTGCTGCGCCGGGCTGCGGATTCCCTCCCGTTCGAAACGAACGAAAAAGTGCTGGCACGCGTCATTGGCGGCGCCCAAGTGGGCGCCGGTGTGCTCTTTGCCCTCGGCAAGTCGGCCAGGCTCGCCGCCACCGTCCTCGCGGTGATCTCGGCGCTGAACGCCTTTGTCGAGTGGCGCAGCGCGGACATCACGTCCAAGGAAGGCCGGGACGCGCGGCGTAACCAGCTGCTGAAGAATGTGACCCTCACCGGCGGCGTGTTGCTCGCCTCCGTAGACACCGCGGGCAAGCCCAGCCTGGCCTGGCGGGCAGAGCACCTGGCAGCCGATGCCCGCAAGGGTGCCAGCCACCTGGCTGCAGACGCCCGGAAGACCACCACGAAGAAGCTCAAGAAGGCCGATAAGGCTGTCCGCAAAGCCGTGGACCACGCAGTGAAAGCATAGGCACGAATGACAGGCACTGCCCCCACCGCCCCTGTACCGCCTGCACCGGCTGCGGCCGGTTCCTGCTGGCCGGCGCCGTTCGCCGACGCACCGGTCGACGCCACGGTCACCGTCCCGGGATCCAAGTCCCTCACCAACAGGTATTTGGTCCTTGCAGCCTTGGCAGAGGGCCCGTCCCGGCTCCGCGCACCCCTGCACTCGCGCGACTCCGCCCTGATGATCCAGGCCCTCCGCCAGCTCGGAGCGGGCATCCGGGAAGTCCCGGGAGACGGCTCGTTCGGCCCGGACCTTGAGGTCACGCCCCTGAGCCCGGAGGCTGCGCCAGGTGATGTCGCTATTGACTGCGGACTTGCCGGAACCGTAATGCGCTTTGTCCCGCCGGTGGCCGCCCTTCGCAGCGGCGCCACAGTGTTCGACGGCGATCCGCACGCCCGCAAGCGGCCGATGGGCACCATCATCGAGGCCCTGGCTGCGCTCGGCGTCGACGTCCGCTCCGCCGACGGCGCCAGGCCGTCGTCGCTCCCCTTCGCCGTGGATGGCACAGGCGACGTCCGGGGCGGCCATCTGGTGATTGATGCGAGTGCCTCGTCGCAGTTCGTGTCGGCGCTGCTCCTTGTAGGTGCGCGTTTCACTGAGGGCCTGCACCTGGAGCATGTGGGCAAACCCGTCCCCAGCCTCGACCACATCAACATGACCGTGGCTGTACTCCGCGAGGTCGGCGTGTCCGTGGACGACTCCGTCCCGAACCATTGGGTTGTGGCGCCCGGCCCCATCCGGTCCTTCGACCGGCGCGTTGAACAGGACCTGTCCAATGCCGGCCCTTTCCTGGCCGCAGCGCTGGCAACCGGCGGCACCGTCCGCATTCCCAACTGGCCCGCACCCACCACGCAGGTGGGTGACCTGTGGCGCAGCATCCTGGCTGAGATGGGCGCCACGGTCACGCTGGACAACGGCACACTCACCGTCACAGGCGGGCCGGAAATCAAAGGTGCGGACTTTGCGGACACCAGCGAACTGGCACCGACTGTTGCCGCACTATGCGCACTGGCCACCGGACCGTCGCGCCTGACCGGCATAGCCCACCTCCGCGGCCATGAGACGGACCGGCTGGCTGCCCTCGTCACCGAAATCAACCGCCTGGGCGGGGACGCCGAGGAAACTGCCGACGGCCTGGTGATCCGGCCCGCGAAGCTCCACGGCGGCGTCGTCCACAGCTACGCAGACCACCGGATGGCCACTGCCGGGGCCATCCTCGGCCTCGCCGTGTCCGGTGTCGAAGTGGAAGACATCGGCACCACATCCAAGACAATGCCGGATTTCCCGCAACTGTGGGAAGCCATGCTTGCGCAGCGGGGCCGCCAGGGGGAACAGGCCAGTGGGGCGTAGCACCGGATCGTGGGACGAATCCGATATCCGGATCCGTCCCAACAAGAAGGGTTCGCGGCCGCGGACCAAAGACCGGCCCAGCTACGACGACGCCGTCACCGGCCGGATCATCACGGTGGACCGCGGGCGGTACACGGCGGTGGTGGGCGAGGACAGCGGCAATGAACGCACGGTGATCGCCGCGCGGGCGCGTGAACTCCGCCGGTCGCCTGTCGTCGCCGGGGACTTCGTGTCCCTGGTGGGGGATGTTTCGGGAGCGCCGGACACCCTTGCCCGGCTCGTCAGGATCCAGGACCGCCGCACGCTGCTGCGGCGCAGCGCCGATGACACCGATCCTATCGAGCGGGCGGTCGTCGCCAATGCGGACCAGCTTGTGGTGGTGGTTGCCGCCGCCAATCCGGAACCACGCACCGGCTTCATCGACCGTGCACTGGTGGCCGCTTACGACGCCGGGATCGAGCCGCTGTTGCTGGTCACCAAGGCGGACGTCAAGGATCCCACCGAACTCCTGTCCAACTACCGGCACCTGGATTTTCCGGTCATCATCAGCCGCACGGCCGACGCCGCGGCTTCGGGAATCGATGCCCGCTCCGACGACGGGCTCTCGGCCCGCCTCGACAGCGACGCCGTGTCGCAACTGCGGGCCCACCTTAACGGCAAGGTCACGGTCATGCTGGGTCATTCGGGCGTGGGGAAGTCCACCATGGTCAATGCCCTGACCGGTGCTGAACGGGCAACCGGAGGAGTCAACGCCGTCACCGGGCGGGGGCGGCACACGTCGTCGTCCGCGCTTGCCCTCCGGATCAGTGACGCGCCCGCAGGAAGCTGGATTATCGACACACCGGGCATCCGTTCCTTCGGCCTGGCCCACGTGGATCCGGACCGGATCCTGCATTCCTTCCCCGACCTCGAACCCGGCACCGACGCTTGCGAACGCGGCTGCAAGCATGATTCCTCCGCCATCAACTGCGGAGTGGACGCCTGGGTGGCCGAAGGGCACGCTGGCGCGTCAGGGGCTGCGCGGCTGGCATCCCTGCGCCGCCTGCTCGGCACCGATCCCCGGATGGAAGTGCAGGAAGCCAAGGAACTCGGCATCGTTTCCTAGGGTCCCGCACCTGACCTCCCGGCCGGCCGGCCCAGGAGACGGTAGTTTGGAACCATGACCCAACCCGCTTCGAGCTACAACGATGACCTGCGGCTCGCCCATGTCCTGGCCGACTCCGTCGACTCCCAGACCATGAGCCGTTTCAAGGCGCTGGACCTTCAGATTGAAACCAAACCGGACCTGACCCCCGTGACGGATGCAGACAAGGCAGCCGAGGAGTCCATCCGCGGCCAGCTCTCCCGCTCCCGCCCCCGGGATGCCGTCCTCGGCGAAGAGTTCGGCAGCTCAGGGCACGGTTCCCGCCGCTGGATCATCGACCCGATCGACGGCACCAAGAACTTCGTCCGCGGCGTGCCCGTGTGGGCCACCCTGATCGCCCTCGTGGACGAGGGCGAGCCGGTGGTCGGCCTGGTCAGCGCACCGGCGCTGGGCAAGCGCTGGTGGGCCGCGAAAGGCGCCGGCGCCTACATGGGAAGGTCCCTGGCTGCTGCCACGCGGCTGAAGGTGTCCAACGTGTCCAAGCTGTCGGATGCCTCGCTCTCCTATTCAAGCCTGGGCGGGTGGAAGGAGCGCGGCAACCTGGACGAATTCCTGGGCCTCACGGAGGAAGTCTGGCGGACCCGCGCGTACGGGGACTTCTGGTCCTACTGCATGGTGGCCGAGGGATCGGTGGACATCGCGTGCGAGCCGGAGCTGAACCTCTACGACATGGCCGCGCTGGTGCCGATCGTCACCGAAGCCGGCGGCCGCTTCACTTCCCTCGAAGGCGTGGACGGCCCCTTCGGCGGCAACGCCCTGGCCACCAACTCCATCCTCCACTCCGAAGTCCTCAAGCGGCTGAACCCGGACCTCGACGACCTTCTCTGATCCGCGGCCGGATCACCTGAATTCCGAATATACGACGGCGGGCGCCCCTCCCAGGGGACGCCCGCCGTCGTATATTCGACCGGAAGCCCGTTCTTCCGCCGGGCGTAATAAAGCGCTTAATAATCGCCGCCGCTTTCCCGCGGCGCCGTGAATGTCCTAATCTCGAAACAGGTCACGAGTGCCAGCGCGAAACCCCGGTTTGCTGGCCGGCAACCCTCCATTCGCGGTGGGGTGCCCCGGGTGACGACCAGGCCGGTCCGGAACGGACCCGGCAAGCGCGGATCCCCGGAATGAGGGGTCCCTTTACAGTGAGGTCCCCATGACTACTGCCACGTTCCCCGCCACCCCCGGAACCACCACCGCCGCAGGGCTTCTGGACGAACGGTTCACCGTTGCCCGGCGCCCCCTCTCCGCAGTGACCGGAGCAGAAATCCAGGCGCCGCTGATCCAGGGCGGCCACGTCCGCTACGCGAACCTGGACTACGGCGCGTCCGCACCGGCATTATCCGTGGTCTCCGCCTACCTCAACGAGATCCTGCCGTACTACGCCAGCGTGCACCGCGGCGCCGGCTACGCCTCGCAGATCAGCACGTCCGTGTACGAGAATGCCCGGAATATCGTCCGCGGGTTCGTGGGCGGCCGGCCGGACGATTCCGTCATATTCACCAGGAACACCACCGACTCACTGAACCTGCTGGCGGGCTGCCTCCCGGTGGCCGACGGCCGCCACACCGGCGAAGTCCTGTACCTCGACATCGAACACCACGCCAACCTGCTCCCCTGGCAGGGCGTGCCGCACCGCAGCGTCGTGGCCTCTTCCACCCTGAAGGCAACGCTGGAGAGCCTCCGCTCCGAACTCAGCCAGGGCGACATCAGCCTGCTGGCCGTAACGGGTGCGTCCAACGTAACCGGCGAAATCCTCCCGATCCGCGAGCTGGCGGCCCTGGCCCACGAACACGGAGCAAGGATCGTTGTGGATGCGGCACAGCTGGCACCGCACCGCCGCATCGACATCGCAGCGGACGACGTCGACTACCTCGCCTTCTCGGGCCACAAGCTGTACGCGCCGTTCGGCAGCGGCGTCCTGGTGGGCCGTCCGGACTGGCTCGACGCCGGGACCCCCCACCTGGCAGGAGGCGGCGCCGTCCGTGAGGCACGGCTGGACTCCGTCAGCTGGGCCACGGGCCCGGCGCGGCATGAGGGCGGCTCGCCCAACGTACTCGGAGCGGCCACGCTGGCGCGGGCCACGCAGGTCATCGGCGCCCTGGACCCGGAGCTGTGGCACGCCCATGAAACCGCCATCCGGTCCTTCCTCGTTGAGGGACTGCAGAAGATCGACGGCGTCACCGTGCACCAGATCTTCAGCGACACGGACCAGGCCACTGACACGATCGGCGTGGTCAACTTCTCCGTGGCCGGCTACGACGCCGGCCTCGTGGCGGCCTACCTGTCCGCTGAACACGGCGTGGGCCTGCGGGACGGCCGCTTTTGCGCCCATCCGCTGCTCAAGCGGCTGGGACTGCCGTCAGGCTCGCTGCGGGCGAGCTTCGGCGTGGGCTCCCGGCTGGAGGATGCGCAGCGCCTGCTTGCCGGCATCGAGGAACTCCGCCGGACCGGACTGGGCTGGGACTACGTGGTGGACGCGGGCCGCTGGGTGCCGGCCAATGACACCCGCAGCTACCCGGACTGGGCGCCCAACACTCCCGGCACCGCCGGCGCTGCCCCCTGCACGGACGACTAGGAACAGAAGTCCGGCGCCACCCGCGGTGCGGTAAATTCGAGGGGTAAGAATTCCAGCCTGCCCGAAGGAGACTGCACGTGGCACGGGGAGGCCCCAAACTGCACCACCAGCGCCGGTACGAGCTCGGCCAAAGCTTCCAGGACGGCGGTGAGCACTACGACCGCGTCCGGCCCGGTTATCCCGCCGACTCCGCGGACTGGCTCATCGGCAGCGTCCGCAGGGCAGGCGGCGCGTCCGACGCCGCCGACATCGGGGCCGGCACCGGCAAGTTCACGGCGTTGCTGGTCCAGCGCGGACTGGCCGTCTCCGCGGTGGATCCCTCGGAGGACATGCTCACCCAGCTGCGGCTGGTCCTTCCGGGCGTTCCCGCGTCGGTGGGCACCGCGGAGGCCACCGGCCTCGCGGACGAAGCATTCGACGTCGTCAGCGTCGCCCAGGCCTGGCACTGGTGCGATCCGCTCCCGGCCAGCACCGAGCTTGCCCGTATTCTTCGCCCCGGCGGCGTGCTGGGCCTCCTGTGGAACCAGCTGGATACGTCCGTTCCGTGGGTGCACAGGCTTTCCCGGATCATGCACGCCGGCGATGTGCACAAGCCGGACTTCCGCCCCGTCGTCGGACCGGAGTTCAAGGAACTGGAGAGCCACCTGACACGGTGGGAAGACCCGGTGACCACCGAAGACATCATCGAACTGGCCAAATCCCGCAGCTACTACCTCGCCGCCGGAGAGGGCACCCGGGCCAAGGTCCTCGCCAATCTGCAGTGGTACCTCCATGAACACCTGTCGCACTCCCCCTCCGACGTCCTGGGGCTGCCGTACCTGACGCAGACCTGGCGGGCGTTCAAAGCATGAGCGCCAGGGCCAAGGCGGTAGGCTTGGAGTCGTGAAGACCAGCGCGCCCTCCTCCTCCATCGAGGACTACGTCAAGGTCATCTACTCCTTTACGGAGTGGCAGGACAAACCCATCACTTCCTCGCAGCTGGCACAACGGCTCGGCGTCGCCAACTCCTCCGTTTCGGAAATGGTCCGCAAACTCAAGGACCAGGGCCTGGTAGACCACAAGCCCTACAGCGCCATCACACTGACGGCCGACGGAATCCGGCTCGCGCTTTCCATGGTGCGGCGGCACCGCCTCATTGAGACCTACCTGGTTCAGGAGCTCGGATACAGCTGGGACGAGGTGCACGACGAAGCCGAACTCCTCGAACACGCCGTGTCGGATACGTTCATCGAACGGATGGCGGGCAAGCTCGGCAATCCGCTGCGGGACCCGCACGGCGATCCCATCCCGGCGGCCGACGGCAGCGTCCACATGCCGAACGCCCACCGCATGAGCGAACTCGACGAGGGCCACACAGGCCGGATCACCAGGATCAGCGATGACAATCCCGAGCTCCTGCGCTACCTCTCGGCCCAGGAAATCGACCTCGACGCGGACATCGAAGTGCTCGGCCGGAAACCGTTCGGCGGTGCCCTCGTGGTGCGCATCGGCAGCGCAGGCACGCACCGCGAATTCGATCTCGCCGATGAGGTTTCGTCAGCCCTGTGGGTGCACAGCGAGTCGGGCCATGCCGGTTGCCGGCTGGCAGACTCCTAGAACGACGCCGCCTGAATGAGTGCTTCCGGCGTGAAGATTAGCAAGGGCGCCGGCTGGCGGGCATGGACGGCAGTGGCTGTCGGAGCACTCCTGGGGACGGAGCTCCGCTACGGCCTCGGCGTGATCTTCCCGGAATCCGCGGGGGCAATTCCCTGGACCACACTGGCCATCAATGTCTGCGGAAGCTTCGCCCTGGCTGCCCTCACCACTGTGTGGATCGCACGCCCCAGGACGGCATTCTGGTTGAGGGCCGGCATTGGCCCGGGGCTGCTGGGCTCCTTCACCACCTTCTCGGCGGTGGTCTTTTCCATTGACCAGCACGCACGCTCCGGGCAGCATCTGATATGGCTGATGTATCTCGGGCTCTCGCTGGTCCTGGGGCTCGCTGCCGCAGCCGCGGGCTGGAAGACCGGCAAGTCCCTGAGCGACCGGACCGGCGGAGCCTCATGACAGCGCTGCTGGTCGGGGTTTTCGGCGTAGCCGGAGGGTTGCTCAGGTTCTCCATCGACACGTGGTTCGCCCATCGCGCGGGGAACCGCAGGCACTGGCCCTGGGCAACCCTGCTGGTAAATGTCCTCGGCTCGCTGATCATCGGCCTGTCCCTGGGGGTTACCGGCCGGCTGGGACTCGGCGGGGAATGGCAGGCTGCAATCGCTACAGGCCTAGCAGGCGGCCTGACGACGTTCAGTTCCTGGACCACGGCGACGATCCGGCTCGTCAGCGAGGTCCGGTACCTGGCAGCGGCGCTGAACGTGATCGTGAATCTCGTGGCCGGGCTGTCGGCGGCCGCCTTGGGAATCGCCGTCGCCGGGTGACGGCGTTAGGGCGGGCAGCAGGCTGACAGCGCCGGGCGCGCCGGCAGCGGGCGCGCCGGCGGCGGGCACTGGAGTCCCGCCGTCGTGAATCCGAAGCGTTCCGGCGTCCCGTATCGTTAAACGATGGTTACGCGACGTGAAGCAGCTCAGATCCTTGATATTCCACTGGAAATGGCACACCGTCACGGTATCCCGGCCCGGCTGACGGACGCTGAGCTTTCCGAACTCCTGGACAATCCCCCGGCCTGGCTCGTCCAGTCCAAGGCCAACCGCACCGGCAAGCGGCCCGTCTGGGTCCAGCTGACGTGCGCTGTTTGCGGTTTCTCCGAAGCCGCCCGGCCCAAGAAATGGTGGCCGCCGTTTACATACGTCAGCTGCGTGCACCATGCACCGGCCGACCTCCCGCCGGTGTTGCCGGGCCTGGTCCGCAGCGAGTACGAGGGAATCGGGAGCCGTTTTGTCGGAATCGTTGACGTTGAGGTGCCGGGTTCCTGACGCCTGCCGTCCGGCCAAGGGCCTCGGTGCACGTTAGTGAATCAATACCCGGGGCTGGCGACGGGCCGGTTTCATTCACGACAAAACAGGCGTACCTTACAAGCACGGGGCCTATTCAGGGCCCCGACGTGAGGGAGGGCGACATGCCTGACAAATCGCCGCACCGGCAGGTCACCAAGAAGTCGGACAAGTCCATCAAGCAAAAGAGGGCCGAAAAGAAGTCCAAGCATGAGCTGGACACCCACGTGGACCCCGTCGCGCACATCAAGAAGCGCTGAACCGGGGACCACGGACGGCCGCTGGAGAATGCCAGAACGGTGCCGAAAACAAAAGGCCGGAAGCTTTCGCTTCCGGCCTTTTGCACGGGGTGGGATCGCGTTGCCGCTGTCCCGATGGTGGAGATGGGGGGAATTGAACCCCCGTCCGATGTCGTGTTGTCAGGGCTTCTCCGGGCGCAGTTTGCGTCGGATTTTCTCGGCCCCAGCTATCCTGCAAACAGGTAGCTGATCCGGGCCCAGCCATCTAAGAGTCCCGTTCACCCCGATGACGGAGGTAAACAGCAGTGGCTATCTTAATGACGCCAGGATCCGGGACGATAGCAATCCCGGGCTGACGGACTGTCTTACTGCTTAGGCAGCGAGAGCGAAGTCAGTGCGCGTTTGTTTGGCACTTATTGTTTTGCAGACAGCGTTTACGAGATAATTCTGCATCCTCGGCCCGCTTCACCTGTCGCGACTAACATCGTCGAAACCGATCATCCCCGTATTTTGTTACCAAACCGGTCAGTTCCGTGCAGATTCCTTGCGGTTTCCGCGCTGTTCCTTCCCGGACTACCAATCATAACGCACCGCTGGCCGGAATCATTCCCGGCATGCCGGAGACGGACTCAGCGCTGGTTTGGTGGCTGGTTTAGCGGCCAGGTCAGCCGCGGTTTCGCTCGCGCATGACACGCAGCGCTTCGCGCTTGTCCTGCTGTTCGCGGAGCGTCTGCCGCTTGTCGTATTCCTTCTTACCGCGCGCGACGCCGATCTCCACTTTCGCCTTGCCGTCCAGGAAGTACAGCTGGAGCGGAACGATAGTAAAGCCCGATTCGCGGACCTTGTGTGAAATCTTGGTCAGTTCCTCGCGGTGCAGCAGCAGTTTGCGCCGCCGCCGGGCGGAGTGGTTCGTCCAGCTCCCCTGGTTGTATTCGGGAATGTGGATCCCCTCCATCCACAGCTCGTCGTTGTAGAAGGTGCAGAACCCGTCAACCATGGAGGCGTGGCCCTCGCGCAGGGACTTTACTTCAGTCCCCATGAGGGCAATGCCCGCCTCATAGGTGTCCAGGACATGGTAGTCATGCCGGGCCTTCCGGTTGGTGGCCACTACCTTACGGCCACTTTCTTTCGGCACGGTGGAACTCCTCAGCTCTTGGTCTGGATGGTTGCCCCGCCGAAGTGGTCGGAGCTATTTAATTCTACGGCAGCACAGGGGCTGCCCCGGGTGCGGGTCAGCGCCCCGCGCTCACTGCCCCGCGCGGGTTGCAGCGTCAGAGCAGGATCATCGGGTCAACGGCCTGGCCGTTGAGCCAGGTCTCGAAGTGCGAATGGCAGCCTGTTGAGTTGCCGGTCGTCCCTGAATAGGCGATGAGCTGGCCCTGGCTGACTTGCTGGCCCATGGACACCACCACACTGCTGTTGTGGTAGTAGATGGTGGTCAACGAGTTGCCTTGGACAACGCCATGCGAAATCTTCACGTTGTTGCCGCCGCCGTCGTTGCTCCATCCCGCTGAAACCACGGTACCTGCCGCCGGAGCGTAGACGGGTGTGCCGCAGCCGGCGCCGAAGTCGATCCCCGTGTGCATGTAGCCGCCGGAACCGTAGAAGTCGACCGTTCCGGGCGGCGTCGCGCGCCAGCCGAAGCCCGAGGTGATGGCGACGTCGGATGAGAACGGGTGCCGCAGCCCAAAGGCGGAGGGCGGCCCGACCTGCGGAACGTAGGGCTTGGCTGCCTGCCCGGCCGCCCTTGCCGCCGCGGCGGCGGCCTCAGCGATGCGGCGCTGCTCAGCTTCCCACGCTTCGCGCAGCTTCCTGTCGCGTTCGACGATCTCCGCGGCTACGGCGTCCTGCGCAGCCTGGACCTTGGAGAGCTGGCTCTGGATGCCGGGCTTCGCGGCTTGCAGCTCATTGTTGATCCGGGTGGTGTCCGCGATGAGCTTATCCACCTGTTCCTTCTTGGCGGCAGCTTCATCGCGGGCTGCCTTCTCCCTGGCCAGCGCGGCATCGGCCTTGGCCTTGAGGTCCTGGATCTCCGCCTCAACAGCCTGCAGGCGTGCCTGCGAATTGACGTTGGTGGCGTTCTGCTGCGACAGCTTGTCCATTGCGGAGTTCTGGCTGCGCATGGCCTGGTCCGCGAGGTCCATCGTGTCTGTCAGGCTGCCCCCGCTTTTCGATCCAAAGAAGAGTGTGAGGTTTGAGGGCACGCCGCCCGATTTGTAGGCCTGGGTAGCGATCTGGCCGATGAGTTTCTTGGTGTCGGCGATCTTCTGCTTGTCGGTTTCAAGCTGCTGCGTGATCTTGGCTTTGTTCTGCTGTGCCAGATCCACGCGGGCCGCCAGTGCTTCGACTTCCTTCACGGCGCTGGCCACTTTGCCCTGCGCTTCCAGCAAGGCCTGCTGGGCGGCAGGGAGCTGTCCCTGGTAGATCACCAAGTCGCCTGCGGCCTTGGCAATCTTGGCATCGACGAACTCAAGGGACTGCTGTACCCGCGCTGCCTCGGCCTCCAGCGCTGCCTGCTTGTCTTCAAGTTCGTCAGCGAAGGCCACCGGGGTGGAAGCGCCCAGGCTCGCGGCAAGGACCAGTGCCAGGGCGGCGCTGATGATGCGGCTGCCCCGTCCCGGAGTCCGGAGCCGGCGGGCCTTGCGGTCCATTTCTGTCATGGTCAATCCTTCGTTGGTATGCACAGCCTAGACCCGCAAATATCTACGTAAGGTCAAGAGAGACGAAATTCCAGCCAAAGTTGCGCCCAGTCCCAGGAGTGCCGGAGCGAGGATAAGGGTCTGCGCCGGGGAGATGAACGCGGTGTCTGGATACTGCTTGGACATGTATTCGCCGAGGAAAAAATGCGCCACTGCCCAGAGCGTGCCGGAAGCCAGCGCCGCGCCGATCACCGCAGCGATCACGCCTTCGAGGATGAACGGCAACTGGATGACGGTCTTGGAGGCACCGACCAGCCGCATGATGCCGGTCTCCCGGCGCCTGCTGAAAGCGGACAGACGAATGGTGGTGGCAATGAGCAGGATGGCGCAGACAATCATGACACCGGCGATGATGACGGCGACCAGGGAAGCCGCGTTCATGACCGAGAAGAGCCGTTCCAGGACCTGCCGCTGGTCGATCACCGTCTCGACGCCGGGCTGTGACGAGAACGTCTCGCTGATGATCTGGTATTTCTCCGGGTCCTTCATGTTGATCCGGAAGGATGCCGGGAGCTGATCCGGAGTCACCGAGTCAACGATGGGCGAGTTGGAGAACTGCTCCTTGAAGTGGTTGTAAGCCTCTTCCTTGGACTCAAACTGGAAGTCGTTGATGTACTGGGCCACAGCAGGCGACTCCAGCAGCGTGCGCAGGTTCTCCTGCTGCTCCGGCGTGGCCGTTCCCGTGGCGCAGCCGGCCGCCGTCGAGCCGTCACCGCAGAGGAAGATGGCCACCTGGACTTTGTCGTACCAGTAGCCCTTCATCTGGTTGATCTGGAGCTGCAGCATGCCGGCGGCACCGACGAAGGTCAGCGACACGAAGGTCACCAGGATGACCGACACCACCATGGACAGGTTGCGCCTGAGGCCGCTGCCAATTTCGCTGAGGATGAAGGCGAGTCTCACAGTGTCTCCCCCGCCCTGGAGGCGGAGCCATCTCCGATGCCGGGCTCAGCCCCGTCCGGGCGCCCGCTGGCGTCCTTAAGCCGCCGCGACTGCCCCACCACCGGAATCATCGAGGTGTACAGGGCGCGGGCCTCGTCGCGAATGACAACGCCGTTCCTTAGCTCCACCACGCGTTTGCGCATCTCGTTGACGATGTCGTCGTCGTGCGTTGCCATGACCACCGTGGTGCCGTTCTGGTTGATCTTGTCCAGCACGCCCATAATGCCCATCGACGTGGTGGGATCAAGGTTTCCGGTAGGTTCGTCAGCCAGCAGGATTCCCGGGCGGTTCACCACTGCGCGGGCGATCGCCACACGCTGCTGTTCACCGCCGGAGAGCTCGTGCGGCATGCGGTGTTCCTTGCCTTCAAGGCCCACGGTCTTAAGTACTTCGGGGACAGTGTCCCGGATGATGCTGCGGCTCTTGCCGATCACCTGCATGGCGAAGGCCACATTGGCAAAGACGTTCTTCTGCGGAAGGAGGCGGAAGTCCTGGAAGACGACGCCGATTCCCCTGCGCAGGCGGGGAACACGCCAGCTTGATATGTTTGCCACGTTCTGGCCGGCGACATAAACGGCGCCGGAGGTGGCCCGGTCCTCCTTGAGGACCAGCCTGAGGAAGGTGGATTTGCCGGAACCGGAAGCGCCCACAAGGAACGCAAACTCACCACGGTCGATTTCAAGGTTGACAGAGTCCAGCGCAGGCCGGGCTTTCTGGTCATAGACCTTGGTGACATTCTCGAAACGGATCATTGCCCTAAGTACCCTGCAGGACACGGCTGATGGAGCCCAGTACTGCAGCCGGTGCACGGGCTTTCTTTTGGGGGAAGTAGAGCTCCGGCCCCTCGACTATACGCACGGCCACCTGCAGAAAAGCTGGAGTTCCGGGGCGTGTCGCGGGATTTCAGCCACCGAATGGACGTCCCGGGCAGCCTGCGGGCCTAGTCGGCGGCGTTGCGGTTGTCGGTTCGCCAGCGGATGCCGGCATCGATGAAATCGTCGATTTCGCCGTCGAATACGGCCGAAGTGTTGCCGACTTCGTGCTCGGTCCGGAGGTCTTTGACCATTTGGTACGGATTGAGGACGTAGGAGCGCATCTGGTCGCCCCAGGACGCCTTGACGTCCCCGGCGAAGGCCTTTTTTTCCGCATCTTCCTGTTCCTTCTTGAGGAGCAGGAGCCTGGACTGGAGGACCCGCAGGGCAGCGGCGCGGTTCTGGAGCTGGGATTTTTCGTTCTGCATGGACACCACGGTCCCGGTGGGAATGTGCGTCAGTCGTACCGCCGAGTCGGTGGTGTTGACTGACTGCCCGCCCGGGCCAGAGGAGCGGAAGACGTCCACCCGGATTTCGTTGTCCGGGATGTCGATGGAGTCCGTCTGCTCGATCAACGGGATGACTTCGACGGCCGCGAAGGACGTCTGGCGGCGGCCCTGGTTGTCGAAGGGGCTGATCCGGACCAGTCGGTGCGTGCCGGCTTCGACGCTCAGGGTGCCGTAGGCATAGGGCGCGTTGACTTCGAAGGTGGCGGACTTGAGCCCGGCTTCCTCGGCGTAGGACGTGTCCATGATGGTGGTCGGGTAGCCATGGCGTTCGGCCCAGCGAAGATACATCCGGAGCAGCATTTCGGCGAAGTCCGCCGCGTCAACCCCTCCTGCGCCCGCACGGATGGTGACAACCGCCTCACGCTCGTCGAACTCACCGGACAGCAGCGTCACCACTTCAAGGTCCTTCAGCGACTTGCGGATGGACTCAAGCTCCGCGGCAGCCTCGCCCATGGAGTCGGCGTCCTCCTCGTCCTGGCCGAGTTCCACCAGGACCTCAAGGTCGTCAATCCGGGAGACCAGCTTGTTCAGGCGCTCGAGTTCGCTCTGCCGGTGGGAGAGCCGGGAGGTGATCTTTTGCGCAGCCGCGGGATCGTCCCAAAGGTTGGGCTCCCCCGCCCGCTCGCTCAGTTCTGCGATGTCTTCCTTCAGCTCCTCAACATTCGAGACGTTTTCGATGGAGGTGTAGGTGGCGCGCAAAGCGCGGATTTCTGCGGAAAAATCTATTTGAGCCATGGTTGTTAAAGCCTACGCTATCCTTCCTAGCCGTCCCGCACCGGTTCCCCACTGCTACGGTTCCCGACGGCTACCGGTTCGCGACCGCTACCGTGCGGCTGGCGGTCAGGGCTACCGGACGAGCCTGGAACGTGCTGTGGACGCCGCCTCAATCCTGATCCCGTCCGGGATGAGGAAGTTGACGATCGGCGGATGCACTTCCGCACTCAGCACGACGACGGCGGTGGAACCGTCGGGACTCCCGGTCTCCGGTGCGACGGCTAGCCCGTCGAACAGGTCATTCGCGCCGTTCCTGCTCAAGTAGTCTGCGGCTACGCTGCGGACGCGGGTGCCGCTGAGGACCGCGGACGGGCTTCCGCCACCGGTCTCGACCTGGCCCAGCGTATAGCTGTCCGCCGCTGCCACGGATGCGCCGTCCGCGGCGGACAGCAGCTTCTTGTGTTCGAGGTAGAGCGAGGACGCCGCCATGACTGCGGTGGTGACTAGGAGTGCCAGCAGTACGTAGCCGATAATCAGGACCATCATCTGCCCCGCTTCCCCGCTTTGCTCAGCGCCGGGATGTTGAGCCGTTATCGGAATCGCCCCACAATCTGTGTGGCCGAGGCGTCCAGTTGGCTGACATTGAGCCGGAACGAATCACTGAAAGGTACAAAGGGCAGCGGGACCGAGAGGTGGACAGTGATGGTGACAGCCGACCCCGGGGAGAGGCAGTCCGCGGTCTGGCAGCTTGCCTCCATGCGTGCGTTTTCCGCCGGATGCCCGTAGTCCGCGAGGGCGAGCATGACTGCCTGTTCGGCCGCAACGCGGCCGCTTTCCGCATCGGGCTGGGCGACGTACACCTTGGCCGCCTGGTCGGCCGCTCCGACGACGGCGAAGGCGCCACCCTGGATCTGCCCCACAGTGATGATGAAGTACACGAGGGGAACCATCAGTAGTAGGGCCAGGAACGTGAACTCGACGACGGCGCTCCCCCTCTCCCCCGAAGCGGCTTCCCGGAACCGGCGGGACAGCATGGCGCGAAAGCTAGGGCTGGATGGCAGCATGGCCCTTCACCTCCAAGGCCTCGCGTGGACCGATCAGGCCAATCACCGGCAACGGCGCCCTGACCGTCACTTCGAGCACACGGATGCCTTGAAAGGTCACTTCCGAAGCGGTCACGTCGTTGGCGAAGTCCCCGTTGAGCGCCATGCCGATCAGTTCGCCCGTACGGCCCGTCGCGTCGGTCGCGTTCCGATCGGCGAGTGTGCCGTACCTGGCACCCGACGCTGCAGCGTCGATCAGCGTGTTGCGGACGTGCAGGACGAGCGCCAGCTGAATGATCGCCAGGAAGAACATCGTCAGAAGTCCTCCCACCAGGACGAAGTCCACAACGGCGGAGCCGCGTTCCCGACGGGACGGATCATGACGCCCGGCCGGTTGCCCGGTTGTCCGGCAGGCCAAGTCTTCGGCCTCCCGAAGCCCTGCGGGCATGTGCTAGTTTCCGACCTTGTCCATGGCCTGGTTGAACAGCCCCTCCAATGCTGGTCCGGCAAGCGCCAGCAGTGCGGCCACGAGCACGGCTGACATCAGCGTGATCATCACCCAGCCCGGCACATCCCCTCGTTCGGGATGGTCGGCGCTGCCGGACGGCCTGCCGCCGTTGCCGAGCGCTGCCGATGATGCCCGGAGCAGCAGGGCAATGCTGTGAATCATGGCCAGTGCTCGGATTCCGAAGTGTGTCATTGGGCTTCCATTCTGTGGTTCGGGCTGGATTGTCCCGGCAGTCCGGGTGGTTTGGGATTCAGTCATAGTCCAAGGCTGATGGCGGCGAGGCCCGGGAACACTGCAAAGATGACAGTCAATGGAAGGACGCCGAAAACCAACGGCACCATCATGGCGATCTCTTTCTTTCCGGCCGATTCCATCAACTCGCGCTTGGCCGTATCGCGGACGTCCTGCGCCTGGGCCCTGAGGACGTCCGCCAGTGGTGTTCCCCGTTCCACTGCCACGATGATGCCGTCAACAAATCGCACCAACGGGCCCAGGTCCGTCCGCGACGAAAATCGCTGCAACGCGTCGATAAGTGGCTTTCCGGCACGGGTTTCACCCAGCACTAGCTCGAACTCCCCGGCAAGTTCGCCTCGCGAACTGCGGCAGACCCGGTCGAGTGCCCCGGTGGCACTCTCGCCCGCACTCACGGCGAGCGCCATGAGCTCGGCGAGGCTCGGGAACTCGGCCATCATGCGTTTTTCCCGCTTCTTGATCTGGGCGCCCAGCCAGTAGTCCCTGAAGAGGAATCCGCCAATGGCACTACCCAGAATTGCGACGACGGCGAGGAACGGATTGAATTGTCCCCTTGCGGCTCCGATCAGGACCAGGCCCGTGGCAATGACGAATCCCAGAACTGCCCACAGCAGTTGCTCGGCCCTGAAGTCGACGACGGACTTCCGGATCCCGGCCTGGGCCAGCCGTCGGCTCAGCGCCGTCGACCCTGTGTTGAATCGCGTAAGGAATGCCAGTCCGTCCCTCAGGAACGGACGCAGTATGCGCTCCAGCGGCCCGAACGGAGTGAGGTTCTCTGTGGACGCCAACAGCAGCTTGGACTCCAGGTTCTGCGACTTCAGCTGCGGTTCAATGCGTTCCGTAAAGCTCATTGGCCGCATGAACGGCAGCCGTACAACCAGCAACCAGAGGCCCGCGCCGAGGAGGAGTCCGCAGATCACTGCGCTGGCGCCAGGCGACGTCACCTGAGCACCCGTTCGTCCTCGGGAAGTGCCCCGATCCGCAGCATGACGGAGTAGCAGATGGCCGAAACCACCAGCCCGCCCAGAAGTACGGCCGCACCCATCGCGGTGTTGTATGCGGCAACTGCTTCGGGCCGGGTTGACAGCAGTACCATGACAATCCACGGCGCAGCCACGGCGAGCCTGGCCGCATTCACCGTCCACGACTGCCGGGCTTCAAGCTCGCTCCTGGTCCGCGCGCTTTCCCGCAAGAATTCGCCCAGGGTTCCCAACAGGCGGCCCAAGTCGGAGCCACCCACCTCGCGGGTAAGCCTGAGGGCTTCGACAATCCGGTCCGCGACAGGATCTGCGAGCCGGTCCTTCAGCCTGTTGAGGGCTGGATCGAACTGGCCGCCGGCGCGGTAATCGGCGCCAAAATCGCGAAATACGTGCCGCAGCTCCTCGGGGCCTTTTTCGCCCAGCTGGATCAGCGCTTCGGGAAGCGACAGTCCGGCCCTGATCGCGGAACGAAGGTGATCAACGACGTCAGGCCACAACTGACGCAGCGTTGCGGTGCGTTTGCGTGCCCGCCACCTGACGACAGCTATCGGGAGCCAGCCTCCAAACAGTCCAAAGCAGGCGGAGATGGGCCAGGACCTGGTCACGGCAAAGAAGACGATACTGACGAACGCCGCCATACCAAGGCAGGTGGATACGAGGCCGGTGCCGGAGACGTTTTCAATCCCGGCCGCCCGCAACAGGTCCTGGAGCCGGCTGGACCGCGGTGGCCGCGTGACGGACGGCGGCTGCTCCCACGCCGACCACCAGATGAGGAACAAGCCTGTACCAAGGACAACCCCCAGCAAGGGTGCCATCAGCGGACCTCCAGAAGGGCGGCAACATCAAATCCCGCTGCGGCAAATTTCTCGACGGCGGGCATGGAGTTGGCTTTGGGTTGCAGATGGCCGTCAGCTAGTGCGAAAACCATGGACGATTCGATGATGCCGTTCTCGACGCGCCTGCCGAGGGAGAGGATTTCCGTCACCTGCCGGCGGCCGCTGGCCTGCCGGCTGCAGTGGACCACCAGATCGATGCATGAGGCGACCGTCGGCACCACGAACGCACTTGAGATATTGTCACCCGCCAGGAGCGGAAGGGTGCACAGCTTGGTGACGGCATCGTGCGCCGAGTTCGCATGAACCGTACACATACCCGGAAGGCCCGAGTTGAGCGCGATCAGCATGTCCAGGCTTTCCGCCTCACGGACCTCGCCCACCACAAGGCGGTCCGGCCGCATCCTGAGGGCTTCCTTGACAAGCCTTCGCAGCGGTATCTCACCTTCGCCCTCCAGGTTCGGCTGCCTGCACTGCAGTCCCACAACGTCGCGCAAAGGGAATTGCAGTTCAAAGATTTCCTCCACAGTGATGACGCGCTCGCGTGCGCCAATACTGGCTGCCAGGCAGTTCAGCATCGTGGTCTTGCCGGCCTGGGTGGCCCCCGAAACCAGGATATTGAGTCCGCTGGCCACTGCGGCGCCTAGGAACCGGGCTGCCTGCGGAGTAAGTGTCCCGAGTTCCACCAGGTGTTCGAGCCGGCTTGCCTTGACCACAAACTTTCGGATGTTAACCGCCCAGTGGCGCCGCGTGACGTCGGGAATAACCACGTGGAGCCGGGACCCGTCCGGGAGGGCTGCGTCTACGAACGGCGAAGACATATCCAGGCGGCGGCCCGAACTTTTCAGCATGCGTTCCACGAGGTCCCGAACCTGCTGATCCGTGAGACTCAGGGACGTGAGTTCAGATTCGCCGTTCCGTGCCACATATATTTCGTTGGGTGCGTTGAGCCAAATTTCCTCGATGGTGTGGTCGTCCAGCAAGGGCTGCAGCGCACCGAATCCGGCTACGGCGTCGTAAACGTGGCGGCGGGCGGACTCCAGCGGGCCGATCGGAGGAAGTGGCCCCATCAGTGCGCGTTCGTCGTAATCGCTGACCGCGGCCTCCACGAGGCGCCTGACCTCTCCGGCCTGCCGCAGCGGGTCCAGGCCGCGGCGTCGGATCAGTTCGCGGACCTCGTCCTCCACGATTCGAACAGCATCCATGAGTTCCCCAATACGACTGCCGCCCCCGGCTGAGGCAGTACAACTGCGTTAAAGCTAAGGGAGCATACACATGTCGGCCAAGTCACACGGATAAAACTGTGGATAACCCCGGAACGGGGCCCTGACAACGTG
Source organism: Arthrobacter oryzae (assembly GCF_030718995.1). Taxonomy (NCBI): domain Bacteria; kingdom Bacillati; phylum Actinomycetota; class Actinomycetes; order Micrococcales; family Micrococcaceae; genus Arthrobacter; species Arthrobacter oryzae. The sequence continues at coordinate 37,533 of NZ_CP132204.1, forward strand.
GCGCTACATCACACTGGTTCTTCGTAGCCTGACGGGTTGCTGCTTTGCCAGCGCCAGTGGTCTTTGCACATGGTGGCCAGGTTCCGCCGCGCTGACCAGCCCAGATCCGCCAGCGCCGCGGAAGGGTCGGAGTAGCTGACGGCTGCGTCCCCGGGCCTCCGGGGTGCGAACTCATAGGGTACGGGCACTCCGGCCGCGTGGCTGAAGGCTTCGATGACTTCAAGTACGGACGAACCGCGGCCGGTGCCAAGGTTCCAGCGGTAGACGCCGGCCTTTTCCTGCAGGTAGCCCAGCGCGGCAAGGTGGCCGGCCGCGAGGTCCATCACGTGGATGTAGTCACGGACGCCGGTGCCATCAGCCGTCGGATAGTCATCGCCGAAGACCATGACCTTGTCGCGTCGCCCCACCGCAACCTGGGCCACGAAGGGCAGCAAGTTATTGGGTATGCCGCGCGGGTCCTCCCCGATCAGACCCGATTCGTGGGCACCGACGGGATTGAAGTAGCGGAGAAGGGCTATGCTCCAGCTTGGGTCTGCCGCACCGAGGTCCGAGAGAATGTCCTCGATCTGTTCCTTGGTCCGGCCGTAGGGATTGGTGGCGTCCAGCGGCGCCTTCTCGATCAGGGGTACTTCCTCGGACGCCCCGTAGACCGTGGCCGAGGAGCTGAAGACGAGCCGCCGGACACCGGCGCGCTCCATGCTGTGCAAAAGATTGAGCGTGCCCACCACGTTGTTCTTGTAATACCAGAGTGGTTTAGCGACCGATTCCCCAACGGCCTTGAGGCCGGCGAAGTGGATCACGGCGTCGAAGGTGACCTCCTCGAAGAGGCGGTCCACCGAGGCGGCATCGAGCAGATCAACCTCGCGGAAATCAACTGTCTTTCCGCTCAGCTTCTCCACCCTGCGGAGTGACTCGGGGTTGGAGTTCATCAGATTGTCGAGGACGACCACCTCGTGCCCTGCTTCGAGCAAACAAAGCGTCGTGTGGGATCCGATGTATCCGGCGCCGCCGGTGACCAATACCTTCATGGCCTCTAGTCTAGGGCGGGGTCGATGGTAGGTCACAGCCGGACCGCCGCCGGACGTCACGCGGCGCCCGCCAGGAATCAGTCAGATCCGGCGGCGGGGTCAGCACAGCAGAAGTCCCGGCTCCGGCTCAAACGTTAGTATGTTCAGCATGACGACCCCCGAGCCCGGCACTTCGCCTGCCCACCAAACCGGCCACTCAGTCCCGTTGAACGTGGGCGTTTCCATGCTCACCCTTGTCCCGGGCGGAATGGGGGGCAGCGAAACCTACGCACGCGAATTGGTCCGCCAACTCGGTGCTTCGCCGGCAGTTAACCCCACCTGCTACGTCAACGAATCCGGGCGCGGCTTCAGCGAAGGGGCGGATGAAGTGGTGATTCCCGGGCTGGCAGGCGGCGGCTCCACCGTTGCCCGTTTGGCCACCTTGGCCAAGGGCCTGGCAATGAGGGGCTCGATCCTCCGCAGGATGCGACCGATGGACGTCTTCCACGTCCCGTTCACGGTTCCGCTGCCGAAGCCGCCAAAAGGCACTCCGTTTGTCCAGACACTGCTGGACGTTCAGCATCTCGACCTCCCCGAGCTGTTCGGCACCGCTGACAAGCTCTACCGCAAGGTCTTTTACGAGAAAGCCGCACGCGACGCGGACGCGATCGTGACCATCAGCGATTTTGCCAAGCAGAGCATCGTAAACCATCTAGGCATCGCACCGGAGAAGATCTTCACGGCCCATCTGGGCGTCAATGCCGAGGAGTTCACACCCAATGTGGGACCTCGCGATAGCTTCATCATGTATCCCGCCAGGGGCTGGAAGCACAAGAACCACGCCAAACTGTTCGAAGCCATGAGATTGCTTCAGGCTACTAACCCGGAGCTGCGCCTCATCCTCACGGGAGGGGCGCTCGACGACCTGACCGACGTTCCCGCCAACGTGGAAGTCCGTGGCCTGGTCCCGCTCGCCGAGCTCAGGGAACTGTACCGCAACGCCGCATGCATGGTCTTTCCCAGCCTCTACGAGGGATTCGGGCTTCCGCCCCTGGAGGCAATGGCTTCGGGCTGCCCCGTGGCAAGTTCCACCGCTGGTTCGCTTCCTGAAATTGTGGGAGATGCCGCCGAATTGTTCGATCCGCAGGACCCCGCCGCGATCGCTGCGGCCATCCGGAACGCCATCGCCAGGACCGACGAACTCCAGCGGCTCGGCCTGGAACAGGTCCGCAAGTTCACGTGGGAACACTGCGCCGCAGTGCACGTGGAGGCGTACCGCTATGCGCTGAATCAGCGCGACACAGCTGCGAGTACCGTTTGAGCGGCGCCATACTCCGCCTCGGAGCCAAGGCTCCCTCCCATATATAGTTGCAGTAGCCCCGCAAACAATCTGTAAGGACCTCTTCCCATGCCCCGTGCGCTAATCACCGGAATCACTGGCCAGGACGGCCTGTATCTCGCAGAGCTCCTTCTCTCGAAGGGGTACGAGGTGTTCGGCCTCATCCGGGGACAGAACAACCCCAAGCACGACCTGGTCCGCCAGACCGTTCCGGGCGTCAAATTGCTCACCGGCGACCTGACGGATGTCTCTTCGCTTGTCCGGGTGCTCGGCGTTGCCCAGCCGGACGAGGTCTACAACCTTGGGGCAATTTCCTTCGTGGCCTACTCCTGGGAGAATGCCTCGCTGACCTCAGACGTCACCGGCAAGGGCGTCCTGAACATGCTCGAGGCGACCCGCCTGTATGCAGGGGACGACATCTCCAAGGTGCGCTTCTACCAGGCGTCCTCGTCCGAGATGTTCGGCAAGGTTCAGCAGGTGCCCCAGACCGAGGAGACCCTCCTGTGGCCCCGGTCCCCCTACGGTGTGGCCAAGGTCTTCGGCCACTACATGACGATCAATTACCGCGAGTCCTACGGGATGCACGCTTCCAGCGGAATTCTCTTCAACCACGAGTCGCCGCGCCGCGGGCCTGAATTTGTCACCCGCAAGGTTTCCATGGCGGTCGCACGGATCAAGCTCGGGCTCCAGGACGAAATCGTCCTTGGCAACCTGGACGCCAAGCGCGACTGGGGCTTCGCAGGAGACTACGTGGAAGCCATGTGGCTGATGCTGCAGCAGCCCGAAGCTGACGACTACGTCATCTCCACCGGCGAAACACACTCCATTGAAGAACTGCTCCAGGCTGCCTTTGACGCTGCGGGGCTGGACAACTGGAAGCAGTACGTCCGGCAGGACCCCAAGTTCATGCGTCCCGCCGAAGTCGATCTGCTGATCGGCGACGCGTCCAAGGCCCAGGACAAGCTCGGCTGGAAGCCCAAGGTCTCCTTTAACGAACTCGTCAAGATGATGGTTGAGAACGACATCGCCGAGCAGTCTGCCCTGATGCGGTGAACCCGCTCAGCGAGGCGGGATCTGTTCCCGTCGGCACCGCTTTCCTTACCGGGGTAACGGGCCAGGACGGGTCCTACCTGGCCGAATCCCTGCTCTCCCGTGGCTGGCAAGTCCATGGCCTCATCCGCCATGAACTGCTGCCGGGAGCGCATGGCGAGGGGGAAACCTCCGTGGAAGGGGTGGAGTACCACGTCGGCGATCTTTCCCGCCCTGACGAGGTGGGCTCGATTCTGGAGTCGATCAAACCCGACCTGGTCTTCAACCTCGGCGGGATCAGTTCGGTGTACCAGTCGTGGCAGCACCCTTACGACACGGCACTCATCTCGGGCGCGTCTGTTGTCGCCATGCTGGAAACCACCTGGCAGTTGCAGCAAGCCACGGGCAAGGAGATCCGTTTCCTCCAGGCTTCCAGCGCTGAACTGTTCGGCGAGGCAGAGTCTGCGCCGCAGAGCGAGTCCACCCCGATCCGGCCCATTTCCCCGTATGGCGCCGCCAAAGCTCTGGCTCATCACGCCGTCAGCGTCTATAGGGGTCGGGGGATGTTTGCATCCTCCGCGATTCTCTATAACCACGAGTCCGTCCGGCGGCCGGCCAAATTCGTAACCCGCAAGATCACGTCCGGAGCGGCTGCCATCGCCGCGGGCAAGCTGGACAAGCTTTCACTGGGCAACCTGAACGCCATCAGGGACTGGGGCTGGGCTCCTGACTTCGTAGACGCCATGGACAGGATCATCCACGCAGCGGAACCGGACGACTTCGTGGTCGCCACCGGCGTCTCCCACTCCGTTCAGGACTTCGTGGAGGCCGCGTTCAAGGCTGCCGGCATCGATGACTGGCGCGCAGTCGTGGACGTTGACGACTCCCTGGCACGGCCCACCGACGCTGCCGAGATGCGAGGCGACATCGCCAAGATTTCATCCAGGCTGGGCTGGCGGCCGTCCGTGGATTTCGATGCACTGGTGACTGCCATGGTGCGGCACGACCAGGCACTCCTCGCCGGCGAATAACCTGAGCTCCAGTTCACACTGGTAACAGTAAGCACTCTGGTTACATCTGTAACATTGGTGCTACATTAGCCGGGTCATGAAGATGATCTGGAACGGCTGAGCTGTCGCCACCGTCCGAAATGACAAACCAATAGGTTTCTAATTTTGCGATGTGTGGGGGATCTGCGCGTTGCCGGCCGGAGCAGAACATGAGTCTTAGCAAATTCACCAGCGCACGAACAGGCGCGTCCACCTCCTTCGGCGGCCGGATGCTGGCGGCGGCCGTTTTAACCTCAGCCCTGGTTTGCAGTTCTTTCGCCCCCGCACTGCCTGCAGCCGCGGACGAGCAAGCCCTACCGGCGCCGGTGTCCACTCCGGTTCAGACGGCTGACGCCACACCGGCTACTGACTCCCCGGCAACCCCGCCGACGGCCACTGCCGCACCAAGCCCGACGGCGTCCGCTCCGGCCCCGGCATCGACCCAGGCAACAGTGCCGTCCCCGGCGCCGACCACCAGCGAGACCGTTCCGCCGGGATCAACCATCGACGCGGAGATGCTGGCCAAGCTCAAAGCCGCCCAGGGGGCCCATGGCGCGCACATGGGCCAGGGGCTCGAGCAGAAGCTGGGCATCAGGGCAACCACCGAGTCAAGCGGGACCTCAACCGAGGCCACCTACATGCCGCCCGGCATCCAGGGACTCGACGTCAGCAGCCATCAGGGAAACGTGAACTGGCAGGAGCAGCGCAACATGGGTGCGCTGTTCGCCTACGCCAAGGCGTCAGAAGCCCTCAGCTATCTCAACCCCTACTTTGCCAGCCAGTACAACGGATCCCGTAGCGTCGGAATGATCCGGGGCGCTTACCACTTCGCGATCCCGAATGTTTCGTCCGGCGCCGCGCAGGCACATTATTTCGCCGCCAACGGCGGTGCCTGGAGCGGCGACGGAACCACCCTGCCGCCCCTGCTGGATATTGAATACAACCCGTACCCCGAACTCGGCAACACCTGCTACAACATGTCGCAAAGCCAGATGGTTTCCTGGATTGCAGACTTCTCCAACACCCTGTATACCCGGACAGGCCGCTATCCCGCGATCTACACCACCACCGACTGGTGGACCCAATGCACGGGGAACAGCCCGGCGTTCAAGAACCAGCCGCTCCACATCGCGTCATACCGCACCGTCTCACCTGGCGTGCTGCCGGCCGGTTGGACCAAATACGATATCTGGCAGTACAGCAGCCTAGGCCCGTTCGCCGGCGATTCAAATGTCTTCAGCGGCAGCTACGCCGAACTCCAGGCACTCGCAACCGGCTTCGATCCTGTCCTCAACAAGTACAACTCGATGGGCGGCGCGTCCAGCCGGCTGGGAGTCCAGACGCTTCCGCTGTACTGCGGCCTGCCAGCCGGCGGGTGCTACCGCCAGTATGCCGGCGGCCAGATTATCTGGCATCCGAACACCGGGGCGAAGGCCGTCTATTTCAGCTCCATCGGCGGCACGTGGCGTGGCTGGGGCGGAGTGGACGGTCGCCTTGGGTACCCGAAGACGGATGAAACCTGTTCGGCAACAGCCTGTTCGCAGGCCTTCGTTGGCGGCGAAGTGTACTGGTCGACGTCAACGAACGCCGCAGCGGTCTTCAACGGCGGAATCGGCGCACGATGGCGGGCCATGGGTGGCACCTCCGGAACACTGGGCTACCCCACAGCCTCCGAGACCTGTTCCGCCTCCGCCTGCAGCCAGACGTTCCAAGGTGGAAAGATCCTGTGGACAGCCTTAACGGGCTCCTGGGCGCTCACCTCCGGAGACATTGCAACGGCCTGGGAGGCCCTGGGCGGCGAAACCAGCCGGCTCGGCTACCCCACCAACAACAAAACGTGCACCGACACCTCATGCGTCCAGAGCTTCCAGGGCGGAACGATGGTCTGGACCGGCGCCACCGGCGCGGTTCCGGTCTGGCGCACGTCCATTGGAAGCAAATGGCAGGCCGACGGCGGACTCTCCGGCCTGGTCGGGGCGCCCCGGTCAGCCGAAAGCTGCGAGGGCTCAGTCTGCCGCCAGCTTTTCGTCAACGGCCAGATCTTCTGGACCCCGGAGTCCGGGACGCGGACCATCGTCGACGGTGAAATCGCCAAGAAATGGACCGCGCTCCAAGCCGAGAAGGGGCGCTTCGGCAGTCCCATCAGCGACACCAACTTCTGTGACGGAAAGGAGTGCTTCCAGGACTTCGAGGCGGGCCGGATCCTCAAGGACCCCACCGCTACCGCCCCTGCATTCGGAGTGCTCCGCGGTACGGGTATCGGGTCCTTGTGGGCAGCCATGGGCAGCGAGAACGCCCGCCTGAGCTACCCTGTCACCGATGAATCCTGCGCCGGCAGCACCTGCAAGCAGTCCTTCCGCGGCGGCACCATCTACTGGACACCCGCCACCGGACAGTGGGCCGTATACAACGGCAGCATCGGCGGCCTCTGGCGGACCCTCGGAGCCGAGAACGCACGGCTGGGCTACCCCGTCAGCAACGAAACCTGCCTGGTCAGCTCCTGCCGCCAGAGTTTCGCCGGCGGAGACATTCTCTGGTCCGCCACCACCGGTACTGCCGCTGTGTACTCCGGTGGCATCGGATCGTTGTGGCGCTCACTTGGGTCCGAATCGGGCCGTCTCGGGTTCCCCACGACGACGGAAACTTGCGCAGCAACCTCGTGCACCCAGTTGTTCGCTGGCGGCGAGATCCTCTGGGCGTCGGGCGTGGGCATGGGCGCTGTCTACAACAGCGGCATCGGCGGCGTATGGCGGGCGAACGGAGCCCAGCAAGGCTTCTTCGGATTCCCCACCAGCACCGAAACCTGCACCGCGGATGTTTGCGTGCAGTACTTCAAGGGCGGCTCAATCAAGTGGAGTGCAACGGCGGGTTACGCCATTACCCGCTATTGAGTTCGCGGTTCCGCGGTTTCCACAGGCGTAGGACTCTGTGAGCTCCTACGCCTGTGGCACAGCAGTGCGGCGTGACAACGCCACGGTGTGGATGCACACGCCCAGCAGCGGGCCCGTCAGCAGGGACAGGACGGCACGGAGGTCGGCGTCCAATGGCAGCAGCAGGACCAGCAGGGTCAGGGCCCCTGCGCTCACCCAGCCGACAGAAGACACCCTGTGGCGGTTGAGTGCTACGCACATACCGCCGGTGAGTGTCAGAAGAGCCAGCACAGAGGCGGCGGCAGTCAATCCGGCGAGGACCCACGCCGCGACGTGGTACTCCGGACCGAACAGCAGGACCATTAGCCAGGGTCCCAGGAAGTACGCCGCCAAGGCACCCACCAGGGCGACGCCGGCAATGGCGAGGGCGACCGGCCGCAATGCACCAAGCCCCCGGTCCCGGTGACGGACGAAATGGGCGATTGCGACGCTCTGGAACGTTCCGAGCGGAACCATCAGCGGCGCCCTGGTCAGCAGAATCGCAAGAAGCAGCGGAGCCGACGCCAGATAGACGTCCGCGGGAGTCGTAATCCTGTAAAGGATCGGGAAGCCGACAACGAGCGATGCGCTGGCAGCAGTCGATATGCTGGCGTGGCCCACTTTCCGCGCAAAGTCCCTGACGGGGACGGCCAGCGGCATGCTGAACGCTGACCGGAGCTGAGGGCTGAAGACTGCCATCAGCGCCCAGGCGAGGGCCCCTGCCGCCGCCGCGGCCGCCACCCCGGCTGTAGATCCCGCCAGCAGGCCGACAGCGAGCACGAGGACCAGACGGAAGACGGACTCGGCGGCGACCAGCGCCGAAAAACTTCCCCAGAGGTGCCGGCCGCTGAGGACGCCTGCCAGTGCGGCATGGACCGAGAAAGCCACGCAGGCACCGGCGAGGACAAGAACCAGCACCGCCCAGTGCGGCCCGAGCACCGCGCGTCCCCACAGTAGCGACGTCACTGCCAGGACAATTGCGACCCCGGCGGCGATTCCGAAGACCACCGCGAACAAAGGAACGGTCCGGCGCCGCCCAGTGCCGCCGCGGGAATGGGCGGCGGAGTCGGTCCCCGAGGCGGTTACGTACCGAATGATCTCCGTTTGCAGGCCGCCGAGAATACCGAACATCAGAAAGAGTGCGGACCAAAAGGCCAGGAACTCGGCGTTGTCGGCCTTGCTCAGGACCCGTGGCACAAACCAGATGACCAGGTACCCGGCAGCCGCAGAGGCGATTGACGCCAACCCGACGGAAGCCGCCTGGCGCGCAGCAATAGTCGACTTCTGCGGTGCCCGCCCTTCCGTGTGAGTCATCCGTTGAAGGCCGGGGCTGCAGGGGTCAATTGCCGGATAACGTGGGAGGTCATGGCAACATATTAGTGTCGGACACGGACAGGCACTCAATTGAAGCCGCCGCCCCGGCACCCGTGAACGAGCTCAGATGAGCTACGACAACCCGTGGAAGTTGGAAAATGCCGCTCGATATTTTTGTACCGTACTGGGGCGATCCTGCGCTGCTGAAGGAAACCGTTGAGAGCGTCTTTGCACAGACCAACGGAGACTGGGTACTTACCGTCATCGATGATTGCTACCCCGACCCCTCCGTCAAGGAATACTTCGCGACCATTGAGGATGAACGGGTCTCCTACCAGCGGAACGAATCCAACAAGGGCATTACCGAGAACTACCGCACCTGCGTTTCCCAGGCCACCCAGGACCTCATGGTGATCCTGGGCTGCGATGATGTACTGCTGCCCAACTACGTTGACGTCGTGCTGCAGGCCCACCGCGATTTCCCGGACGCCTCCGTGATTCAGCCCGGAGTCCAGGTCATCGATGAAACAGGGCGGGTTGTCCGGTCGCTCGCGGACTCCGTTAAGCGGAAGTTCGTGGGACCCAAAACCAACGCCACAACAGTCCTGGCCGGGGAATCCCTCGCGGTCAGCCTCTTGGGCGGCAACTGGCTGTACTGGCCTTCTCTCGCTTTCCGGACCGACGCAATCCGCAAGGTCAGCTTCCGCGACGGCCTGCCCATCGTGCAGGATCTGGCACTGGTCATGGACATTGTGCTGCAGGGCGGATCGCTGGTTCACGTCCCGACACTGGCGTTCTCCTACCGCCGGCACTCCGCAAGTGCCTCGGCTGCGACGTTGACCGATGGAACCCGTTTCGCCGGCGACCGGGAGTACGCGCAAATTGCGGAGGACCTCTGCCGGGCCAAGGGCTGGAAGAAGGCCGCGGTGGCAGCCCGCGTCCGCTGGACCTCGCGCCTGCACGCCGTCACGCTGATGCCCGGCGCCCTGCTCTCCCGCAATCCGAAAGCCGTCAAGGCCACCTTCAGGCACGCCTTCGGTCACTGAACCCCGCCAGTCCTATGAGAAACTGGACCTTGCAGATGTCCGCCCCAGAAAGGCCCCACTAGTGACCTCCTCAACGTCATCAACAACGTCCCCTGCCAAACGAGGTACTGTCCTCGTCACGGGAGGCGCCGGGTTCATCGGATGCGCCATCTCCCCGGCCCTGGTTGCGGCGTTCGACCGAGTGGTAGCTGTGGACAGCCTGCACCCGCAGATCCACGCCTCCCAGTCACGGCCGGAGGAACTCGATCCCGCTGTCGAGCTCATCGTTCGCGATATTACTGAGGCACAAACCTGGGACGACGTACTCCCGGACGTCGCGCCCGACGTCGTAATCCACCTTGCCGCCGAGACCGGAACCGGACAATCGCTGGAGGAATCCACGCGCCACGCCATGGCCAACGTCGTGGGCACCACGCAGCTGCTGGACGGCTTGAACCGAAGCGGCAAACTGCCGCGCCGCATTGTCCTCACCAGCAGCCGGGCTGTATATGGCGAAGGTGCCTGGAAGTCGGATGCGGACGGCTCCCTCTTCTATCCCGGCCAGCGGTCAAATGAGATCCTGTCACGCGCACAGTGGGACTTTCCTGCCGCCCAGCCTGTGGCCATGTCCGCTGCGGTCGTGGCTCCGGCTCCGGTCAGCGTGTACGGCTCCACGAAGCTCGCGCAGGAGAACATCCTCGAGTCCTGGGCCAAGTCCTACGGGGTCGAAGCCGCCGTACTGCGCCTGCAGAACGTCTACGGCCCCGGCCAGTCCCTCATCAACCCGTACACGGGCATCATGTCCCTCTTCTGCCGGATGGCCAAAGCCGGGAAGTCCATCCCCCTGTACGAGGACGGCGAGGTGCGCCGCGATTTCGTATTGATCGACGACGTCGCCGCCGCTGTTGTGGCAGCTGCTGTCGCTGCGGAGGCACATGATGGTGCCCTCGACATCGGCTCAGGAGAATTCCAGACCATCCGGACAGCCGCGGAAATCATCAGCCGCCATTACGGAGCCCCGGAGCCGCACGTCACGGGCCAGTTCCGCCAGGGTGACGTCCGGCATGCATGGGCCGATGTGGAGCCGGCCAAGGCCGCACTGCCGTGGGAACCCCGCTACGATCTTGAAGCGGGCATTGCACGGCTTGCGGAATGGATCGACGGCCGTTTGCCGGCAGAAGCCAATCTCTAGGCGTACGGCCCGCCAACGATTAATAGGGCGATAAACGAGGGCCTCCGGTCTGTTGGGTGATGACACTCACCCAACAGACCGAAGGCCCTCATTTTTTGTTTTGTCTTTGCACGCGGTACGTCCTATACCGAAGTCACGGCACTGTCGCGCTAGCGCCGTCCGGCGGTGGTGATCCCGGCTTCCGCCGGGGTTTCAGCGGGCACAGAAACAGGTTCCTTCGCCGTTTCGGCGGGCGCCGCTGGGGGAACTGCAGACGGCGTCGAAGCCTTCCGCCGCCGCCGGACCGCGCGCATGACGGGCCGCTCCACCAGCAGCCAGCTGAGCGTAGCCAGGACCAGGGTGCCTGCGGCGGAGGCCAGGATGTAAACTGCCATGCCCCGGTTATGGACACCGTAGAGCGCCAGGAGCTGCTGCACGGGCCAGGCGTAAATGTAGAACCCGTAGGAGACATCATGGACACGGATCAGCTTCGGCGAGGGCAGCACTGATGATACCCACAGCAAGCCATAGGCAATGAACGGCCCGGCAAGCTGGCCTCCCCACACCGGGACAGCGAAAATGCAAAGGGCAGCGGCCGCAAGGGACCCGATGCCGGCGGCCCAGTGGAGCCCTATCCACTTGGACACCGACTGAACCAGGGCTCCGCCGAGGAAGAACGGAAGCAACTTAGCCAGCAGGGAGAAATCGGTGTCCTGCAGCAGGGGCATGATGGACGGCAGGTTCGCGTAGACTGCGACGCTTGCCCCGAATGCCAGCGCGAGCGGCACCGGTGAGCGGCGGACCCAGGCCAGCCCACCGATTGCCGCGATGATCAAATAGCACAGGAACTCGTAATAGAGGCTCCAGAGAGACCCGTTCCACGAGCCGGCAAAGGGAACGGTCGCCGGGGTGAAGGCCACATCGTAGTTCTTCATCTCCAGGAACAGATTGGAAAAGACGAACCGGAGCGGCGTGGTTTCCGTGGTCCAGTAACCGGTCAATGTGCCGTTCTGGCGGAGAAATCCGAGCGGAGCGAACACCAGGACCGTGACGGCGAGGCACGCCAGGAATGCGGGATAAATCCTGGCGACGCGGTGTACAAGGTACTCGCCAAGGCCGTTGGTAAAGCGGCTGCCTGTGATGAGGTAACCGCTGAGGGCAAAGAAGCCCGCTACGGCCCAGCCGCCCAGGTTTTCACCGCGAAAATGGGGCCCCTCCCCTGCTCCAGCCAGGTAAAAGCTGTGGGCAAAGAGCACCAAGGCAGCCAGGCCCAGCCGGATCATGTTCATGCTGTTGTTGCGCGGGTCCAGCGCCTTGCCCCACCGCGGTCCGGAAACCGGCTGCCCGGCCCGGCCAGTGGCGCCGGAAGCGACGGAAGGCGTTCGCGTGTCTGGCGATGTAGCGGAGGTCTCCTCCACTAGCTCAGCTGCCCTGGTTTCTCGGCTTCATCAATTGCGATGCGCCGCGAGAGCTTGGTGAGCGCGTTCTCTGCGTGGCGGAAGCGCTGGTAGGTCGTTGCCATGAAGACGAACAGGGACACCACTGCGCCGTAGAGCACCAGGTCGGTTCCTCGTCCGATGCCAAGGAACCCCGCAACCCGGGTAAGGGCCTCGGGAAAGAACACCGAGAGCGCCGCCACGACTGCGAAGATCATCAGCAGGATGCGGCGTACCGCCAGGTGCCGGGCGTTGGAACCGCCGCGCATCAGGGCGAGCGAAACCACCATGACGGCAGCGACGAGGACAATTTGGACAATGATTAGCAATCCGACACCTTGGCTTGTTGAAAAACAGGGGCTATTTGAAGAACAGTTCGGCCACGATGTTGACCGAGTTCAGCAGGGACTGTCCCTTGGACTTGGAATAGTCCGTGTAGATGATTTCCACGGGGTGCTCCGCATACTTCGGCTTGAGCCTCGCCAGCTGGTTCACCAACTCGGAAGCGTGGGCCATCCGGTTCTGGGTGAGGTGGATGTTGGAGGCAACGCGGGGGTTGAAGGCGCGCAGCCCGTTGTGCGCATCCGTCAGGTTCATCCCCGTGGCAAGCCTGGACTGAATGGCAGCCGTTTTGAGAACGAGCCGCTTCGCGGGTGAAAGTTTGGTGCGGTCGTCCAGGAAGCGGGAACCGAGGATGATTTCGGCCTCCCCCGATTTAACCCGTTCCACCATGGCCTTCGCGTCGTCAACCCGGTGCTGGCCGTCGGCGTCGAACGTTACGATGCATTCCAGTTCCGGATCCTGCAGGGCAAACTCGATGCCGGTCTGCAGGGCTGCACCCTGGCCCAGGTTGATGGGGTGCTGGACAACGACCGCGCCGGCTGCCCGGGCCTTCTCCTGCGACCCGTCGGTGCTGCCGTCATCAACGCAAACGACGTAGGGGAACTGCTTCCGCAGACCCTCGATGACCGAACCTACGACAGTAGCCTCGTTGTACATGGGGATGACGATCCAGGTGCGACTCACCAGTCAATTGTTGCATATGGCGTGCCTCCGGCTTGGCACCGGCGCCGGGGTCCGGCGCCGGCGCGACCGCCCGGAACACGACAGTTCCGGCCCGGTCCCGGCCGCGCCGGCCGCGCCCGGCTAGCTCAAGTACTCTTTCAGCCTGCTCTGCGCGCTGGCAGGCTCAAAGCCTGTTGACCGTATTTTAGCCAGGTCCAGGACGCTGTTCAGGGGGCGGGGGGCGGCAGGCTTGCCTTTGAAGTATTCTTCGGTGCTGACGCCGGTGACGGCGGTCCGAGGCTTTCCGGAGAGCTCGTACACGTCCGCGGCGATGTCGGCCCAGGACTGCGGTTCGCCGTCGTTGCTCAGGTTGTACGTGCCGTAGGCGGCGCCGGACTCCAGGAGGTGCCGGATCCCGGCCGCGATGTCTCCGGTGAAGCTGAGCCGGCCGATCTGGTCGTTGACCACGGACGGTTCGATGCCGCGGCCGGCGAGGGACGCCATGGTGCGGACGAAGTTGTTGCCTTCACCGATGACCCAGCTGGTCCGCACGATGTAGTGGCGGGGAACCACGCTGACAACGGCGTCGCCGGCTGCCTTGGTCTGGCCGTACACACCCAGCGGGGTGAACGGTTCAGTCTCGTCGTGGCTCTCGCGGACGCCGTCAAAGACGTAGTCCGAGGACACGTGCACCAGGGTGAGGTCATGTTCGACGGCGGTGCGGGCCAGCCGTGAGACGGCGGCGACGTTCACGGCCCAGGCCGCTGCCCGGCCTTCCGCGGTTTCCGCTGTGTCGACGGCGGTGTAGGCCGCGGCGTTGACGATCGTCGAGTAGTTCTTCCAGTTGCGCTCCGTGAAGGCGGTTTCGCTGGCGAGGTCGAAGCCGGCGCGGCCGGCGAACTCAACGGTTGCGTCGCCGTCGTACAGTTCCCGCAGTGCCTTGCCGAGCTGGCCGTCGGCGCCGACCACGAGGATTTTCTTCGCCGGCATGGGCACGACGTCCGCGAGGCGGGGGTGGGCCTTGTCCTTGTCGGAGAGCTCGGCTTCGTCCAGCGGGACGGGCCAGGAGATGGCGGCGGTTTCGTCGGCGAGGTTCAGGAAGGTGTACTGGCCCTGGGCGTCCGCGGACCAGTGGTCGTTGACGAGGTAGGTGTAGGCCGTGTTGTCCTCCAGGGTCTGGAAGGCATTGCCCACACCGCGGGGAATGAAGATTGCCTGGCTGGGGTCCAGTTCCGCGGTGAACACGGCGCCGAAGGACGGGCCCTCGCGCAGGTCAACCCAGGCGCCGAAGATCCGGCCGCTCGCCACCGAGATGAACTTGTCCCACGGCTCCGCGTGGATGCCGCGGGTGGTGCCGGCTTTTTCGTTGAACGAGATGTTGTTCTGCACCGGGCGGAAGTCCGGCAGCCCGAGTGCCACCATTTTCTCCCGCTGCCAGTTTTCCTTGAACCAGCCACGGTTGTCACCGTGGACCGGCAGGTCATAAAGGACGACGCCGGGAATCGGGGTTTCGTGCGCGGTCAGCTTCTTGGAGAACTCGATCGACATCGTCTATTGGCCCTGTTCCTTGTATTTGGCTTCAGTCCGGGCTTTTTGCGGGCGCCACCAGTTTTCGTTGTCGCGGTACCAGGCGATGGTGTCCTCGATGCCGGCGTCGAAGTTGGAGAATTTCGGTTCCCAGCCGAGCTCGGTGCGGAGCTTGGCGGAGTCGATGGCGTAGCGCAGGTCGTGGCCGGGCCGGTCCACGACGTGGTCGTAGGCGTCCCGGGGCTGGCCCATGTGCTCGAGGATGAGCTCGACGACGTCCTTGTTGTTCTTCTCGCCGTCGGCGCCGATCAGGTAGGTCTCGCCGATGATGCCCTTGTCGATGATCGCCAGCACGGCCGAGGAGTGGTCGTTGGCGTGGATCCAGTCGCGGACGTTCTCGCCCTTGCCGTAGAGCTTGGGGCGGATCCCGTCGATCACGTTGGTAATCTGGCGCGGGATGAACTTCTCCACGTGCTGGTACGGGCCGTAGTTGTTGGAGCAGTTGCTGATGGTGGCCTGCAGCCCGAAGGACCGCACCCAGGCCCGGACCAGCAGGTCGGAACCGGCCTTGGTGGAGGAGTACGGGCTGGAGGGGTTGTACGGGGTGGACTCGCTGAACCGTTCCGGGTCATCGAGTTCCAGGTCGCCGTAGACCTCGTCGGTGGAGATGTGGTGGAAACGCTTGTTGTGCTTCCGGGCGGCTTCGATCAGCGTGTAGGTGCCGATGATGTTCGTGTCCAGGAACGGGCGGGGGTCATGCAGGGAGTTGTCATTGTGCGATTCGGCGGCGTAATGCACCACAACGTCCGCGTCGGCCACTAGCGTGTCCACCAGGGCGGCGTCGCAGATATCACCCTGCACGAAGCGGAAGCGGTCCTCGGGGAGCCCCCTGAGGGATTCCAGGTTCCCTGCGTATGTCAGCTTGTCCAGGACAGTGACGTGGTCCTCGGTGTTCTCCAGAACGTAGTGGACAAAATTCGAACCGATGAAGCCGGCGCCGCCGGTGACAAGGAGTTTCTGCATTCAGCCAGCTTAGCGCGGCACGCACCGGGACTTTCTGCGCCGGGCCCCCGCAACAGGTCTTACTGGTTTGCTGGCCGTGACAATGCACGCAATGATAGAGCCCATGCGTGGAATCATCTTGGCTGGCGGCACAGGCTCGCGGCTGCACCCGATCACTCTTGGCTCGAGCAAGCAACTTGTGCCTGTCTACGACAAGCCCATGATTTACTACCCGCTCTCCACCCTGATCCTGGCCGGCATCCGGGACATCCTGATTATCACCACGCCCCACGACGCCGATCAGTTCCAGCGCCTGCTCGGCAACGGCTGGCAATTCGGCGTCAATATTACATACAAGCAGCAGCCCAGCCCGGACGGCCTCGCCCAGGCATTTGTCCTCGGAGAAGAACACATCGGCAACGAACCGGTGGCCCTGGTGCTTGGCGACAACATCTTCTACGGCCAAGGCATGGGCACCCAGCTCCGCCGCTTCAAGGACATCCAGGGCGGTGCAGTGTTCGGCTACTGGGTCTCGGACCCGACCGCCTACGGCGTCGTGGAGTTCGACGCCGACGGCCAGGCGATCTCCCTGGAAGAGAAACCGGAAAAGCCGCGCAGCCACTACGCCGTTCCCGGACTGTACTTCTATGACAACGACGTCATCGACATCGCGAAGAACCTCAAGCCCTCCCCCCGCGGTGAACTCGAGATCACGGACGTCAACCGTACCTACCTGGAGCGCGGTCAGCTGAAGGTTGAAATCCTTCCCCGCGGCACGGCATGGCTGGACACCGGCACGTTCGACTCCCTCAACGATGCGTCGAACTTCATCCGCACGGTGGAGCACCGTCAAGGCCTGAAGATTGGTGCACCGGAAGAGATCGCATGGCGGCTTGGATTCCTCAGCGATGAGGAACTGCGCGAACGCGCCGAGCCCCTGGTCAAGAGCGGCTACGGATCTTACCTGCTGGAGCTACTCCGCAGCGCAAACAACTAAGAACAGGTATATCCCTACATGTCCTGGTGGAACACCCTGCCCGCATTTGCCGTCGCTCTCCTCATCACTTTCGGCCCAGGCGGGGTGCTCGCCTACTTCATGGGTGCCCGGAGGCTTCCCCTGCTGTGCCTCGCGCCCGTGCTCACCATCGGCATCGTCGGCGTGGCCGGCATCGCAGGCGGCGCTGTAGGCCTCCGCTGGAACCACACACCGTTGCTGCTGACGACGGCGGGTGCCTCCATGGCAGCGTGGGCCTTACAGCGTTTTGTGTTCAAAACCGACTTTACCGCGCGGCAGCCGGCACCTTTCCTTGCCTGGGCGGGAGCCGCCACAGGCATGGCCCTCGGCGGAGTCCTGACCGCACGGAGGCTCACGGAAGTCATCGGCAGCCCGGAAAACTTCGCGCAGCGTTTCGACAACGTGTTTCACCTTAATGCCATCCGCTACATCATCGAGACCGGCAACGCGTCCTCCCTGACGTTGGGCGGCATGGCTGGAGGCGAAGGCGGCGGCGCGATCTACCCCTCCGCCTGGCACTCCGTCGCAGCCCTGATAGCCGAGCTTTCCGCCTCGGACGTGGTTGTTGCTGAAAACGTGTTCAACATCACCATCGGCGCGGTGATCTGGCCGGCCGCGCTGATCCTGCTGGTGCACCAGATCGTCGGTCCCCGGCCCGTTGCACTGGCCCTCACAGGTGTCTTCGCCGCGGGGTTCACGGCTTTCCCGATCTCGATCATGGACTTCGGCCCGCTGTACCCGAACATCCTGTCCTACGCGCTGCTGCCGGCGGCCCTGGCAGTCGTCATTGGTCTGTGCCGGCTTGGGTTCGATAGCCGTGGAGACCGGACGATGTTGTGGATGGCCCTCACCGTGGCCGTCCCGGCGCTTGCCCTGTCACAGACTAACGGCCTCCTGTCCCTGGTGGCATTCTCGCTTCCCCTTGGGCTGTGGGTCGCGGGCCGCGAGTTGCTGAGCCTCCGCGGCCGCTCGTTCCGTCCCTTGCAGCCGCTGATCATTATCGGCACGGCCCTCGCCGGGCTGTTGGTGTTTGTACTGGTGTGGCGCGTATTGCGCCCCCTCGTGGAATACGACGGATGGGCGCCGTTCACGGGCCTGACCGGCGCAGTGGGCGAAGTCATCTTGAACGCACCCATCGGCCGGCCCGTCGCGTGGGCACTCTCCATCCTCGCCCTCCTCGGCCTTCAACAGGTCCTTCGGAAGACCAGCGACCTCTGGATTTTCCTGTGCTGGCTGGTGCCAGTGGTCCTCTACGTCACCACTGCCTCTACTCCAAAGGGCTTCTGGCGGATGCTGCTGACAGGCGGCTGGTACCAGGACAGCTACCGCCTTGCAGCCCTCCTTCCCATCTTCACCGTGGTCCTCGCGGCTATAGGCAGCTTGTTCCTCTGGGACCTGGTCAAAACCCCGGTGGCCAAGGCCGCCACCCGGGCCGGAGGAGCATTGAGCCGTAAGTTCCCGGCAGGGGCACCCGCCGGGTTGGCGGCAGTCTTTATTCTGGCCGCAGTGGTCACAACGCAGACCGGAACCATGCGCGGAATCACGGAGGAGGCGTCACGGGCATACGTTTTGGACTCCTCGTCGCCGATAGTCAACTCCGACGAGCTGGCCGTAATCAACCGTCTGCCGCAGACTGTTCCCGTCGACGCGACCATTGCTGTGAACCCTTGGAATGGAGGTTCGCTGGCGTATGCCCTCACTGGCCGCAAAGTGAGCACTTACCATATGTTCTCCACCGACGATCCCGAGCTTACGGCCATCAACCAGGACATCGGCGAGGCTCTCCCGGGTTCCGCCGTATGCTCGATTGCCAAGGCACGGAACGTCGACTACATCCTCGACTTCGGATCCACCTATCTGGCCAACGCAGCGGCAGCCCAGGGCTTCAGGGGCGTCGTGGATGTCAAGGCTTCACCGTCGGTGAAGGTTGTGGACAGCCAGGGGGACGCCAGGCTGCTGGAAGTCGTCTCCTGCGGCTAAGCCGCTGAAGACACCTAGAGCCGTGCTTCGATCATCGGCCCCAGAAGCCGGCTGAATTCGACATTCAGGTGGTTGACGTCGAAATACACCACCACTCCCCCAACAACGCTGTAACACCGGCTCTTGTCGCAGAAATAATCAGTCAGGTCTATGAGCTTCAGGCGCGGGTTCTTATTGGCGTGGGCCGCATAGACCATGGGGTCCTGAGGAGCCGCCTCGGACCGGTCAACGGCGCACCGGGCGGGGTCTTCCACGTTGAGAAGGGCACAGTCGGGAGTACGGACATCGACGTTGTAGGGCGGGTCTGCCAGGACCACCACGGTGCTGCCGGCCGAGGTCCAGGCCTTCCAGTACTTGCCGAAACCTTCGGCGTACTGTTCGTTTTGGGACCGCCCCGAGCCGTCCTCTACCCGTTCCCTGCGCGCAAAGGCGGACGTGAAGACGTAGGCGGGCTTGTCGGCCGCCACGGCGTCAGAAACCGCCTGTCCCCACGACCTGCAATTATTGACGCTGGCCTGGTCCGCCACTGAGGCGTAGAAACCCGCATACGTCACCGCAGCCGGCGGGCATCCGCCCAGGAAGCTGATTTTAAGCATCCACTTATTCCGTTTGGCCAGGTCGAACAGGGGCGCCTGCCACTGTTGGGCGTGGGAGTCACCCACAAGCCAGACAATCGGGGCGTCCGGTGCGCCGCCGCTGAAGTCGCAGAACCGCGTGGTCTTCTTGTCCCCTGCCATGAGGATGTCCAGGTTGTCCGTGCATTCGGAGGCCGTCTTGTGGTACGCGTTAGCTTCGCTCATGGTCGGCACAAAAGCCGGCCCGAACCTGTCACCGCACTTGGCGGCGTGGTCCATGGCACGCGGGCCGTAGCAGACTGACGTCTTCTGGTTGAGCATGATTTGTTCTGCTTCTGCCACGCGCGCTTGCTGTCCCAGGTACACCCCGCCGGTGCCGGCAGCTATCACGGCCATTCCCAGCACCATGGCCACAACCGTCTTTAAGGCAGGCCGGGACGTCGGCCGGAACTGCAGCCCCTTGTCCTCAACCCATACTTTGGTAACCCATGCCAGGGGAACTGCCGCCGCCAACAGTATGAGCTTGTCAGGGGTGCGGAGTTCCGCGTCGATCAGGAACGGACCGACGACTATCAGGGGCCAGTGCCAGAGGTAGAGCGAGTAGGAGATATTTCCCAGAAATTGCACCGGCCGCAGCGAAGTCAGCCGGCTGTGCCACATGGCGTGGCCCGGCGTTCCGCCGGCAATGACCGTAGCGGTAGCTATGACGGGCAGCAGCGCGGCAGTACCCGGGAATGGTGTGGCAGCATCATAGAGCACAGCACTGGCAATCAGGCCGCCGAACCCCAGGAGCGCGAGTACATTTGCGGCGACGGCGGGGAATTTAAGCCTGTTGACCATCAGGGCCAGCCCGGCACCAACGCCGAATTCCCAGAGCCTTACATGCGTGTAGAAGTAGGCCTCGTGGTGCCCTGCCCCGGCAAGATAGGCGGAGAAGGCGAACGACCCGGCGGCTGCCACGGCGATGCCCGCAGCAACGACAACCCGGGGACGGACCCTTAAGCGCGCGGCGAGTGTTACCAGGCCTACCATCAGCAGGGGCCAGAGCAGGTAGAACTGTTCTTCTACGGAGAGCGACCAGTAGTGCTGAGCCACGGTGGCGGATGCGGTTGATGCGGAATAGTCAACGGCGTTGGCCGCCAGCACCCAGTTCTCGGCATAGAGCGCACTGGCCAGGACCTGCTGGGCGGTGTCCGTCCATCTGGAGTACGGAAGGATCATCAGGGCCGCAACGAGGGAGACGCCAAGTACTGCGAACGCCGCCGGCAGCAGCCGCCGGATGCGCCTGGAGTAGAACGCCGCCAGGCGCAGCTTCCCCGTCGCGAAGATTTCCTTCGACAGGTGGGACGTAATGAGGAAACCGGAAATGACGAAGAACACGTCAACACCCACATAGCCGCCGGTGAGCTTATTGGGCCAGAGATGGCTCAAGACCACCATCCCCACCGCAATGGCGCGGAGGGCTTGGATATCGGCGCGAAATCCGCTTTTCGTTCCGGAAACGGGCCGGGGTCGGCGTTCGCGCTGCCGGAACTCCGCCCCTTGCCCCAACGGCATCGTTCGACTAGTCGACAAACCCACCCAACTCCTCAGACTTTCGCATTAGTGGGTCGCGTAGAGCCGGGCCCATGGTAGCTTATGTCATCGTCAGCCACCGGCCCAAGTTGGCGGCCGCAAGGACGCCCTATTGCCGGCTGTATCAATTGGGTTGGCGCCAACGGAAAGTGTTAACCTTGGCCGATGACTGAGAACCTCTATCTCGTTGCCTCCGGTGGAAATCCGAACTATGGCGATGAGCTGATCGTTGCTGCGTGGCTGCGGTTCCTGGCCCGCATCCGGCCTGACGCCGCCGTCTGGCTGGACTGCCCGCAGCCGGGTACCGCAAGCGCCCTTTTTGCCGGAATCCATCCTGGGTTCCGCGCCACGAATACGCTCTGGCGGGCGTGCGCCGAGGCTCCGGACCAGTCTGCCCAGGGCGTATGGGAGCATGTGGCCAATATTGTTGCCCACGGCGGCACCCCCATGTACGACGTCGGCCTGATGGTGCTGGGCCAGGCCGACTCGATCCACCTTCTGGGCGGCGGCTATGTCAATGGTGTCTGGCCGGACCACGTGGGACTCGTCGCGGGCATGGCGGCCGCGCGCAAGCTGAACGGCTGCCGGCTGTTGGGGTCCGGGCTTGGCCTGATGCCGCTGCCTGAGAACGCCGAACTATTGGCGAAAACCTTCGCGGACTTCTCGGCGGTCAGCGTCCGTGATGACGCCAGCGCGGAATTCCTCGGCCTCGAAACGGGGCTGGATGATGTCTTCCTGGGCCTGCTCCATGAGCTGCGCCGGAGTGCGGAATCCGAGCGTGTCCAGTCCCGCGCCAAGGATGTGATGTTGTGCATCCAGAGCGACATGACCGATGAACCGACGTTCTCCCGGCTCAGGAACAAGCTGCGGGTGGTTGTCGAAAACTCCCTGGCCAAAGGACTCTCAGTGGGCTATGTGGAGGCGATTCCGGGATCGGACCGTCGAATGTTCGATGCCCTTGAAGGACTCATTCCGGAGGAGAACTTCACCCCGTTCACACAAGTGTGGGGTGAAGGCTTGCCGGTCCGCCGGGGACAGCAGTGGTACACCTCCAGGTTCCATCCGCACATGGTTGCGGCCGCCGCGGGCGCCAAAGGCGTCGCCATCGGCATCCTTGATGACTACTACGACATCAAGCACCGCTCGCTGCTGGAGCTCGGCTCCGGTTGGACCTACGCCGCCGCGGGCAGCGATGCAGAACTTCCGGAAGCAACCGGCTCGGCCGGCTTTGAAGCTGCTGCGACCCGGTTGGCGGGCAGCAAGAGGACCGAAGCGCTGGCTTTGTATCCGGTCCGCTAGGCCGGAACATCAACAAAAGGGGGCCCGCCCGGGCCCCCTTTTGTTATGCCGTTGACGCCTCAGCGGACGCTTCGGGCCATTTTCGGCTTGGGATCAAACTTCAGACCGGCCAGGATCTGTTTTGCCACCCGCAGCTGCAAACGCCGCCCAACGCCGCCCTTGACCATCCAGGCATACGTTGTGGCCACAAACTGCACCCACGCAAGCTTGTCGTCGTGGTGCCAGCGGTATGACGATTCGTTCCGCGCTCCGTAGAGGAACTTCCAGGCGTTGCCGGGATTCAGATCCCCGAAGTTCACGCCGCGGTTCGTAGGCATATCGTGGGTCACCACGCTGTCGAGGATCTGGACGCCAGGTCCGTCAGCGCTGATCCGGAGCGTGTACTCCATGTCGTCGAACCAGATGAAGTACTCAACCAGCGGCAGGCCATATTTCGCGATGGAACGGCGCGGAATGAGGACCGAAACGAATGAGCAGTTGGTGATCAGCACCGCACGCTGGCCTTTGGCGATCAGGCGCCCCCAGTCCCACGTGGCGCCGGCGTTGTTCATCTCGCAAATCGAGCCGTCGGTGTAGCGGACGAGGGAGCAGCTGTACGGCACGTTGCGTCCGAGTTCCTGCTCAGCATCTGCGTGGCCCGCAAGAAGCTTCTCCAAGGCGTTTTCCTCGGTGTAGCAGTCGTCGTCCATGATCCACACCCAGTCGGCGCCGCGCTCGTAAGCTCGCTCCATGCCGGCAGCAAAACCCCCTGCACCGCCCGTGTTGGAGTCCAGGCGGACAACTTCCACCCGCGGGTCGTCTTCGTAAACTGCCAGGAGTTGTGGCGTGGAGTCCGTGCTCGCGTTGTCGATGACAATCAGCCGGTCAACGGACCGGGACTGGGCAAGGATCGAGTCGAGAACCCTCCCGAGCTTGTCAACACGGTTGTAGGTGACGACTACGGCTGCGACCTGGTCGGTCATGCTTTCCATCCTTCGTAAAGTTCTGTGGTCCATTCCCGTGCTTCCGGGAGTTCCTTCAGGGCGGCGATCTTTTGCCTTTGCTCTTCAACGATCAGTTCGCGCAGCTCCTCCGAGGCCATGATGTCCTTGGTGCGCTCGACAGCTTCCTTGATAAAGGCCAAGGGCTGTCTGGGAACGAGCACCTTGTCGGACACGAGCGACGCCTGCGATCCAACGTCGGTGGACAGGACCGCAACGTCCTGGGCTGTCGCCTCAAAGGTCGTCAGGGTGAGTCCCTCATTGTCCGAAGAAATCACCAGCAGGTCCGACTCAGCCAGGGTGTCATCCACGGAACGCGGCGGCTGACGCAGCTCAAGGCAGTCCGACAGGCCGTACTTCGCGACGAGCCTCGACGTCTCTTCAGCCAGGGCCCCTGATCCGTGCAGGATGAACCTCACCTCCTGGTCCGTGGAGCGCCGAAGCTGGGCGGCGTAGCGGAGGAAGAGGTACGGGCGCTTCTGCTGGCTGAGGCGCCCGATGAAGGACACCGTAAAGGGACGTCCGGGGGCTTTTTCAACCCGTTCCGCATTCCCTGCCCCGCTCAGGCCGTACAGCGGAGCGAGGGCCACCCGTTCCTTCGGCACATCCCGCTGCAGGACCATGTAGTCCCTCAGCTGTGGCGAGATGACATGGTGCATATCGATGGCATTGGACAGTTTGACAGCCACTTCAACGAAGCCGCCGGTCCTCCATTCAATGACGTGGAGCGAGTCGGCTGTCCGGATCCTTGGATCCATGGCTTTGAACCACGCAAGGCGGTGGTAAAGCCAGCCGTTGTGGTGGACGTGGATGCCGTGAACAGAGAACTTCGTCAGCAATGCCAGCAGGAGTTCCGATTCCTCCTCGTCCGAAATGGGAAGCGTCAGCGGCAGGACCAAGGCGCCGTCCAGTTCGGGGCGCACGATCCACGGGTGGGCTGACTCGCGGTCGGTCAGCACGATGGGCAGGAAGCCGGCCTCACGTGCGAGGGCGATGGTTTCGATGGCCCATCGTTCTGCCCCGCCCATCTCCAGCCAGTGCAACCCGAAGATGATGGCAGGCTCGCCGTGCTCGGACGGGATGCGCGGCGGTGCAGTGGATTCGATCGGGGCCATCCGCGGCGGCCGGCGGTTCGGAGTGACGCGCTTTTCGTAGTAGTCGGTCAGTCCCTGGCGCAGGGCGTCGAAGGCGATCGGCGCTCCGAATCGGGCCCGGCGAAGGATCTTAGCTTTGCGGCCGGGACGGTCATAGTAGGTCGCTCCCCCTTCTGAACGCTCTCCGCCCAGATCGAGCACGAGGGGAACGAGGGCCGGGTCTGCGGATGCTGTTGCCGGAACCGTACTCCTGACTCCCACGGTGCACACTACTGTCCGGTTCGGCTCCCACTCGTGGCGGTGGCAGGCATAGCCTGTCAGGCGCGGAAACTCGCCGTCCGGGGCGCGGAGGACAATGACCTTGAATTCACGGCCAGGCTGGATCAGTGAGTGGTAGTTCAACCCGCCAACAAGCAGGCCGAGCTCCCGATCGGAGAGTCGGCCCTCTCCGCCTGCCAGACCTGAACCGCCGTCGTCTACAACTTCGAAGAGCTTACGGGCCCTACTCATCTAAACTCCCTACTGCAATCGTGTTCATATGCGTCAGCTCCGTCTCAGCCTTCCCGGAGAAGGCGTACTGCTTCCCCGATAGGCCCGTCCGCGACTTTCTTGCCCTGCCGCAGCACGACGCCCCTGTCGCAAACTTTGCTCACCATGTCGAGGTCGTGGCTGACGACTACGAGCGTGCAACCCGACTCCCGGAGTTCCTGGATGCGCGCCAGGCACTTCTTCTGGAACGGTTCGTCGCCGACCGAGAGGATCTCATCGATCAGGAAAACATCGGGATTCGTGTGAACGGCGACTGAAAATGCCAGGCGCAGGAACATCCCTGAGGAGTAGAACTTCACCTCCGTGTCGATGAATTTTCCGATTTCGGAAAATTCAACGATCTCGTCAAAGCGCGCTTCTGTTTCCTTCTCCGTCATTCCCAGGAGTACACCGTTGAGGAACACATTTTCGCGGCCTGTGAGGTCCGGGTGGAATCCCGCGCCGACTTCAATAAGACCGGCAACCTTGCCGCGTGTCCTGACACTGCCTGTATCGGTGCTCATGACGCCGGAAATGAGCTTGAGCAGGGTGGATTTTCCGGAACCGTTGAACCCCAGCAGCGCCACCGATTCACCGACGCCGACCGTTACGTCCACACCATCCAGTGCCATGAACGTCGAGGAGAGGTCCCCCCTGCGTCCTTTGAAAAGCCAGACCACGGTCTCTTTCAGGGACCGCGTGTGCCGGAGGTTAAAGCGTTTGGATACCTTTTCTACAATGATTGCTTCTGCGGCCATCACAACTCCTGCGCGAATCTGCCCTCAAGGCGACGGAATACGGTCTGGCCAATGGCGAGCAGCACCAACGAAATCAACAGACCCACCGGCAACCACAGCGAAATGAGATTGTCCGGCATCCTGGCGCCTTCGGCGGCCGTCCGCACCGCAGTTGTTGGCGCCCAGAACGCGAAGTGGAACAATTCGACGGCGATCGTCATAGGGTTCAGCTGGTAGAAGAAGTAGAACGTCTCCCCCAGCGTGTCCCGGACCAGGTACCAGGCATAGAGGACGGGCGAGAGCCACGTGGCCATCATGAGCATCAGGTCAACGATGTTTTCAGAGTCCCGGAACATCACATTGGCAGCCGCAAACAGCAGTCCCAGGCCCAGCGACAGCATGGCGACAATGCCGAAAGCACCTACGGCGCCCAGAAGCTGCACGATGCTCGGGGTCCACCCAAAGAAGAAGCACGCCACCAGCAGGATCAGGAACTGGGGCAGGAAATGGACCATCGCCACCCAGACCGACGCCACCGGAAAAAGCTCGCGCGGCAGGAAGATCTTCTTGACCAGGGCCCCATTCGCAACAATGGAGCGCGTTGCGTTGCTGAATGCCTCCGAAAAAAAGTTCACCAGGATGATGCCCGAGAACATGTAGATGACGAAGTTGGGCTGCTTGTTCAGGCCTAGGAAGACTCCGAGGGCGAAATAGAACACGATGAACTGCACGCCCGGCTTGACGTAGCTCCAGAGCAGGCCCAGCACGGAGCTGCGGTAGCGGACCTTGAGTTCCTTCCGCACAATAAGCCGGAGCAGTTCACGGCGCCGGAACACGTCAAGGAGGCCGCCGCCCTTGTCGGGAGCAGCCAGTAACTCAGCGCTCACGCGTCTACCCCTCCGCTTTCAAGCGTTGTTCCACTCTCGAAGTGCGGACGGATTTGGTTGTCAAACATGGTCAGGGCCGAGCCGATTGCCATGTGCATATCGAGGTACTTGTACGTTCCCAGCCTGCCGCCGAACAGCACATCCTTCTCGGCAGCCGCGAGGTCGCGGTATTTGAGCAGTCGTTCGCGGTCTGCTGCGGTGTTGATCGGGTAGTACGGTTCGTCACCCTTCTCAGCGGCCCGGGAGAACTCACGCATGATCACGGTCTTCTCGGTCTGGTAGTCGCGTTCCGGGTGGAAGTGGCGCGGTTCGATAATTCGCGTGAAGGGGACATCGTCGTCGTTGTAGTTCACTACGGACGTACCCTGGAAGTCGCCGACCTCGAGGACTTCCTCTTCGAAGTCGATGGTCCGCCAGGACAAATCGCCTTCCGAGAAATCAAAGTACCGGTCAACTGGTCCGGTATAGATCACCGGGATGTTGCCGACAACCTTGTTCTTGCTGTATTCGTGTGACTCATCGAAGAAGTCTGTGTTGAGCCGGACCTCGATGTTCGGGTGCTCCGCCATCTTTTCAATCCACGCAGTGTAGCCGTCGGTCGGAAGGCCCTCGTACGTGTCGTTGAAGTAGCGGTTGTCGTAGTTGTAGCGCACCGGTAGGCGGGAGATGATCCCCGCAGGCAGGTCTTTCGGATCCGTCTGCCACTGCTTGCCCGTGTAGTGCTTGATGAAAGCCTCGTACAGCGGCCGGCCGATCAGCTGGATGCCCTTGTCGTTCAGGTTCTGCGGATCGGTGCCCGCGAGCTCGCCGGCCTGCTCCTTGATGAGGGCCTGCGCCTCCCCCGGAGTCAGGTTGGAGCGGAAGAACTGGTTGATCGTGGCCAGGTTGATCGGCAGCGAGTACACCTCGCCCTTGTGGACCCCATAGACCTTGTGCACGTAGTTGGTGAACGTGGTGAAACGGTTGACGTACTCCCACACGCGTTCGTTTGACGTGTGGAACAAGTGGGCCCCGTAGCGGTGCACCTCGATGCCGGTCTGCTCTTCCTTTTCGCTGTAGGCATTCCCGCCGATATGGTGGCGGCGGTCGAGAACAACGACCTTCAAGCCCAGCTCAGTGGCGGCCTGTTCTGCGATTGTCAGGCCGAAAAAGCCCGACCCTACGATGACGAGGTCAGCGGTCACAAAATCTCCTGATTCGAATGCGGGCAGCCCAATGTTGTGCATTGGCTGCTGCTCTAGCCTACCCGAGCCTGCAGCGCCACCTGTGAATCCCGGGTACGGGCCGGGCTTTTCCACATAGACCTTTTCGGGCAGTGCCCCCGCGGGGTGCCCGCAGGTAGCTTGGGCAGCAAGCGCCTCCGCCCCAAGGGAAAGCACCCGATGAAGCTTCACTGCACGCTTGTCCGTGGACCCCATGCCCCCAGCCCCGGTCCGCCGCTCGAACTGACGGTTGAGGCGCCGCAGGGATGCGCCGGGACCGAACTGCAGCACGCTTTGGAGCGCCAATTCGGCGCGGGAGACCTGTCCGTTTCCGGACAGCCGCTGTCCTGCCTGGTACTCGGCGTACCGCCGCTCGCCACCGGGGCTGTCATCGTCGACGGCGCCGGCGGACGGACTTCGCGAATCGGTGCGGAAGACTCCGCGTCGCTGCTGGTTGCCGTGCACAGCGGTCCCGCTGCAGGGACAGTGTTGCCGCTGCGACGCGGTACGTACCGGATCGGCCGGAGCGGCACGGATATCGCGCTGCCGGACCCCGCCGTGTCTCGTGAACACGCCCGGCTGGATGTAACTGACACAGCCGTCACCATCGCCGACCTGGACAGCGTCAACGGATCGTTCGTGGACGGGAAGCGGGTGGCGCAGGGTGAGGTCTCAACGGACTCGGTCATCAGTTGCGGGAGTTCGACGCTGTCCGTCGTGTTCGGCCCACGGCCCGCAGGACGGCCCCTTGAGTGGGACGCTGCCGGGGCCAGTGTGACGGAGCCTCTGACGATTCCGCATAGGCCGGAAGGCGGAAACCGGGGCCTACTCCTGCTCACCGCGGTACTGCCGCTGCTCATCGGCGTGGGCCTGGCTGTCGTCACTGGCATGTGGATGTTCCTTGCCTTTACGGCGGTCTCTGCCGTCTCCATGCTGGTTCCCCTGATCGCCGGCCGCCGCCAGCGGCGCCGGCTCAAGTCACTTTTGGCTGCCGCCGTCCACGAAGACAGGGAACGACGACGACGGTCCGCACCGTCGGCGGCCGAACTCGCGCTGAGGGGCCAAACACCACCTGCCGGCAGGTCAGCCGGACCAGCTGCGCCCGACGAAATCGCGCTACGTCTTGGGCTCGCGGAACAAGTGGCCAACATTCGCCTGGATCCGGTCGACCCTGATTTCGAGGCGCCGGCTGCCGGACTCATGCCATTCATCCTGCAGCTGTCAGGCATTGCGTTTGTCCGTGGCCCGAAGCAGGACGTCGCCGGTCTGGTCCGGTTCATGATCATGCAGCTCACCAGTTACCGGTCTGCAGCACGGACCCGGATCCTCGTGCACGGGCCGCCCTGCACCCTGCCGCTGTCCGCCCGGTACCTTGCGCCGGTTGTCCTTTCGTCGAATGCACAAACGACATTGGCGCTTCTGGAGCGTGGCATCGACCGGACCCAGGAACGGGGCATTCTCGTCCTGACTGGCAGCGGTGACGAACCGGCGGAAGCTCCAGACCTCTCTGACACCGCAGTCGGTCGCGGCTGGCAGGTTCTGGACTGCACCCTGGATGGTCCCGCGGAGTCCGGCGAGGTCATCGAGCTGCGCGGAGCCATCGCGCGGTTGTGCAATACGGACTCCGCGAAGGACTTCCTCCCCGACCTCGTTCCGGAGGGGGTCTTCGACCAATATTGCCGGAGCATGGCGCTGCAGCGTGAGTGCAGCCCCCAGGCTGAACCTGTTGTGCCGCAGAACTGCTCGCTGGCCGAGGTCCTTCCCTGGTCCGCCGCAGATGTATCGGCCCGCTGGCTTGCCGGAGACCTGCGGCCCGGGCTCTCCGTCCCTATCGGGATGGCGGCCCAGGGTCCCCGCACGCTTGACCTTGAGTCGGACGGCCCCCATCTGTTGGTGGCCGGAACCACCGGTTCCGGAAAGTCCGAACTCCTCCGGAGCCTCGCGGCCGGCCTGGCTCTCAGCTACCCCCCGTCCAGGATCAACTTCCTCTTCTTTGACTTCAAGGGCGGTTCGGGCCTTGGACCGCTGACCGGGCTTCCCCACTGTGTGGGGATGCTCACGGACCTCACCAGGAGTGAACTGGACCGCGCCCTGAGCTCCCTGCGCGCCGAAATCCGGTACAGGGAGGAAGTTCTTTCGGCTGCGCAGGCGTCGGATCTGGAAGACTACAGGGCCGCGGGCTCCCCGGCCGGTCCGCTGGCCCATCTGGTCCTCGTCATCGACGAGTTCAGGATGCTCGTCGAAGATGCCCCCGAGGCCTTGAAGGAGCTGATGCGGATTGCGGCCATCGGCCGGTCACTGGGCATACACCTGGTCATGGCCACACAGCGCCCCCAGGGGGCCCTCACAGCTGACATCCGTGCAAATGTCACGAGCAGTATTGCGCTGCGCGTCCAGTCCGAGATGGAATCGGTCGACATCATCAATTCCCGGGTCGCCGCCGGCATCGGGGTGGGCAGTCCCGGCCGCGCCTACCTCGCCCGCGGAACGGAGGACCCGGTCGAGTTCCAGACCGCGTCTCTCGCTGGCGCCAGTGCCGCGGGGAACACTTCCGCGGTCCGGGTCCGCCTCGCAGCGGAGGCTTCCGGCACGTCGGCGCCGGACGACGACGGACAATACGCTGGCAGGCCTACTTCGCCGGCCGAGGCAGCTGGTCCCCTTGTTGAATCGCTGGTGAATCTCTGGGACGGTATGGGATGCGTTGCGCCACGCCGCCCCGTAGCACCGCCGTTACCCGCGCAGGTCGCCCTTCCCAAGACCGCAGCCACCTGCGGATCCACGCCCGGCGCCTGGACCGTAGAGATGGGGCTGATTGACGAGCCGGACCGGCAGCGGGTGTCCCCGCTGACGTGGTTGCCCTCCGACCATGGCCATCTGGGATTCATCGGCTCCACAGGGAGCGGAGTGGACGAAGCCTTGGACCTGGCATTGCAGCAACTGATCGGGCATGACGTGGAGTCCCACGTCTACCTCCTCGACGCGGGAAACTTATTAAGCTCCGCCGACTCCCAGCCGCGGGTGGGCGCGGCCGCCGGACCACATGAACTCCGCCGGGCTGTTCGGATCCTGGAACGCATTGCCCTCGAAATGTCCCTGCGGCTCAACCGGCCGGCGAAAGAAGTTGCGCCGCCTATTGTTCTGGTGCTTGGCGGCTGGGGCTCATGGGTTTCGTCGCTCCGGGCCGGGCCGCTGGCCTGGGCCGAAGACCTGGTCCAGGACATCGTCCGGGATGGCGCCAAGGCGGGCGTGACGGTGCTCATTGCCGGCGACCGGGAGGTTGTCACAGCCCGCTTTTTCGCGTCCGTCCCCAACCGGGCATACTTTCCAACAGGCTCCACCGACGAAGGCCGCCTTGCGTGGCCTCGGCTGCCGGACGTCACGCGGCTCCGCGGACGGGCGGTAGTCTTCGGCCCGCTGACAGGCAGCGCGGGATCGGTGGCCCAGTTTTATGATCCACCCCCAACAGGATGGGCAGACGCAGCACTGGTCAAGGAACCCGCTGTCAGGCCATTCAGAATCGAAGCCCTGCCTACGCGCATAGGTGCACCCGAGGTCCTGGCACGTATCGAGTGCCATTCCGCGTCATCCGGAGGCACGGCGGCTGCCCTCCGGGGCGGAAACAAGAACCGCAAGATCATCGTCGGTATTGGCGGTGACGAACTCATCCCGGCAGCTGTACGTCTTCAGCCTGCAACCATTTTGCCGGTTCTGGGGGGTCCAGCGTCCGGCAAGAGTTCCCTGCTGACAACCATTCCACTCCTGAACCCTGACGTTTCCGGCTGGCTCTTTCCCGGCCCGGAAGATGACGTCGCCAGTTATTGGGCGGAGGTGATGGCGCGCGCTGACGCCGGCCGGCTCGATAAAGACTCGATACTGCTCGTGGATGATGCGGACATGCTGTCACTGGAAGCCGGCCGGCATCTCGCGGCCCTGCATGGGCTGGGGTTGACGGGCATACTGACGGCGGGGTTCAGCCCGTCACTCGCCCAGCGCGTACCTCTCGCCGCTCAAGCCCGCGGCCAGGGAAACGGAATCCTCATCGCGCCGCGGACCATGCTGGACGGGGATTTCTTCGGCGTTCGCTTTGAGGTGGAACCCAACCCTCCGGCAGGGAGAGCCGTGCTCATTGCCGAGGGCCGGGGAACAGCCGTTCAGCTGGCCGCGCCCGGGCTACCGATCACAGCGCCGGGGGCGCCCCGCCGGCGCGCGAAGCAAATCTGATCACGCCCTTGTTAAACAACAGGACTACGGCCACGACGGCCGGAACCAGCATGGCGAATCCGGCAGCAATGTAACCACCGGTGAGTGTCGGAAACCCGATCGTCAGGACAAACAACTGGGCCACCAGGGCCCCCGCCCGTGGCCAGCGGAATCCCCGGAACAGAAAATAGGCAACGGCATACAGCCAGGCCGCAAAGGAAAGCAGGAGCGCCAAAGTGAAAACAGCACCCCAGAATGACAAGACGGGTGCCCCCGTGACCAGTTGGATGGCATACCAGGCCGCAGCCACAAGCAGGGCGGTTGCTTCAGCGCCCACAATCAGCGACAGGACTGTGACAGCCGGCGGTCGGGTGGCCCGGACTTCCGGGGACGAAGGACTCGGAGATGTTCCCGAACCGTCAGTGGAGCCGGGCACGCGGGGCTCAAGGCTGGGGTCGGAGTGGTCCTCTGGGGGTCTTGACACACTGGCACCATACCGGACATAGTCGACACCGGGGAGGGCGACGGCGACCTATGTGACGTATCGCTCACGCTTAAGAGGCACTTCTTGGACGATTACCCCTTGTTTACACAGCGTTAACATGACACGCTTAATTCAGATGACCAAGGGGACCCGGCAGGGTCCCTTTCTTATGTAGCCTCTAGTGAATATTTTCACAAGAGGTCTTTAGCGAGTTCCCAGGAATGGAGTGACTGATCAGCATGGATTGGCGTAACCGCGCAGCGTGCCTCGACAAGGACCCGGAGCTGTTCTTCCCGGTAGGAAACACCGGGCCTGCTCTCCTGCAGATCGAGGAGGCCAAGAGCGTATGCCGCCGCTGCCCGGTGGTGGACACGTGCCTTCAGTGGGCCCTCGAATCGGGACAGGACGCCGGCGTCTGGGGCGGAATGAGCGAAGACGAACGCCGGGCTCTTAAGCGCCGCGCAGCGCGCGCCCGCCGGGCTTCCTAACGGATAACTCCGGCCACAGGGCCAGCAAAAAGGCGGCCGCGGACTTCACAGTCCGCGGCCGCCTTCTCTTTTGAGCTACCTTCCCTTTTAAGCTGCCTGGCCTTCAGTGGCTGGCGTCACCGTTTCTGCAGGTTCAAGACGATCTGCACCGCAGTGCCGCCCCCCTCGCGGGGCTTCCACTGAATGCTCCCGCCGAGTTCGCTGGTGACGAGGGTTCTGACGATCTGCAGTCCCAGGCCTTCCACATGGGGCGTGTCCGGAAGCCCGACACCGTCATCGGCAACTGTCACGGTCAGGAACTCGTCGCCGTCGTCGCCCTCCGACCGGTCGGCCAGGAGCCAGACAGTACCGGTTCGCCCCTCCAACCCGTGTTCGACGGCGTTCGTCACCAGTTCGTTGATGACCAGGGCAAGCGGAGTGGCAAAGTCGCTCGGCAGCTCACCGAACAGGCCGGACCTGGCAGTCTTGACCTGCTGCGACGGGGAGGCGACCTCTGCGGAGAGCCGGAACTGCCGGCCGATCAGTTCATCGAAGTCGACGCTTTGCGTCAAGCCCTGGGACAGCGTCTCGTGGACGAGGGCGATCGTTGCAACTCTTCGCATGGCCTGCTCGAGGCCTTGTTTGGCCTCATCACTGACCATCCGGCGTGACTGCATGCGCAGCAACGCTGCAACAGTCTGCAAATTGTTCTTCACCCGGTGGTGGATCTCCCGGATGGTGGCGTCCTTCGTCACCAGTTCCATTTCCCGGCGCCGGAGCTCGGAGACATCACGGCAAAGCACCAGCGCCCCGAACCTCTGCTGCTCATCGCGCAAGGGGATGGCCCGAAGTGACAGGCTGACTCCGCGGGATTCAATTTCGCTGCGCCACGGCATACGTCCCGTCACCACCAGGGGTAACGTTTCATCTACCATGCGGCGATCCCGCAACAATCCAGCCGTGACTTCGGCCAGCGACCTGCCCTCGAGGGATTCACCATCACCCAGGCGTCGGAATGCCGAGACGCCGTTCGGACTGGCGTACTGCACAATCCCGTCTGCATCAAGCCGGATCAGACCATCGCCCACGCGGGGAGCCCCACGGCGGGACCCGGTGGGCGAGGCGAAATCGGGCCACAGTCCAAGGGTTCCCATCCGCAGCAAGTCGTAGGCACATTGCCTGTACGTCAGTTCCAGCCTGGACGGCATCCGTGAACTCGACAGGTCCATGTGCGTGGTCACGACGGCCAGCGTCCGGCCGTTCCGCACCATGGGGACAGCTTCAACCCGAAGCGCCATGTCGCT
The DNA here is from genome assembly GCF_030718995.1 of Arthrobacter oryzae. Lineage (NCBI taxonomy): Bacteria > Bacillati > Actinomycetota > Actinomycetes > Micrococcales > Micrococcaceae > Arthrobacter > Arthrobacter oryzae. The sequence continues at coordinate 71,673 of NZ_CP132204.1, forward strand.
GCTCCAGTTGGTTTCGCTCGAGCGCTCAATGGTGCGGCTGCTCCAGGCCTTGTCCACAAGCGGTTGCAGGTCCGACCTGATCCCCTCCCCCACGAAATCGGCGTGGAACACCGTATGCGTGGTGGAAGGGCGGACGTGGGCCAGGGCCACGTAGCCGAACTCAGGATGCGGGAACCACAGGGCCAGGTCCGCGAAGGCGAGGTCGGCGACCATCTGCCAGTCGCCCACCAGGAGGTGCAGCCACTCGGCATCCCCCGGCCCGAAATCAGCGTGTTCCCTGATGGGGTCCGTAAAGATTGCCACTACACCTCCAGATTCGGCGCTTGGAACGAATCCCTAACGCCGGACGATTGACCTCAAGAGCCTCAATGCTACCGACAGTGATGCCATATCGTCCGCTTCAAGCGAGTTGACCTCTTCAAACATGCTCCTGGCACGGTCCAGCTGTTCGGCGTTCTGGCCTTCCCAGTTCACAACGCGGTCCTCTGCCGGGGCTCCGGGCGACGTCGACTCAAGGACCGACGTCGTAATGTCCGAAATCGTGGAGTAGAGGTCATCCCGCAACGCAGCGCGGGCCAGCGCCTGCCAGCGGTCCCGCCTCGGCAGCTTGGTGATCCGCTCCAGCAGGGAGTCCACGTGGAAGCGGTCGAACACCGTGTAGTAGACATGCGCGATGCTTTCCACGGGCTCCGGGTTGTTGTGGGCGATCTTGGCAATGTCCAGCAGCACGAAGCTTTCGAACAGTTCCGCCCAGCGATGGGCGAGATCCTCCGGAAGGTCCCAGCTGCGGGCCTTTTCCAGCCACTCGGACACGCGGACACGGTCGTCGCCGCGCAGATAATCGAGAAGGCGGGCGCGCATCGGATCCATCAGCGGCTTGAACTCGTCTACGATCTCCGAGATCGGCCGGGAGGCGCCACCCTGGCTGAGGACCCACCGGACGGCCCGGTCCAGCAGCCGCCGAATGTCCAGGTGCACCGTGCTCCAGTGTTCCGTGGGGAAGGACGCCGGCAGTTCATTGAGCTCGCCGACCATAATGTCCAGCTCGTAGACTTCGCGAAGGGCCACGAACGCCTTGGCAACGGCGGCTTCATTAGCTGATGTCTCTTCAATGGTGCGGAACGCAAACGTGATGCCGCCCAGGTTGATCATGTCGTTGGCCACGACAGTGGCGATGATCTCGCGCCGCAGCGGATGAGTGTCGAGCTCGGCGTCGAACCTTTCCCGGAGTTGCTCGGGGAAGTAGGCACGAAGCGTCTGCCTGAACCAGGGGTCGTCGGCGAGATCGCTCTCCCGCAGTGCAGTTGCGAGTTCGATCTTCGCGTAAGCCGCCAGCACTGACAGCTCCGGCGAGGTCAGCCCTTGGCCCTGGGCCAGGCGTTCCCTGAGCGTCTCAGTAGTGGGCAGGGCCTCAAGGTCGCGCTTGAGGTCGGCGGATTTCTCCAGCCAGTCCATCAGCCGTTCGTAGCTGGGGCTCCACTCCGCCACACGGATGCGGTCATTGAGCAGCAGGATGTTCTGGTCAATGTTGTCCTCCAGTACCAGCCGCCCCACTTCGTCCGTCATGGATGCAAGGAAGTCCGCCCGCTCTGCGGTGTCGATCTTGCCCGCCGCCACCATCCGGTCCACAAAGATCTTGATGTTGACCTCATGGTCCGAGCAGTCAACGCCGGCGGAGTTGTCGATGGCGTCGGTATTCAGGATGACTCCCTGAAGTGCGGCTTCAATGCGTCCGCGCTGGGTCATGCCCAGGTTCCCGCCTTCTCCGACCACCTTGACACGAAGGTCGCGGCCGTCGACGCGGATGGCGTCGTTGGCTTTGTCCCCCACCTCAGCATGCGTTTCTGTGCTTGCCTTGACGTATGTGCCGATGCCGCCGTTGTACAGCAGGTCCGCGGGCGCCAGGAGAATGGCACGAAGGAGTTCCGGAGGGCTGAGTTCGGTGGTGCCGTCCGGCAGGCCAAGGGCCGCCCGCACTTGCCCGGACACGGGAATGGATTTTGCCTGCCGGCCAAAGACGCCGCCGCCTTCGCTGATGAGGCCCTTGTCGTAGTCGTCCCAGGAGGACCGGGGCAGATCGAAGAGCCTCTGTCGCTCCGCAAAGGATGCGGCCTCATCGGGATTCGGATCCAGGAAGATGTGGCGGTGGTCAAACGCCGCCAGCAGCCGAATGTGCCTGGAAAGCAGCATTCCGTTGCCAAAGACGTCCCCGGACATGTCGCCCACGCCCACCACGGTGAACGGTTCCGACTGGGTGTCCAGGTCAAGTTCGCTGAAGTGTCGCTTGACCGATTCCCACGCCCCGCGGGCGGTGATCCCCATGGCCTTGTGGTCGTAGCCCACAGAGCCGCCGGAAGCGAAGGCATCCCCCAGCCAGAAGCCGTATTCCGCCGAGAGCCCGTTTGCGATGTCCGAAAACGTTGCGGTTCCCTTGTCTGCGGCGACAACAAGGTAATTGTCGTTGTCGTCATAGCGGACGACGTCGGACGGCGGAACGACTGCTTCTCCGTCAGGGGTGGTGATCAGGTTGTCCGTCAGGTCCAGCAGGCCGCGGATGAATGTCTTGTAGCTCTCGACGCCTTCGGCCATCCAGGCTGTCCGGTCCGCCGCAGGGTCGGGGAGCTGCTTGGCAAAGAATCCGCCCTTGGCGCCGGTGGGCACAATAACGGCGTTCTTGACGGTCTGCGCCTTGACAAGGCCAAGGATTTCGGTGCGGAAGTCCTCCCGCCGGTCCGACCAGCGAAGCCCGCCGCGGGCCACCTTGCCGAAGCGCAGGTGCACACCCTCGACCCGGGGCGAGTACACCCAGATCTCAAACATTGGCCGGGGGTAGGCCAGCCCGTCGATCGCGGCCGGGTTTAGTTTGAAGCTCAGGTACGGCTTCTGCTGGTAGAAGTTGGTCCGGAGTGTGGCCTCGATGAGGTTGGCAAAAGTACGGAGCACGCGGTCGGCGTCGAGGGTGGCTACCTGTTCAATGGCAGCTGCCAGCTCGGCGCGGACGGTTGCCTGGCGCTCGGTACGGACGTCGTCCTCAAGTGCGGGGTCAAAGCGCGCCGCGAACAGCGCGCCCAGCGAACGGGTCACCTCGGGATTGGCCAGCAGCGTGTCGGCAATGAATCCAAATGAATTCGTGTTGCCCATCTGGCGCATGTACTTCGCGTAGGCGCGGAGGACCACAATCTGGCGCCAGTGCATGCCTTCGCGCAGGACCAGACGGTCAAAGCTGTCCGACTCGACGTCACCGGAAACGGCGGCGCCGAAGGCGTCCGCCAACAGCTGGCCTGTGGCGAGGGGAGCCACGCCGGGCGGGTACTTCAGTCCCAGGTCGTACAGGAAGAAGTCCCGTTTGTCCGCCGTCTCGATTTCAAAGGGCCGCTCATCGAGCACTTCAAGGCCAAGGTTATGGAAGTACGGCAGGATCTGGCTGAGGCTCTTCGGCTCGAGCATGTAAAGCTTGACCCGGGCATCCTCTTCAAGCGTGGCTCCTGCCCCCTCGGGAAGGTACACATGGACGCCGGGCCTCTCGTGCGTGCCCCTTTCAGCCAGTTCAGCAGATGATCCGTACTTCTCGAACCGCTCGATGTCCGCGAGTGCGTCCTCGACCTCGTAGTCCACGCGGTAGCTGACGGGGAAGGCTTCGGCCCAGGCCGAGGCAAGTCCCTTGTTGTCACCACCGGCACCGCTGTCCCGCAGCACTTCCGTGATCCCTTCGCTCCATGAACGCGCAGCCCGGACAAGCCTCTTCTCCAGCTCCTCGACGTTGACGTCGCTGACGTCTGCATCCTTCGGCAGCCGGATCCGGAAGAACAGCCTTGCCAGCGCCGATTCGGTCATCCTGGCTTCGTAGTCAATGGAGACGGCGTGGAAGGTCTCGCGGAGTTCCTGCTCGATGCGGAGGCGCACGTTCGTTGTGTACCGGTCGCGGGGAAGGTACACCAGGGCGGACATGAACCGGCCGTAGATATCGGGCCTCAGGAACAGCCGGGTGCGCCGCCGTTCCTGCAGCCGCTGGATTCCGGTGGCTGTCGCAGCGAGGTCGGAAACCTCGATCTGGAACAGCTCATCCCGGGGGTAGGTCTCAAGGATACCCAGCAGGTCCTTGCCTGAATGGGAGTGCGGCGGGAACCCGGCGCTGCGCAGCACGGCCTCCACCTTCTCGCGGACAACAGGGATGTTCCTGACAGAGCCCGCGTAGGCACTGGTGGCGAAGAGCCCGATGAACCGCTGCTCACCGTTGACGTTTCCGGCAGCGTCGAAGCTCTTGACCCCAATGTAATCGAGGTACGCCGGGCGGTGCACGGTGGAGCGGGAATTAGCTTTGGTGATGACCAACGCGCGCTTCTCGCGCGCCTTCTTGCGACCCGCAACGGTGAGGTGCTGGACGTGGTGTCCTTCGGCGCCGCTGCGGAGCAGGCCGAGGCCGCTTTCTTCCCGCAGTTCCAGGACGTCCTCGCCTGATTCGTTGACGAGGTCATATTCCCGGTAACCGAGGAAGGTGAAGTTGCCGTCGTCGAGCCATCGAAGAAGCTCCTGGGCCTGGCGCAGTTCCTCGATCTGTGAGGGGTTGGCCACGTTGTCGAGGTCCTGTGCGATCTGCAGCGCCTTGTTGCGCATCTTCGGCCAGTCCTCTACGGCCGCCCGGACGTCCCCCAGGACACGTTCAATACCTTCAATCAGCCGCCCATGGGATTCCTCGCTGGCAGGGCCGATCTCGACCGCGATCCACGATTCCATATGGGAGGCGTTGTCGCCTTGGGCAATCAGGTGTGACAGGCTCGGCATCGCCGCAGTGTCGCCGCTGGAAATGCCGATGCTGGACGGCACCCTGTCCACTTTTGCCAGCTGCGCGCTCTCCCGGTTGCGGGTGACGACAAACAGCGGGTGGAGGACAAGGTGGATGGCAGAGTTCTGCCGCACGAGCTCGGCATTGACGGAGTCCACCAGGAACGGCATGTCGTCCGTGACGATATACACAACACTGCAGTCCGCTTCGTCAACGATCCTGATGTTGGCCGTGCCCGGCACGCGGACAGCCGCAACCTCGCGGTGGGTTTCGGCGCGGGCGGCCAGGACGTCCGGTGAATAGGCCCGGAAATCTTCCTCCGGAAGGTGCTCGTAGTAGTCTCCGAAGTACCCTTCACGGGCTCCGAGCAAAACGGACTGATCCTCCACGCTGGACCCAGACGACATCGACAAACGCCTCCATCACAAATTCATAGCTGCCTCTTTGCAGCCCTTATGGTGAGCCTAGCCCTTTAGGTGACGCTTCGCTGTGGAAGAAAACATAGAGGATCGGCGCTTTTGCTGGACAGGTGCACAAACTAATTCGGCAATGGCCAGGCGCAGCCCGGACTCGGGGGCGGTTTCCAGCAAGAGGCTCCCGGACAACAGCGCCGCGTCGCTTGCTGCAGCGTCAGAGGGAAGGAAGGCGGCGATACCCTCCGCAGGCCCGTACCTTTCCCACGCATCCCGGAGCTGGCGTTCCGGAAAGCGTCCGGCGGCCGAAGCACGGACCTTGTTCAGGATCACCCGCGGTGACGCCTGGGGAACCGCTGCCTCAAGCTCGGAAAGACCCCGGACGAGCCGGGGCACGCCGATGGAGTCGGCCGAACCCACGGCATAGACAGTGTCCGCGACTTCGAGGCTCCTGAGGGTGGCGGCGTTCCTTCGTGGAGCCATGGTGTCAAAGCTGAGCTCTTCGTCTGCCTCCAGGCAGAATCCGGTATCCACAACGACGTAGTCCGCAACCTCACGTGCTTTCTCAAAAACCACACCGAGGGCCGACGCACGCAACTCGGTCCACCGGTCCGCGCGCGTGATCCCGGTAAGCACCCTGAGCGTTCCCGATTTGAGGGCGACGGGCGTCGCAACCTTCAGCAACGCGCCGGCGTCGAGTTGCCCGAGATCGGCCAGCCGGCAGGCCTGGGCCAGACCTGCGGATTCGTCCAACAGCCCCAGCAGTCCCGCCACGCTTGCTCCGTAGCTGTCAGCGTCGACCAGGAGCACTGAGTTGCCCGCGGCGGCCAGTTCACCGGCCATGTTGGCGGCCACCAACGTCCGGCCGGGAGAGCCTGCGGGACCCCAGACGCTGATGATCTGTCCGGTACCGGCCGGCTCCGCCGGGACGTCATCCTCTTCACGTTCACCCGGCAGGGTCCGGATGGCTGCACCCGTGTCTGCAAAGCCGCTGCCCCCTGCCTGAAGCGACCCGGGACGGGCCCACTGGGCAACCGCGCCCGAGATCCTGGCCGCGAGTGCCGCCGAGTCCACGCCGGCCGGGGCAACCGTCACGCCGATCGCCGTCAGCCTCGCCGTTTCGGTTGAGCTATCCGTCAACGCAACGATCACGACGCCCACGGCGGTGAGTCGATCGACCAGCGAAGCAGTCAGCTCGTCGCTCCCTTCCGCGACGACGGCTGCCCGGGCAAGACCGCTCTGGCAGGCGGCCAGGAGCTCAGTCAGTTCGGAGCACCTCCTCACCACCGTGACCGGTCCATGAAGACGTTCCAGGCCTCCCACCAGGTCCTCCCGGGATTGCCCCACCGTGACCACCGGAATGCTCATGGTGTTCCGCCGCCCGGGTTCCAGACCACGGAGATCTTGGCCTTGTTCGCCTGGGCACCCAGCAGTCTGGGCATCTGCTCGTCCGTGACAAGCACCATGACCACCGTGGACCGCGAAGATCCGAGTGTGGTCGAACCCGGGGTAACTTCCGCGATCTCGGCTCCCGGAAGCAGCAGCGTCGGCTCACTGAACCCGTTGCGGGCATCCGGCAGCGCCACCCAGGCATCCACCCGCGAACCGGCGGCCGCCTGCTCCGGCAGGGCCTCGTCGATAGTGATGGCTACCGGTTTGCGGTCCAGGGAGTCGGGCTTGCCAAGGCTGTCCCTTGGCACCAGCTGGTCCGGGCCAATTCTCTGGACTGCAACCATGCCTTCGGGAAGTCCGGCCTCAGCGGTGACGTAGTGCGGTTCGACGTCGCCGAGCCTGACTTTCACCCGGTTAACGTTCTCCGGGGTGAGTTTCTCCCCTACGGCAATCGGTCCTTTGGCCGCGAACACCTCGGTAGTCCGGTCGGCGGCACCGACCAGCGTCACAACGCCGGCAACGGAAGCCAGGACCAGCAGGAATCCGAGCAAAAGCCGCGGATCCTTCCAAGACGGCTTCTTCAGCCTGCTTGCCGTCGTCGTCGCTGCTCCACTCACGTACCGCTCCCCCCTCGGTGCCGACGGAACTCGTTTACGCGCCGGGCTCCCTCATTCTTACGGCAAAACGGCCGGACCGAAAGTCACAGCATCAAACAACACCAAACTGTGGATAACCCCGTCATTCGACAACAATGGTGGCAAAATAGAAGCATGCCCCGCTTCCTCACCCTCGCAGACGTAGCCGAACAACTGCAGATCAACTCCCCGGCGGCCTATGCGCTCGTGCGAAGCGGCGAACTGAAGGCCATCCAGGTGGGCGGACGCGGACAATGGCGTGTTGAAGAAAAGATGCTGGAACAGTACATCGAAGAGCGTTACGCCGAGGCAGACCGCGTGATCCAGGAAGCAAAGTCCAAGTCGGTCTGAGGCAGTCTCGCCACGTAAGTCCCTCTGGTTGGTGACAACCGGGCCGGCGACGGCGCGTGTGCACCCCGAATGCTGTCAGAACTCCGAGCCGCGGACGGACCGCAGGGCACCGAGCGAGGAAAAGGGCACGGACGCGACCTGGCTGACATTGGCGGCGCGACGGACTTCTCCCGGCCGGGTAAGGGCCAGATCGAAGTAGTCCCGGCCCACCCGATCGATGACGCCGTTCAGTCCTGCCGCTTCTTGTGTGGCGCCTCCAAGGGTTACCGCCACATCAGCCCTGTCACGCGCCAAGCCACGAAGTGCGCTGGCCAGCCCCAGTTTCCGCCTCACTGATGACGGCTCCGCCATAGCGAACCGCCCCAGGCCGTTGTATCGGGACACGGATGCAAATGGAATCAGCACCTGGTGACGATGGTCGTTGAGCACAAGGCTCTCTGCTCCCACATGGCCAAGCGTCCCCTCAAACACGGTTCCCGATCCCAGGTGGACAGCCACTATGAGGCCCATGGATGCGCGCAGCCTGTCCGCCAACCCCATACCCGCGACGTCCGCCCGCGACCGCTCGGCGATTTCCGACTCAAGCTCCAGCCGGTCCACGGAGGCCATCTGCGCCTCCATGTCTTCAAACAATGCATCCCAACGCATGCCGCAAATCTAGGCCCGCGCCCTGCCAGGGTCAATTCGCGCACCGTCGCCGGGGGATAAAAACAATTTACTGGACAAAATTCTGAAGGTGGGGTCAAACTTGATCTAGATGTATCAAACAACACCAAACTGCATCAAACGGTCATAAGGACGGGGTCATGGACGTTTCACGCGACAGGTTGCTCGGCTCGGACGCAACGCTGGCAGTGGCAATTCTTCTTCTCGGCACTTTCCTGGCGGCAACGGGGGCGTCGCAAGTGGAGCGCTGGCAACGGTCCTCTGCGCGGGCGCAGTCGTTGGACGTCGAAGACCTCCTCGGCTTTGTCGCCAACACAACAGGGCTCATCATTGTGGCCTGGTGGATTTTGTCGATGTTGATCGCGCTGGCGTCCGCCGCTCTTGAGCGGGCGGGCAACAGACGGGCGGCGGAAATCACCGGAAAGTTCAGCCCGGTTTTCATGCGCCGGCTCGCCCTGGCCGCAGTCGGACTGCAGCTCCTTGGCGCACCGCTTGCCCATGCCGCTCCGGAGACTACAGACCCGCGATGGGGTCCGACATCTGCCCCGGCCGTTGCAGCGGATTGGGCACCCACGGATCAGGCAGCTCCGAGGGCCACTCCGGGCCCCGGCGGAATCGATCCAGGGTGGAAGCCGAATGCCCCCGTCGTGAGCCCGGGGCCGTTGGCCGCACACCCCGCGAGGTCGGCCCGCCAGCAGCCCATTGACGAAACCGGGACCGTCACCGTGATGGCCGGGGACTCGCTCTGGAGCATTGCGGCAAGGCACCTGGGCGGCTCCTCCGCCTCTGACCTGGACATCGCAGTGGCGTGGCCCCGCTGGTATGAGGCCAACCGGGCTGTCATAGGAGACAACCCTGGCCTCCTCCTGCCGGGACAAGTCCTTAAGCCGCCGTCCACGACCTGAACCCGCAGCCTGCAACCCGCAATTTTCAGAAATCCGATCTCAATCAGAGGAAACGTCATGAGCGCATTGCATCTGGTCCCCTCATCAGCGGCAGCGGAACGCCCCGCCCCCGGCCCTTCACCGGTCCGCAGGCTGGCAGCAGTCCCGGACGGGGCTACTCCTTCCCCGGAGCCGCCTCAGGCTTACGCTGCGCCGGCGTCCCGGCCCGCCGCCGCCCTACGTGAAGGCCGTGAAGCCCCTGAAGCCCGGCGCATCCTTCAGATGGCGGGCGAAAACAGGGAAGTCTGCGCGATCACACGAGGAACCGTGCAGGCCGCCGTCGAAGTCTTGGCCGGAACGCGTCCCATCCAGCAACTTTCACGCCGCCTTGACCAACACTGCCTGGCCTCGCTGCAGCACCGCGCCGCATTGACCCGCCGGCTTGCGGCAGGGTCCTCGCCAACAGCAGGACGCCTGCACAGGAATCCTGCCGTCCGGTCTGTCCGCGCCTGCGAAGTCGCCGACGGAATCTACGAGGCCAGCGCCGTCGTGGTGGATGAGCTGAGGGTCCGGGCAGTCGCCGTCAGGCTGGAACGCAGCAACCAGGTGTGGCGGATCACGGCGCTGGAGATCGGCTGACTGGTGTCACGAAGGGCGCGGTCCCGCCACCCGGCCTTGCGTACAGGAGTGGGTCAGGAGTGTTCAGAAGCAGATACGCGTGAGGACCGGAACCTTGGTTCCGATCCTCACGCGTCTTTACGGTGCTACCGCCCCGGCAGCCGTCAATTTCCTAGCGCTTTTTCTTCTTCGGAGCCGGCTTCCGGGCTCCGTCCTGGGCCGCCGCCTTCGCCGGATTGCCTGAACGTCCCGACGACCTGGCCTCAACGCGCGTCTGGCTGGCGCCGTCTTCGCCCGGTGCCGTGTACTGCAGCTGGGCAGGCTTTTCCGGAGCTTCCAGCCCGGCCGCCCGGATCTGCGGCTCATGGTGCTCCGTGTGTTCCCCGGCGCCGTCGGCAACCACAACGTCCTCCGCGCGAGTCACTTCGACCTCAAGGTTGAACAGGAAGCCCACACTTTCTTCGCGGATCGCCTCCATCATGGCCTGGAACATGATGAATCCCTCCCGCTGGTACTCCACGAGCGGATCACGCTGTGCCATGGCCCGCAGGCCGATACCTTCCTTCAGGTAGTCCATTTCGTAGAGATGTTCCTGCCACTTCCGGCCGATCACGGACAGCACAACGCGGCGTTCCAGTTCGCGCATGCTCTCGGAGCCGATGGCCTGTTCCCTGGCCTGGTAGACCAGGCGGGCGTCGGAAAGAATCTCTTCCTTCAGGAAGTCCACTGTGATCCGGGATTTCCCGCCAGCTTCGTCGATGACGTCGTGGGATGTGACGCTCACGGGGTAAAGCGTCTTCAGGTTCGTCCAGAGCTGGTTGAAGTCCCAGTCGTCCCCGGTGCCTTCGGCCGTCGCTTCGTCAATGAGGGCCGTGATGGTGTCCTCCAGGAAGAACTGAACCTTCTCGTGGAGGTCGTCGCCCTCGAGGATGCGGCGGCGGTCCCCATAGATGGCTTCGCGCTGGCGGTTGAGGACGTCGTCGTACTTGAGGACGTTCTTGCGCTGTTCCGCGTTGCGGCCTTCGACCTGGCCCTGGGCCGAGGCGATGGCCCTGGATACCAGCTTGGATTCCAGCGCGACGTCGTCCGGAACGGAACTGTTCATGAGCCGTTCGGCTGCGCCCGAATTGAAGAGGCGCATCAGGTCATCGGTCAAGGACAGGTAGAACCGGGACTCGCCGGGATCCCCCTGGCGTCCGGAACGTCCCCGGAGCTGGTTGTCGATGCGGCGGGACTCGTGGCGTTCGGTGCCCAGGACGTACAGGCCGCCCAGGTTCAGGACTTCCTCGTGCTCATCCTTGACAGCCTGTTTGGCCGCTTCGAAGGCCGCAGGCCACGCGGCCTCGTACTCTTCCGAGTTCTCCTCCGGATCCAGTCCCTTGGCCGCCAGCTCGGCTACCGCGGTGAATTCAGCGTTTCCGCCCAGCATGATGTCGGTGCCGCGACCGGCCATGTTCGTGGCTACGGTCACGGCGCCCTTACGGCCCGCCTGCGCGACGATCGCGGCTTCCCGGGCGTGGTTCTTCGCGTTCAGGACCTCGTGCCGGATGCCTTCCTTGGCCAGCAGCCGGGAGAGGTATTCGCTCTTTTCCACGCTGGTGGTTCCCACCAGGACCGGCTGGCCCTTTTCATGCCGTTCAGCAATGTCCTTGACGACGGCGTCGAACTTGACGGCCTCGTTCTTGTAGACGAGGTCCGACTGGTCGATGCGCTGCATGTCCCGGTTGGTGGGAATGGCCACCACTCCGAGCTTGTAGGTGCCCATGAACTCTGCGGCTTCGGTCTCCGCAGTACCCGTCATGCCGGAAAGCTTGTCGTACATACGGAAGTAGTTCTGCAGCGTCACCGTGGCGAGGGTCTGGTTCTCCGCCTTGATCTCGACGCCTTCCTTGGCCTCGATCGCCTGGTGCATGCCCTCGTTGTAGCGCCGACCCGCCAGGATGCGGCCCGTGTGCTCATCAACGATCAGCACTTCGCCGTCGAGGATGACGTAGTCCTTGTCCCGCTTGAAGAGTTCCTTGGCCTTGATGGCGTTGTTAAGGAAGCCGATCAGCGGAGTGTTGGCCGACTCGTAGAGGTTGTGGATGCCGAGGTAGTCCTCAACCTTCTCGATGCCTGCCTCGAGCACACCCACGGTGCGCTTCTTCTCGTCAACCTCGTAGTCTGTCTCGGGCTTGAGCCGCAGGACCACTCTGGCGAACTCGCTGTACCAGCGGTTCGTGTCGCCCTGGGCCGGACCGGAAATGATGAGCGGGGTGCGGGCCTCGTCAATGAGGATGGAGTCAACTTCGTCAACGATCGCGAAATGGTGGCCGCGCTGGACGAGTTCCGACTTGTCCCACGCCATGTTGTCGCGCAGGTAGTCGAAGCCGAATTCGTTGTTGGTGCCGTAAGTGATGTCTGCCGCGTACTGTTCGCGGCGCACAGCGGGGTCCTGGTTGGACAGGATGCAACCGCTGGTCAGGCCGAGGAAGCGGTAGACGCGGCCCATTAGGTCTGACTGGTATTCGGCGAGGTAGTCGTTCACGGTGATGACGTGGACGCCGTTGCCGGCGAGGGCGTTGAGGTAGGCCGGAGCAGTGGCCACGAGCGTCTTGCCTTCACCGGTCTTCATTTCGGCGATGTTGCCGAGGTGCAGGGCGGCGCCACCCATCAGCTGGACGTCAAAGTGGCGCATTCCCAGTGTTCGTGAGGACGCTTCACGGACGGCGGCGAAGGCCTCCGGCAGGAGGTCATCCAACTTTTCGCCGTCTTGGTGGCGTCCCCGGAGCCGGTCGGTTTCTTCGCGCAGTTCGGCGTCCGTGAAGGTCTGGAAAGAGCTCTCCAGGGCATTGATGGAATCGGCATAGTTCCTCAGTTGCCTCAGGGTTTTTTTGTCACCCGTACGGAGAAGTTTTTCGATAAGTGATGCCACGTGAAGTTGCTCCCAGTCTCAAGCTGCCGAATTCTGGCGTGTTCAGTCTACGGGAGACACGCACGGCAAGTTACGTCTGTTCCCTGAGAGCTGATAGTCCCGTTCCGCAGGCTGCGACTGCCTCGGCAAGGGACGGCGCCAGGTCCCCTGCGGGCGAAACGACCACCGCGTCGAGCCCCAGCCATTCGGCCATGAGGTGCAGTTCCGCGGCGAGTTCGACGGCGGTGTCCGCGGGCGCGTCCGGCTCGGCGTGCGCAGCCCTCGCCAGCAGTAGCCCGGCCGCCCTGTCAGCTTTGAGGTCCACGCGCGCCACGATGCTATCCCGCAGAAGGAAAGGCAGGACGTAATAACCGAACCGCCGTTTGGCCTCCGGGGTGTAGATCTCAATCCTGTAGTGGAAGCCGAATAGCTCTTCCAGCCGCCGGCGCTCGAAGACAAGCGAGTCAAAGGGGCTCAGCAGCGCCCGTCCGGTTGCCTTCCGGGGAAGCCGTGACTCGACGTGACGGTAGACCGGCCTGTTCCAGCCCCGGACCGAGACGTGTTCAAGGGTTCCGAGTTCAACCAGGTTCTCCACCGCGATGGCGGCCGCCCGCAGGGGCGTGCGGAAGTAGTCCGAAAAACAGCGCACGGTGCCAATGCCGTGGGCCCGGGCCGCGGCGTCGATAAGCCGGTCCATCGCCGCCGCAGGGTCAGCGTGTGCCCCTCCCCCGCCGTCGAACGCTGAATAGACCTTGGCGGTGAGCGTATAGCGGCGCTCGAACTGTTCCGTCCGGGAGGAAGCCGAGACGAGCCCGTCTTCGAAGAGATGCTCCAGGACGCGTTTTACTGCGTTCCAGTTCCAGCCCCAGTTGTCCGTGCGGCGGTCCTCGACGTGCCCGATCCGTGCGGTGAGCTCGGCGGCGGTGAGGGGTCTTCCCTTCGCGAGCTCGTCAAGGATCCTGGCGGCGACGCCGGTCCGCAGCTCCGGGTCCATGCCTGCTGCGCCGACCCATTTCCGGTTCTGCCACAGCAGCAGGTCCGGAAAGTGGTCCGGCCGGATAAAGCTGGCTTCGTGTGCCCAGTACTCAGTCATCCTGCGCGGATGCGTGGAGGCCATCCGATGCAAAATGGCGCGGTCGTAGTTTCCGAGCCGGGAAAAGAACGGCAGGTAGTGGCTGCGGGCGAGCACGTTGACTGAATCGATCTGCACCAGGTGGAGCCGGTCAAAGGTCCGGCCCACCGCCCGTGCAGTCACGGGTCCGGCGGGCCGTCCTTTGTCCAATCCCTGGGCTGCCAATGCGATCCGCCGTGCCTGCTCGAGGCTCAGCGATGCGCCCATGTCAGTCCTTCCTTTGGCTGGTCAACACCAGCTTAGGCGGACGCGCGGCTCAGGCGCGCGCAGGCTCATCCTCCGAGCGGTAAGCGAGGATCTTCTCTTCCACGGCCGCTTCGCCCGGTTCACACGTCTGGTCCAGGCTGATGACACCGTAGGTCCAGCCGTCGCGACGGTACACAACCGACGGCGCCTTGGTTTCCTTGTCCACAAACAGGTAGAAGTCGTGACCCACGAGCTCCATATTGTCGACGGCGTCGTCGAGCGTGAGGGATGCCGCCGGGAACACCTTGCGGCGGATCAGGACCGGCGAATCCCCTGCAGGGATGTCGTTGTCGACGTCGTACGGCGACCTTTCGACCGGGGCGGGCTGGGGCTCCTGGTGATTGCTTGCCTCCACGTACAGAGGCTCCGTGGCGCTTGCCGGCTCAAGGCTGGCTGTCGCCTCGCGGACGGCCTTGGGTGTATGCCGCCCGTGGTGGACCTTCTTCCGGTCCTTGGCCCGGCGCAGGCGCTCAAGAAGCTTGTTGTAAGCGAGATCGAACGCGGCGAACTTGTCGGCGGCGCTGGCCTCCGCACGGATAACGGGGCCGCGGCCCAAGACAGTCAGCTCAACCGTGAGCAAGTCTGCGGTCTGGCGGGCCTTGGTCTCCTTGGAGACCTTCGCGTCCACCCTTTGGACCTTGTCTCCCAGCGATGCGATCTTTGAGATCTTCTCGTCGGCGTATTCGCGGAAGCGGTCTGAAACCGTCAAATTCCGTCCGCTGATCATGAACTCCATGGTGCCCTCCAAATGACTTCGGTGACACGACGGCGGCACTTCCCGGGGCCGATCTGACTGACAGTCGAGCCCCTTTCCGAGCCGCTATCGACAGGTACAACTGATCTTGGTACCCACAACCGACGTTAGTTCATCGCTACCCGTTATTCACCTTTTCTTCGTTTATTTTTTTCCGAGTCAGCCGCCCTTCGCCGCGCTGGCGCCGGGAGCGGCCGGCGGATCGGCGACGTCGGGCGGGCGTGTCGCCGCAAGAACGACGGCACCCACCACTACCCCTCCCGCCTGGTGCACTGCCCGCGCCGCTTCCGCCAGCGTGGCGCCGGTGGTGAGGACGTCATCCACGAGGATGCACCGGCGCCCCCTGATATCCGGTGCAAGGAGCATTGGCCTTGCCCGCATGGAGCCACGGACACGCCTAACGCGGGCGCCGCGTCCCAGGCCTTTCTGTCCTCCGGCCAGGGCATGCGCTGGGACCAGCGCCTGGAGGCGCTCAGGCAACCCGCCGGCGGCCCGGCCTCCCTGCGTGAGGATGCCTCCCTTGCGGAGTATGCTGGCGGTGCGCCCCGCCCCAAGGCTCCCGCTTCTGGCCAGGTTCCGGAGCATGAGATGCACGGGGCTGAAGCCACGTCTCCTGAACGCGCTGCTGGTAGTGGGAACGGGCACCAGGCAGAATCCCGACATAGTCCCCGCCGCCCCTTTGATGGCCCGTCCCAACGCTTTGGCCAACACCGATTCGAGCTGGCCCTGGCCGTGTTTCTTGAAGGAGAGCACGGCCTGTGCGAGCTCCTCGCGGTAAACCCCCGCCGCAACGACAGGCAGGATCACCGACCCGTTCACGTCCATCAGGGCGGGTGCCTGCCCGTCAGCCCGGAACGGGGTCCTTGTGAGCACACGCACGGCCCGTTCACAGTGGCCGCACAGGGAGAAGTCTTCGGTCCCGCAACACACGCATTCCACCGGGGCGGCGAGTGCCAGTAGCTCCCGGCCGGCGTTCGCTGCACCATCCGCGGCCCGCATCCACCACTGCGCATAGTCGCTGCGGTGCTTTGCCGGCGTGGGGGCGGCCGGTTCAAGATCCGGATCGGAGCTTCTCATCACATCATCAAGGCTGCCTGACGGGATACCCCCGGCGGCAGTCCCCAATCCGCCTGTGTGGACAGTTCCGCCGATGTGGACGGACGCCCACTGCGCACATGCCCGCTCAGGTGGACATGCCCGCTGATGTGGATGGGCGGCGCGCCGGGTGGAGCCCCTGGTGGAGGCCATGCCGCGACGTCAGCCGGGGAAAGACGGATCCACAGGCCCTTGCAGCTGGGGCGACCAGCCGTTTCCGAGTCGCTGGAAAATGCCGTCAGCAGACTGTCCGAAAATTTCTTCCGGCCCGTTGCCTGCACTGATTGCCGTAAGCCCTGGCCAGGGTGCCAGCTGCTGGGCCTGCGTTGATGCCAGGGAGAGCAGTTCCGGTGTGACGTTGTCAGTGGCCGATGCCTTCATAACCACCACGGTGGTGTCGCTGACCCACACGCCCTGGTCCGGCTGCCGGTCCGTCAGCAGAGTCGTCGGCGCTGTCAGGTCCCGGGGCGTGCCGTCGGCATTGCGCACGATGCCCGTCACCTGCACGCGGGTCTTCCCGTTCTGCTCCGAAATAACCAAGGCACGCACCCCTTCACGCGATATGCGGAACTCCTTGACTGTGCGTCCGGCAAGCCAGGCAGGGGCCAGCGTGACTGTAGGCACGGCGGCTCCTTCCGTCACGCCTGTGGGACGGTAGGCAAGTACTTCCGTGGCACCGTTGGCTCCGGGGCCAGCCGTCCAGACCCAATCCTGCTGGCCGAACGACGGATGAGTCAGGGTGGACCGTGTGGTCAGCGCACGCGCGGGCTGGCCAGGCACGATCGAGTACAACGTGGTCCGGCTGCCGTTGAGGAATGCCACCGACTGTGATACCGGCGATTCGGCAGGGGAAACAGGACCGAGGGCCCCCACCGGCTGGATATCCGGCAACGGTGAAATACGGTTGTTCTCGTACCTGACCAGCTGGCCGTCGTTCACGGCAATCTGCCGGGCGGGGACATTCTTGTCCCGGACCGGAGGCAGCACGGACCCGTTGTCCTCGACACGGACGAGGTCCTGGTTTGCCCGCAATTCCACGTTGACGACATCCGGCTGGCCACGGAAGGTGAGGGCCAGCTGCGTCTGCATCCTCAGCCTGTCCTCGTTGGAGGCTTCCACGAGTTCCTTGGCCGAAAGGTCCACCTGGGCTGCGCCTGAGACGACGGGAACGGACTCCCGCGTCAGCTTCATCCCGGAGGGGAAGGCGCTGACCACGGCGCCCTTGAGGTACGGGGCAGGGCCGCTCAGCAAAGCGCTGGTCATCGCCTTGACCGTCCTCTTCTTGTTGAACCATCTGACGTCGGGCACGGCGTAGGTGTAGCCGGGATCGTAGAAATAGATGGGGTAGGCGCCGTAAATCACCTTGAACGTCTGCTCCGGGATGGCGATCCCGTCAGGAACCGCCGAGATACGCCATTCCCCGTCCACCTGCGTGAGCGTGACGGGAATGTTCTCCTTTGTGCCTTCGGGGAACTGCGTGGCGATCCCGTCCGCGTCGACCGAGTAGGCGACATCCAGTTCGTAGTTATAGACGTTCTCGACTCCGGTCCGGACCACCCTCGTCGAGCGGAAGACCAGGGTGCGCTGGTCCGGTTTCCAGGCTACTGAGGCTGCCTGTGTCAGGTATTCCCGCGCCACGGCATAGTCGTCTTCGTAGCCACTGCCGGCGAGGTAGAAGTCTTCGATGACGGAATCAGGTCCGGCGCCCTCACGCGGCGCCACCGGAAAGAATACGGGGGCGTTGTTTGGCTTGCCCGCGCTTTCATCAGTGCTTTTACCGACCGGCCCGGAGCGCGGAATCTGGGCGCACGAGGTCAGCAACAGGAGCAAGGCTGTCATCAGCGCAGCAGCCAGGGCGCGGAAGCGACGTGATCCGGCGGTCATTTCGCTTCTTCCCGGCCCGCAGCGGGCTTCGGTCCCGGCGCGGCGGCGTCGGGCGAAGCAACACTGTCAAGAAGCAGCATGGTGCCCTGCCCCGCTCCACCAGGCAATTCGACGTCGGCAGGTTCCAGCAGGAGCGGAGACTTCGAGATGGCCTCGCCCTGCCTCAGCGGAAGCGTCAGCCTGAAGTTGGATCCCGTTCCCTTGTTGCCCCAGGCCTGGAGCCATCCATTGTGGAGTTTGGTGTCTTCCGCGGCGATGGACAGGCCCAGCCCGCTGCCCCCTGTGGTCCGTGCCCGGGCGGGGTCTGCCCGCCAGAAACGGTCGAAAACCCTTGCGGCCTCGGCCTGCGTCATTCCGATGCCGTGATCACGGACGGCGACGGCGACGGCGGTTTCGTTGGCAGCTACGGAAATGTTGACCGGTTTCCCTTCACTGTGTTCGAGCGCGTTAAGCACGAGGTTGCGGAGGATCCGCTCGATGCGCCGGTCATCCATCTCCACGACGACGCTCTCTTCCTGCGAATTGATGGTGACTTCCGAGCCGTACTCCGCCGCGACGGGCTGAGCGTCTTCCACGACATTCGTGAGGAGCTGCAGGATATCGGTGGGTTCGGCGTCGAGCACGGCCACGCCTGCGTCGAAGCGGGAGATTTCCAGGAGATCAGCCAGCAGTGACTGGAACCGCTCCACCTGGTTGTAGAGCAGCTCGGCGGAGCGCTTGTTGATGGGGTCGAAATCATGCCGTGCGTCGTACAGTACTTCCGCAGCCATCCGCACCGTGGTGAGGGGCGTGCGCAGTTCGTGGGACACATCGGAGACAAAGCGCTGCTGCATCTGGGACAGCGTTGCCAGCTGGGTGATCTGTTCCTGCAGGCTGGCGGCCATGTGGTTGAATGATGCGCCCAGCCGTGCCACCTCGTCTTCGCCCTTGACCACCATGCGTTCCTGGAGCTGCCCGGCCGCCAGTTTCTCCGACACCACCGCAG
Source organism: Arthrobacter oryzae (assembly GCF_030718995.1). Classification (NCBI taxonomy): domain Bacteria; kingdom Bacillati; phylum Actinomycetota; class Actinomycetes; order Micrococcales; family Micrococcaceae; genus Arthrobacter; species Arthrobacter oryzae. The sequence continues at coordinate 90,404 of NZ_CP132204.1, forward strand.
CATGGCTGACCGGGCTGACCACGTTCCGGGTCACGTACCACGCGATGGCACCGATGATCAGAACCAGGACTGCCCCGCCGGCCAGCAGGACGTTCTGGATTTCATCCAGGGTTTTCTGCGCGGTATTCAGGTCGTAGATAAGGTACAGCTCGTACACGGTGCCGTTGAACGTGACCTTGTTGCCCACGGCAATACCCGGCCGGTCTTCCGTGCCTACCGGGAATTCGGTGGATGCCCAGTACTGGTCTTTCCCCGACTCCTGTACGGCCTTCCGCAACTCCGGCGGGATCACGCTGATGGTGAGCTGGTCCGAGGCCCGCGATTCCACCCAGCGGTTTCGGGGCTTCGTCTGTTCCGGCATCGCTTCGAACACATACCGCCGCTGGATGACGTTTCCCCGCCCCTCAACGGCATTGAGGGTGTCGTAGACCAGCGTGATGACGCTGGACTGATCGGTGACCTGGGCCCCGTCGAACGTGTCCTGGACCTGTTTGACGTGGTAGAGCGTCTCCGACTCCGCCTGGGTCAGCCGTTCCTGGAACAGGTTGTTGGCGATCTGGTTCGACAGGTAGGCACCGACCACGGCGAAGGAGCCGATAGAGAGCAAGAGAGTGGTGAGGACCGTGCGGAACTGGAGGGACCGGCGCCAGCGCCGGTGCACCGCACGCAGCAGGAACCGGACGCCGGGCAGGAGCCGGATCAGGCCTGTCCGGACGAGCCGCAGGACCCGCAATCCGACGATCCGGGCGCGGCGGAACCAGATGCGGGTCCGGAACGGCAGTTCCGAGAACACCCCGGCCATGGCGTCGGTATGCTCCGGAGCGCCGTGGACGTGGCCATGCTCCGTTTGTTGGGGCCGGGCACCATCCGGCTCATGGCCGGCTTCGCCGCTGGACGGTTCAGGAACCTGCTTTGTAGCCGACACCACGGACCGTCAAAACTACTTCGGGGGCTTCGGGGTCGCGCTCGATCTTCGACCTCAGCCGCTGGACGTGGACGTTCACGAGTCGCGTATCCGCGGCGTGGCGGTATCCCCAGACCTGTTCCAGCAGGAGTTCCCTGGTGAAGACCTGCCACGGCTTGCGTGCCAGGGCTACGAGCAGGTCGAACTCGAGAGGCGTCAACGAGATGCGTTCGTCGTTCCGGCTCACCAGGTGGCCGGCCACGTCGATGGTGATGTCGGCAATACGCAATGTTTCAGGTGCCTTCTGGTCACCGGGCCGGAGCCGGGCCCTGACGCGTGCCACGAGTTCCGCGGGCTTGAAGGGTTTGGGAACGTAGTCGTCAGCACCCGATTCCAGGCCGCGGACCACGTCCGAGGTATCCGACTTCGCGGTGAGCATGACGATAGGCGAATCCGACTCGGCGCGGATCTGCCGGCATACTTCGATGCCGTCCGCACCGGGGAGCATCAGGTCCAGGAGCACAAGATCCGGCTTGGAGGAACGGAAGACTTCCAGCGCCTGCCCGCCGTCTGCGCAAAAGACCGGCTCAAAACCGTCATTGCGCAAGACAATCCCGATCATCTCGGCCAGCGCCTCGTCATCGTCCACTACCAGAATGCGTGCCTTCATAGTTATATATTCGCCTATTGAATGGCCTTTGTCCCGTTGACGGCCGACACGGCATGGCGTGGCAACCTGCAGCCAGGGTCCGGGCTCGGGAAGCGAACCGGCGCCACAGCGGGAAGAATCAGCCGGAAGCTATGAGGCATGCGGGCAAAACTATAGGCTGGGAGCGGGCCGGACACTGCACGACACTCCCGGTCCTGAGACATCCGGCGGGAGATCCCGCCGGGTGGCTCGCGGACAGCGTCTTGTGGGGAGGAACAGGTTGTCAGAGCAGGATCCGAACGCGCAGCCCTGGGAGGGCAGGCCGCAGCCGGTACAGCCACGCCCCTGGGATGCGCCTGCGCAGTGGAACTCACCCCCGCAGTGGAACGCATCGCCCGGCTATGGCGGACAGCCTCCGTGGGGGTCCCCCTACTCCGGCCAGCAGCCGGGTCCCCATCAGCCGCAGTACGTAGCCCCGCCAAAGCCAGGCATTGTTCCCCTGCGTCCCCTCTCGTTCGGCGAAATCCTTGACGGTTCATTTCAGACCATCAGGCGCAACGCCGCCGCGATGCTGGGTGCGGCGCTTCTGGCACAGACCCTGGCAACGGTCGTCGGTGAGGTCCTAGTGGCAGAGACCGAGTCGCGCGGCGACTCGATCGGGGCGTGGGTGTCAGGCATGGCTCCGCCTGAAATGGTCGGCCTGGGCATCGGCCTCCTTATCGGGGCCGCGCTGCTGGGACTCGTGTCCTTCTTTATCTCCATTGTGCTGCAGGGCGTGATGGCCGTTCCCGTGGCACGGTCGGTCCTTAACTGGCGCACCGGATTCAGGAAGATGTGGACGCTGTCACGGTCGAGGATCGGATCGTTGCTCGCGCTTGGCGGGCTCCAGATACTCGCCGGCATAACCTTCGGCGTCGTTCTGGTGGGCGCGACTGTGCTGTTGGTGGATTCCATGCGCGGATCGTCGGCACTGATCCTTGTCCCCCTGTTCCTCGGCAGCATGCTGGCCGTCGTGTGGCTCTCCATCCGGTTCCTTCTGACACCGGCGGCGATTGTCGTCGAGGAGCGTGACGTCCTGGACGGCCTGCGCAGATCGTGGCAGCTTACCCGGCACAACTGGTGGCGGATCTTCGGCATCGTCCTGGTTACGTCCCTCCTCATCGGCATCATCGGCCAGATCGTCCTGATCCCCCTCGGCCTCGCGTCCGGGGGGCTCTCCTCAGTCATCGCGCCCCACGGCGACGACGACGGACAGCGTGCCCTCGATGCCGGCCTCGGGATCGCTTCGATCATCGTCACCGCCCTCATCGGGGCAGTCGGATACGCCTTCCAAACGTCCGTGATGGGTCTCTTGTATATGGACCTCCGCATGCGGAAGGAGGGCCTGGACCTCGCCCTCCAGCGGCAGCTCGAATCAGGAAACGACGACGACGGCGTCCCCGGGCGCGGTGTGGCACCGGAGTTAAACTCCGCGGGACTTCCGGCCTCCGGAAGCTGGCCCCGTCTCCATGACGGCCCGCCGCCCGGTTACGGCCCGCCGCCCGGTTACGGCCCGCCCGGCTATCGTCCCCCGCCGTCCTACGGTCCACCGCCGGGATCCGGCCAGCAGCCTTACGGCCCGCCGCCCCCTTCCGGCCAGCCCCCTTACGGGCCGCCGCCAGGCTATCGGCCACCGCCGGGCGCAGGATGAGCCGGCTTTCCCTGTTCGATGCGGCATCCCTGCCGGGAACAGTGCTTGATGAGGTAGGCCGCGCGCAGACCGAGGCTCCGGTGGACCCCGACAGGCAGGAAGCCCGCCGGTGGGCCGTCGAAGAGCTCGCCAGGCCCGTCTACCAGAATGCGCAGCCCGACTGGCTGACCGATCTGTGGCGGCAGTTCACTGAATGGCTTCGATCCCTGGGCAACGGCGACCCTGCCATGGACAGCGGTGTGGCCGTACCCGTCATCGGCGTGACAATCGTTGTCCTTATTGCTGCGGCAATCCTCCTCGCGCGCCCCCGGCTGAACGCCCGGCGCCGGCGCACGGCCGTGGACGACGTCGACGTCGATCCGTCCATCACCCCGGCCGAGTACCGTCGGCTGGCAGCAGCAGCGGCAGCGCGTGCCGAGTGGCGCACCGCCGTCGTCGAACAGTTCCGCGCCATCGTCCGGTCCGCGGAAGACCGTACGGTGATCGACCCGCTGCCCGGCCGGACGGCGGACGAGGTGGCCGGACAGCTGGCCGGCGCCTTTGGCAGCCACGCGGCTGAGCTCCGGCGGGCCGCGGGTGTCTTCGACGCCGTGAGGTATGGCAGCGCCGGGGCCTCCGCCGCTGACCACGCGGAAATGCAGGCCCTGGACCGGCTCCTCGAAGCGGCAAAGCCCGACTTCGGCAGGCCGGTAGCGGACCGACTGGCGCTGCCGCAATGACCTCCGTGCTCGAGTCCGGGAACCCGCCCGCACCGGCCGGCTCCCCCGCCGCGGCCGGAGGTGCGGGGCGCGCCCTGACGGAGTGGATCCGACGGCACCGGACGTGGACCGCGCTCATCCTGGTGTTCTCGCTGGGAGTAGGGCTGACTATCGTGGCCCAGCTCTCGCCCCGGGGGGACAACGGTCCTCTCTCTACGCGCAACGCCGCTCCCGAGGGCGCCAGGGCCGCTGCCGAAATACTGAGAGACCAGGGTGTGGATGTCAGCCAAACGGACACCCTGGCCGACTCACTAGCCGCGCTGGACCGTGCCAAAGCCGGCGGGAGGGGTGCCACCTTGCTGCTTTACGATCGGAACGGCTACCTGGACGGTGGGCAGCTGCAGGCGTTGCAGCAGGCCACGGACAGACTTGTGGTGGTGACGCCCCGGCTGAACACGCTCAGCGCCCTCGAGGCCGGCATCGCCCCGGCGGGCGTTGTACCGCAAAATGTCTCAACCTTGGAACCCGGTTGCGGGCTGGACGGTCCTGCTGCGGCGGGGGCGGTCACTGCGGAGTCTGCGTATCTCTACGAGGCCGACCGTGTCTGCTACCAACCCGTAGAAGGGCTGGGCGGCATCTACGCGAGCAGCGACGATGGCCGCCTGGTGGTGCTGGGAAGCGCGCAGATCATCAGCAACCGCCTGCTGGACGAACATGGGAATGCGGCGCTGGCGCTCAGGACGCTTGGGGCCTCGGACAATCTGGTCTGGTACCTTCCCGGCATCGCCGACGTCACGGTTGAGGACCGGCCGAAGACCCTGGACGAACTGGCCCCGCCGTGGGTGGCGTTCTTCGGCCCCTGGCTTGCCCTGGTTGCGGTGCTGGCGATGGTTTGGCGGGGACGGCGGCTGGGACCCCTGGTCTTCGAACCGCTTCCGGTGGTGGTCAAGGCAGTGGAGACCGCCGAGGGCCGCGCCCGTCTGTACCATGACGCACACGCCGTGGACCGCGCAGCCGATAACCTCAGGGCGGGAACCCTGGTCCGGCTCGCGCGGTTCCTCCGGCTGGGCCCGGACGCTGAGTCCACGGCAATTGTCCACGGCGCCGCACGGCACCTTGGCCGGACTCCTGAGGAGATGGCCCAGGTGCTGGAGGCCCGTCCCCGAACGGAGAGCGAGCTGGTCCGTTGGGCCCAGCAGCTGGAATCACTAGAGAAAGAGGTAACCGCCCGATGAGTGAGCAGACCAACGGATTCACGCAGGGCGGCCCCGGCGGTCCGGCCCTGGCGACGGCGGAAGCCATACCCGGCACCGATCCCGTCCGCCAGGCCCTGCTCGATGTGCGGCACGAGGTCGCCAAGGCGGTCGTGGGCCAGGACTCAACGGTCACCGGGCTGCTGATCGCGTTGCTGTGCCGCGGGCATGTCCTGCTGGAAGGGGTTCCCGGCGTGGCCAAGACCCTGCTGGTCCGCACGTTGTCCGCCGCCCTGAGCCTGGACACCAAACGCGTGCAGTTCACTCCTGACCTGATGCCCGGGGACATTACCGGCTCGCTGGTTTTCGATTCCCGCACCTCAGAGTTCAGCTTCCGTGAGGGCCCTGTCTTCACCAATATCCTGCTCGCCGACGAGATCAACAGGACACCGCCAAAGACGCAGGCATCGCTGTTGGAGGCCATGGAGGAACGCCAGGTTTCGGCGGACGGCGTCTCACGGCAGCTTCCCGTGCCGTTCATCGTCGCAGCCACGCAGAACCCGGTGGAGTACGAGGGGACCTATCCGCTCCCTGAGGCCCAGCTGGACCGTTTCCTCCTGAAGCTCGCGATGCCGTTGCCGGGGCGCGCCGACGAAATCGAGGTCATCCGCAGGCATGCAGCGGGCTTTGACTCGCGGAACCTGGCCGCCGCCGGCGTCCGCGCCGTCGCGGGAGCGGCCGAGCTGGAACAAGCGCGGCAGGCAGTGGCTGCCGTGGTGGTGGCGCCGGAGGTGGCCGCCTACATCGTTGACATCGCGAGGGCCACCCGGGCGGCACCGTCCTTCCAGCTTGGGGTCTCCCCGCGTGGCGCAACTGCCCTGCTGAGCGCCGCCCGCGCATGGGCGTGGCTGTCCGGCCGGCAGTTCGTGACACCGGATGACGTGAAGGCCTTGGCGCTCCCCTGCCTGCGCCACCGCGTTGCCCTGCAGCCGGAAGCGCAGATGGACGGCGTGAACGTTGACGGTGTCCTTGCCAGCATCCTGGCCACTGTTCCCGTGCCCCGCTGACGACATGGCCATTTCCGGACGGTTCGTACTTCTGGCGCTTGCGGGGCTGGCGCCTGTAATGCTGTACCCCGGCTGGGGCACGGTGTTGCTGGTCTGCGCGGTGCTGTCCGCTTTGCTGCTACTGGATCTCGCCCTGGCGGCCTCGCTCCGGAAGATCACGTTGGACCGCGCGCTCCCCGGCAATGTCACGCTGACAAGCAGCTGCGAATCCGTCCTGACCATCGGGAACACCGGTTCGCGCCCTCTCCGGGCCTTGGTGCGGGACGCCTGGCAGCCGTCCGCCGGTGCGCAGAATCCACGCCAGCGCATCAACGTGCCGGCCGGTGAACGGCGGCGCATGAAGGTGACGCTGCACCCTTCCCGGCGCGGCGACCTCAAGGCACCGCACGTGACCCTGCGCGCCTTGGGCCCGCTGCAGCTCGGCGCGCGGCAGCGGACGCTTCCCTGTCCCGGCGCCGTGCGGGTGCTCCCGCCGTTCCACTCCCGCCGCCATCTTCCGTCCAAGCTGCGCAGGCTGCGCGAGCTCGATGGAAAGGCGGCGGTCCAGATCAGGGGTGCCGGCACCGAGTTCGATTCCCTCCGCGACTACGTCCGCGGGGATGACGTGCGTTCCATTGACTGGCGCGCCAGCGCACGGCGGTCCCCCGTCGTCGTCCGCACCTGGCGTCCCGAACGGGACCGGCGCGTGGTGATCATGCTGGACACCTCACGGACTGCCGCTGCCAGGATCGACGACGAACCCCGCCTCGACACCGGGATCGAGGCCGCGCTCCTGCTGGCGGTCCTCGCGGAACGCGGCGGTGACCGCGTGGATTTTTTCGCCTTCGACCGGCGCACCCGGGGACGGGCCGGATCCGCGTCAAAAGGCAACCTGCTCGGTCAGCTCGTGCAGGCCATGGCGCCGCTGGAACCGGAGCTCATTGAGCTGGACTGGAGCCAGGTTCCGGGCCAGATCCGGAAGATTTCCGCGCACCGCTCGCTGGTGGTGCTGCTGACCCCGCTGGACAGCGGCGCGCCGGAAGAGGGACTGCTGCCGATGGCAGCGCAATTGGCGCAGCAGCACGTTGTGGTGGTTGCCTCAGTGCGGGACCCGATGCTCGGTACGATGCAGATGGAACGCGCGACGGCGGCGGAGGTGTTCCGCGCGTCAGCCGCCGAACGCGCACTGCTGGAACGAGAGGCAGTGGCCATCCAGCTGCGCCAGATGGGCGTTGAAGTGGTGGACGCCGAGCCCCATCAGCTGCCGCCGGCACTGGCCGACGCGTATATCCGTCTGAAAGCGGCGGGAAAATTATGACCGATGTGTCGAAAACCGGGAGGCTACCGTGAACACGCCCATCTATGAACGTGCCCTGGGCGGCGACTTTGCCCGCCTGCAGCCCGAACTCCAGGAGTACTTTTCGCTCGCTCCCGGTTCAGGCCAATACGGCGTTGGCGAGGGGGTGTTCGACGTCGTAGGGTGCCGGCAGCAGTGGCTGCGTCCGCTGTTGCGGCTTACCACCGGGGAGGAGGCATTCTTCCCGGAATACGGTGAGGGCGTTCCGTTCCGGATCGAAAACCACGCGCACCTCGATCCGTTCGGACGATCGAGCCTCACCGCCAGGCGCGAAATCCACTTTCCCGGCCGCACACGGCTGTTCCATGACACCACCAGCTTTGACGAGTCCCGCAGCACCCCGGGGCTGGTGGACTACGTCGGCCGCTACCGGCGCCTGGTCACGGACCTCAACCTCAGCGTGACCGCCGAAGGCAGGCTGCGCGGCGTCTCCGAAGCGTCCCGGCTGTTCCTGGGTCCCCTGCGTATCCCCCTGCCGGCGGCCGTGGATGCCAAGGCTTACGCGGAGCAGTGGTGGGAACCGTCCGCCGGAACGCAGGGCAAGCACCGGATCCAGGTCAAGGTGATCCAGCCCCAGCTGGGACTCGTGCTGGTTTATGCCGGGAGCTTCGACTACAGGCTCCGCTCCTACCCCGGCGGCGCAACGGGGCCGGGCCATCTCCCCGGCTACGCCCGGCCGGACAGGTGGGAGAGCCGCCTCTAGCCGAGCGCCAGCTGGTTGAGCCCGTCCGCCACCTGGGTGAGACGGGTCAGCACGGCAGTCGCAGACGACGGCGTATGCCCGGCCAGCCCCTCGGACGGCGTCACCCGGATCGAGCCGAGCGAGGAAGCCGGAAGACCCAGCTGGCGCCAGGGCCGCCACACGTTCTCCACGGCGTCCTGGACGCGCGGCAGGGCGGTGCCGGGGCTGCCAGCCTGCACAACACCGGCCCACAGGCTCTTTCCAGCCTCTACCGCACCGGCGAGCTGTTCCCATTGGCGGGAGGTGAGCGCCTTGAGCGGGACGGCAATCCCGTCGGCTCCTGAGGAGAGGATGCGCTCGAACGGCGCCTCGATCTCGGCCACCGCGATGACCGTTTCCGCGGCACCGGCGTCCCTGATCGCGTCGATGACCAGGCGCCACGCCTCCGTCACTTCCTGGCCGGGAACGGCGCGCAGGGTCCGGTAGCCGCTGGACGTGGGGATGGTGCCGGCGAGGACAGCAGCAATATCGGGTTCATCGATTTGGACCACCAGCCGGGCCCCCGGAACGGCAGTGCCGACCCGGGCCAGGAAGTCCCCGACGCCGGCTGCCAGCGATTCGGCGATATCCCGCCGGGCGCCGTAGTCCAGCAAGGCCCGCTCACCGCTGTGCAGGTGCAGCCCTGTGGCCAGGCTGAGCGGTCCGCGCAGCTGAACCTTGAAATCCCGTGCAGGACTTTCTTCCGTACCGGCGACGTCGGCAAGGACGTTGATGTCCGTGGACAGTGCCGACTTGGCCCGCATGACGTCCTTGCCGGGACGATCAACGATCCGCCATCCGTGGGGCTGAACATCGACGGGCAGGTCCACCAGGAGGGACGCCGTCCTGCCGAGGGCATCGGACCCGACGCCGCGTTCCGGCAGCTCCACCAGGAAGGGCAGGTGGGGGCTGCCTAGTTCGCCGCGCACTATCCGGGTTGCTTCCACCGGGTCCTCACCGGGCCACGGCCCGAGGGCGGTGGCAGTTACCTGCGATTCCGGCATGGCCTAGGCGTCGACGGCGGTGGACGGTGCGGGCGTGGAACGCAGCGGCTGGCCGGCAGTCGTTCCGTTGCTCTCCGCGGCCTGGTGGTCCTCGGCAATGGCTTCGTGGTGCCGGATCACTTCGCCGATGATGAAATTCAGGAACTTCTCCGCAAACGCCGGATCCAGGTGGGCTTCCTCGGCGAGGCGGCGCAGCCGGGCGATCTGGGCGGTCTCCCGGCCCGGGTCCCCTGCGGGCAGCCGGTGCGCGGCCTTCAGGAAACCGACCTTCTGCGTGGCCTTGAACCGTTCGGCCAGCAGGAAGACCAGAGTGGCGTCGATGTTGTCGATGCTGGACCGGATGGACAGCAGTTCCGCCATGACCGATGGGTCCACCTGTCCGGCCAATGAGCTGGCTGAGGGGTCGTAGGATTCGGCGTCCGGAAAATCTTGGTTCTGCTCGGTCATGGTTCCAGTCTATGGGCACCCCGCCGATTCCCTGTGGCGTGTTAAGCGGCCGACGAAAATGCCCGCTGCCCGGAGGGGCAACGGGCATCTTCGCGACCGGAAGGGGCTAGCCGGCGAGCAGCGAACGGTTCAATTCCCGGCGCTTGGCCTGTTCCTCCGGGTCAGGGACGGGCAGCGACGCGATCAGCCGGCGCGTGTAGTCGTGCTGGGGTGCGCCCATCACCTGGGTGCCAAGCCCCTGTTCCACGAGCTTGCCCTTGTAGAGCACCCCGACCCAATGGGACAGGATGTCCACGACGGCGAGGTCGTGGCTGATGAACAGCGCGGCGAACCCGAACTCCTCCTGGATGTCCTTGAACAGCTCCAGCACCACGGCCTGGACCGAAACATCCAGCGCCGAGGTCGGTTCGTCGGCGATCAGCAGCTTCGGGTTCAGGATCAAGGCCCGGGCCAATGACGCACGCTGGCGCTGTCCGCCGGACAGTTCGTGCGGGAACCGGTCAGCGTACGACGCCGGCAGCTGCACCGATTCGAGGAGCTCACCGACGCGCTTCCGCGCCTGGGCGGGCGTGGGATTGCTGTGGATGATGAGCGGTTCGGCAACGCAGTCGCCGATGGTCAGCTGCGGGTTGAAGGACGCTGCGGGATCCTGGAACACGAACCCGATGTCCTTGCGGAGGGGCTTGAACGTCCGCTCCTTGAGGTTCAGCATCTCGTAGTCCAGCACCTTCAGGCTGCCGCCGGTGGTGCGGTTGAGGCCGGCGATGGCGCGTCCGATGGTGGTCTTGCCGGACCCCGATTCACCGACGAGGCCGAACACCTCGCCTTCTGACAGCGTGAAGCTCACGCCGTCCACTGCCTTGAAGCCGGGGCTGCCGAGCCTTCCGGGGTATTCGATGGTCAGTCCCTTGGCTTCCACCAGGACCTTTCGGTCCTGATGGGCCCGCGCCGTCATTCCCTGGGACGCGGAATTCCTGCCCAGGTGTGGGACGGCGGCCAGGAGTTTCCGCGTGTAGTCCTGCTTCGGCTCGGCGAACAGGACCTTGGCCGTTGCCTCCTCGACGACGTCGCCCTGGTACATCACCACTACCCGGTCGGCCAGATCCGCCACCACGCCCATGTTGTGCGTGATCAGCACGATTGAGGTGCCGTACTTGTCCCTCAGGTCCCTCAGGAGCTGGAGGATCTCCGCCTGGACCGTGACATCCAGGGCTGTTGTGGGTTCATCGGCAACGATCAGGCCTGGGTTGAGTGCCAGCGCGGCGGCAATGACGACACGCTGCTTCTGGCCCCCGGAAAACTGGTGGGGATAGTAATCCACCCGTTTTTCGGCGTCCGGGATCCCCACTTTCCGGAGGGCTTCGACGGCACGCGACTTGGCTTCCTTGGCGGACACCCGGCCGCCTTTGCCCTCGGCGTGGGCCCGGATGCCTTCAGCGATCTGCCACCCGACGGTAAAGACGGGGTTCAGCGCGGTGGACGGCTCCTGGAAAACCATGGCGACGTCCCTGCCGCGGATCTGCCGGAGCTTGGCGGGGCTGACGCTGATCACGTTGTTGCCGTTAATCAGGACCGCTCCGGAGCTGATGGCCGTTTCCGGAAGCAGTCCCAGGATGGTCTTGGCGGTCACGGTCTTGCCCGAACCGGATTCGCCGACAATTGCCACGACTTCGCCCGGATTGACCTCAAGGCTGACGTCCTTGACGGCGTATACGTCACCGGCATCGGTGGCGAACGTGACCTTAAGGTGGTCGATGTCCAGGACCGGCCCGGTGCGGCGCTTGTCGATGTTGATGGTCATGAACTGCTCACTTCTGCTCGGAGCGCCGCCTGCGCGCCTGCGGTGGAATCCGGACCGCCCTTGCCGGACGCTGCCTTCTTGCGTCCGCGCAGCCGCGGGTCGTTGAGGTCGTTGATGCTCTCGCCGACGAGCGTGAGTCCCAGGACGGTCAGCACAATCGCCAGGCCCGGGAACACGCCGGTCCACCAGATGCCCGAGGTGGTGTCTGCCAGGGCCTTGTTGAGGTCAAAGCCCCACTCTGCCGCCGACGTCGGCTCAATGCCGAAGCCCAGGAAGCCCAGGCCGGCAAGGGTAAGGATTGCCTCGGAGGCGTTGAGCGTGAAGATCAGCGGCAGGGTGCGGGTGGCGTTCTTGAAGATGTGCCGGCTCATGATCCGGACATTCGACGCTCCTACCACCTTCGCGGATTCCACGAAAGGCTCGGCCTTGAGACGGATGGTTTCGGCCCTGATCACCCGGAAGTACTGCGGGATGAACACCACGGTGATGGAAATTGCCGCCGCCACGATGCCGCCCCACAGGCTGGACCTGCCGCCGCTGATGACGATGGCCATCACAATGGCCACCAGGAGGGACGGGAAAGCGTAGACGGCGTCGGCGATCACCACGAGGATCCGGTCCAGCCAGCCGCCGATGTAGCCGCTGACCAGGCCCAGGACAACGCCGATGAAGATGGACATCACCACGGCAACAACAATCACCATGACGGCGGTCTGCGCACCCCAGACAACCCGGGAGAAGACGTCATAGCCGCCCACGGTGGTGCCCCAGAGATGCTTTCCGCCCGGCGCCTGCTGGGCAGGGAACCCGCCGTCGGCGTCGGAAATCTGCGAGAAGCCGTAGGGGGCGATGAGCGGCGCGAAAATTGCGGTGAGCAGGAAGACGGCAGTCAGGACGAGACCGGTGACGAGCATTCCGCGCTGTAATCCGACGCTCTTGTTGAAATGTGAGACCACGGGCAGGCGGCCGAACCACGAGGCCCGCGGGTCCTTGTAGGCAGTAGTCAGGGAATCGGTGCTCATGTCAGTACCTCACGCGGGGGTCGATCAGCGCGGCGACGATGTCCACGATGAAGTTGGTCACGGCCACGATCACTGCGAGGAGGACCACGATGCCCTGGACAGCCACGAAGTCACGGGCCGTCAGGTAGGTGGCCAGCTGGAAGCCCAGGCCTTTCCATTCAAAGGTTGTCTCGGTCAGCACCGCGCCGCCGAGCAGGACGGCGATCTGCAGGCCCATCACGGTGATGATGGGAATGAGCGCCGGCTTGTAGGCATGCTTGGTCACCAGGCGGAATTCGCTGACTCCGCGGGAACGGCCGGCTTCCACGTAGTCCTTGCCGAGCGTGCCGATGACGTTGGTGCGGACCAGCCGCAGGAAGATGCCCGCCGTCAGCAGTCCGAGCGCGAGGGCCGGCAGCACCGCATGGGCCGTGACGTCGGCCAGTGCAGCCATATTGCCGCTTCGGAGGGCGTCCAGCCAGTAAATCCCGGTGGGTGCCTGCAGAGCCGTGAGCTCCAGTTCACTGGATGTTTTGGCCCGCCCGGCTACGGGGAGCCATCCCAGCCACACCGCGAAGGTCAGCTTGAACAGCAGTCCGGAGAAGAAGACCGGCGTGGCGTAGCAAAGGATCGCAAAGATGCGCAGCACGGCGTCGGGCGCCTTGTCGCGGCGGTGCGCGGCAATCATGCCGAGCGGGATGCCCACCAGAAGGGCAACCAGCAGCGCATTGATGGTCAGTTCCAGAGTGGCCGAACCGTAGGTGGTCAGCATCTCCGTCACCTGCCGGTTGTCTGACAGCGTGGTGCCGAAATTGCCGGTCATCAGTTGCCCGAGATACTCGAAGTACTGCACGAGGATCGGCCGGTCATAGCCGGCCGCAGTGATCCGCTCCGCCAGTTGTTCGGGCGGGAGCCGCCCGCCCAGCGCGGCAGTTATGGGATCACCGGTGATGCGCATCAGGAAGAACACCATCGTGACCAGGATCAGGATGGTTGGAAAAATCAGGAGGAACCTGATCAGGATGTATTGGCCCAGTCCCCCGCCGGACGACTTCTTCTTTGACGGCAATAGCCCGTCGGCGTCGGTTGGCGGCGCCTCAATCAGTGTTGTCATTGGTACCTAAATGTGTGTTTCCGGCGGCCTCGTGAGCCCCGGAATCTGTTTGCCCCGACCCAGCACGAAAGGCGGGACGCCGTGGCGCCCCGCCTCCTCGGCTAGTCAGGACCGGATGGGGAACTGGACCTACTTGGAAATTACGCCAAGACGGGTCTTGAAGGATGCATCGAGGGTCTTTTCGACACCCTTGACATCCTTGCCGGCGACCATGAGCTGGGCACCCTGCAGCAGCGGCAGCGTGGAGAGATCCTTGGCGACCGCCGTCTGGGCGTCACCCAGGACCTTCTCGCGCTCTGCCTTGTCAACCGTGGTGAGCTGCTTGGTGATCAGGTCCGTCACAGCCGCGTTCTCGTAGTGGTTCTTGAGGAAGTTGCCCGGAACAAAGAACGGCGTCAGGTAGTTGTCCGCATCCGAGTAGTCCGGGAACCAGCCCAGCTGGTACACGGGGTAGACGTCCTTGGTTCGGTCCTTTGAATACGTGACCCATTCGGTGGACTGCAGGTCCACCTTGAACAGGCCGGACTTCTCCAGCTGCTCCTTGATCATGGCGTACTCGTCGCCCGAGGACTTGCCGTAGTGGTCCGGGTTGTACTGCAGCTTGATGTTGACCGGAGCCGTGACGCCTGCATCGGTGAAGGCCTTCTTGGCCTTGTCCAGGCTGGGCTTGCCGCTGCCGTCGCCATACATTTCCTTCAGGGGCTGGATCGCCCCGGCGAAGCCGTCAGGGACCACGGAGTACGCCGGCAGGTAGGTGCCCTTGTAAACCTGGGTTGCGATGGCGTCCCGGTCCACGATGTTTGCCATGGCCTGGCGAACGGCGAGTGCCTTGGCGGGATCCGCGTCGGCGGCCTTGGCACCAAACGGCATGGTGTCAAAGTTGAACACGATGTAGCGCAGCTCGCCGCCGGGGCCCTTGTGGACCGTGACCTTGGAGTCCTTCTCAAGGTCGGCGGCGTCCGTTGCCGTGAGGCTGCGGCCGGCGACGTCGATGTTCCCCTGCTGGACGTCCAGCTTGAGGTTGTTCGAGTCGGCGTAGTACTTGATGCTCGCGCCGTCGTTGGCGGGCTTGCCCAGCAGGCCCTTGTAGTCCGGGTTGGCCTTCAGGCTGACGAGCTCGTTCTTCTTGTAGCTCTCGATGGTGTAAGGGCCGGCGAAAGGCTTGCCCTTGACGATGTCGTCGTCGCTCATCAGCTTGTCCGCCGGGAAGACCTCTTCATCGATGATCGGTCCGGCGTTGGCGGCCAGAACACCGGGGAAGACCTGGTCGTTGCCGGCTTTGAGCGTGAAGACGACCGTGGAGTCGTCTTTGGCTGTGACCGAGTCCAGGTTTCCGAGGAGGGAGGCCGGACCGTTGTCGTCCGCGATGCTGACAACGCGGTCGATGGAGAACTTCACGTCCGACGACGTGAGGGCGTGACCGTTGGCAAATTTGAGGTCCGACTTGAGCTTCACGGTGTATTCCGTGGGGCTGGTGAATTCGGCGGATTCCGCGATGTCGGGAGAAGCATCAGCCGTGCCGGGCTTGGCATTGAGCAGGAAGGGGTAGATCTGGTTCATCACCATAAAGGAACCGGCGTCGTACGAGCCCGCAGGATCGAGGGTGACGACCTTGTCGGTGGTGCCGTAGGTGATGGTTCCGCCTCCGGCGCCGCCGGTGGAAGTTCCGCCGCCGCCGGACGGGCCCGTGCAGGCTGTCAGTGCAAACGCGGAAACACCCGCGAGCGCGATAGCGCTGTGCAGGGCCTTTTTGTTCATTGCCATCTGTGGACTTTCTGTTCGATGAGTACACGCGCGCCGCCGCGCAACTGGATGAGCTGGACTCGGTGGGCGGGACGGTGTCCTGATCACCCGATTCAACCAGACCGAAGCGCGCTGAATCGTTACAACCTGTGAGTTGAGACACAAAATTTACCTGAATGGGGGAAAACTATCGTTTTCTTCCGCCGACCGGGCGGATCGGGGCCCGGCGGAATGATTGCCCGTGCTGTGGTCATTGCCATTGAAGAGCCTCACTCCCGGGAATAGAGTTGCCCTACCTGGCCGAAGGAACACATCATGAGCAAAGCCGCCCTCTGTGTGGGGATCAACGAATTTGAACATCTGCCGAAGTCCAGCTGGCTGCAGGGTTGCGTCAATGACGCCCGCGATCTCGCCGGACTGCTGCAGTCCGGGTATGGCTTCGCCGAGGCGGACATCTCCCTGTTGCTCGATTCGCAGGCCACGAAGAACCAGGTCATGGCGGAGCTTGATTCTCTCCTGGACCGCGCCGCCGCCGGCGAACTCCAGCACATCGTCTTTACGTTCTCCAGCCACGGAACGCAGATTCCGGACAGCAGCGATGACGAGGCGGACCGGCTGGACGAGGCCTTCGCCTGCTACGACATCAACAACACGGGCGACTCGTGGGATCCTGCCACGGTGATTTCGGACGACGAATTATTCGCCCTCTTTGCGCGGCTTCCGGACGGTGTCCTCATGGACGTTGTCTTGGATACCTGCCACAGCGGTACCGGCCTGAAATCGCTGGACCTGCTGCCCGGGCGAAGGCCCCGGTTCCTGCCGGCGCCCACAGCGCGGGGCGTTGCCGACACCGAGTTCAGGGACACCAGGGCCCTGCGGGACCTGGTCAAAGCCGGCCGGGGTGTCAAACCGGTCCTCCTGGCCGCCTGCCGGGCCGACCAGACCGCCGCCGACGCCTTCCTGGAGGGCCGCTACAACGGGGCCTTCACGTACAACTTCATCCGAGCCGTCAGGGGCGACGGCGCGCTGGGCCGGGCGGAGATCCTGAAGCTGGTCAGCAAGGGCCTGCGGGCAGGCGGCTTTGACCAGGTGGCACAGCTGGAGGGCTCGACGGCGGCGCGGAAGGCTCCCTGGGGAAGCTGACACAGGGGGCGCTGACACAGGGGGCGCTGACGGAGGCTCACTCCCGGCGTTCGTCCTCCGGGTGGAACGTTGCCGCCGGCATTCTGATCCCGGCTTCCCGTTTTATGGTCTCGAGTTTCTCCTGCTGCCATTCCGCGTCCATGACCGGCTTGAGTGCGGCGAAACACAGCCGGCCGCCTTCGTCAAACCGCAGCAGGCCACCGCCACGGACTGTGTAGTAGTCAGTGTCGACGCGCAGGCCGAGCTTGTTCCTCGCTTCTGATCTGGACAGGGTGACTGACTGTACGTAGGAGGCTCCGATCTCGGAGACGACGAACCCGTCAGGGCCCACACGCGTACTGGGGCGCACCCGGTTCACAACAATGCTCGTGTTCTGGTCGATGCCGGACGCCTCGATCAGCCGTGGATTCTCCCAAATGAACCGGTTGACCTCTTCAGGGTCGGCGGCCAAGGCTGACAACCGGACCGGATAGCGCAGGTCGCGGAGGTGCTTGAGCCCGTCCAGGAGTTCATCGGGTTCCGTGGACAGGTCTATGTCCCAAAAAGCGTCGCGGACGGCCTGCCTGTATCCCATCATGTCCGTCGGCACCAGCACCGCGTCAGCTGCGAGAATTCCACGCAGCAGGTCTTCCCAGCCCGGGTCCACCGGCGGCATGTAGGCAAGCCCCCGCAGCACCATCCCCAGCATCTGGTGCCCGAGGTGCGCCCCGGCTTCGGCCACCTGGTACCGGCTGGACCGGCCGCCAGGCCTTTCCAGCCGCTGCAACCAGAGTTTGACGACGGCGTCCAGCACCGCCTTCACGGCAATCTCGCCCCGCCGGTGGGGTTCGGGATCCAGCCGCCACTCGAAGGGAACATCCATGGCCAGCGGCCGTCGGGCGGCGCCGCGGGAGAACAGTCCGTCTGCCAGCCCGAACAGCCCGGACGCCAGGACTTCCTGTTCCATGTTCCGGGCGGCCACTACTCCCCGCTTGCCGTCCGCGCCCGGAACAGCCACTGACAACTGTTGCTCCACCCGCTCAGGCGACGAAAAAACGCTCAGCATGGCCACAAGGTCCGCGATGCATTCGTGCAGGGCATAGCCGTCGAGCAAAGCATCGCTGTCCGTCCACAGCCGCCGGTAGCCGTCCAGGACTGCATGCGTCACCTCGTGTGCCACGAGGTCGTGATAAAGCGCCAGAGGCACGGAACGCTGGGAACGGCCATCGGTTTTGTGGCCAAAGCGGATGAGTCCGCGCTCGCGGTCGTAGCCGGTTGAGGTGTAAGGGATCTTGTCATACACACTGATGACCAGCCGATGGCCCGAGGCCCAGCCCATCCGGCGTCCGAGGGTGACTTCAAAGGCCTGGAGCGTGGCCGTCGCCACCGCATAGACGTGCTGCGCCAGGAAGCGGCTGTCGGCCAGCAACTCATCGAGCCCGGATGGCGCGGCCTGGTCGTCAATGCACCATTCGTTGCGGTCTACGGCCAAGGAAATAGGCCGGGGACCGTCAGCCCCGGGAGCCCGCACCCGCAGCGCCAGCCGCGCCCCCACCGGGCCGTTGGCGAGTCTCTCCACGGGAACCCGGATACTGGTGGTCAGCGGCTTGCCCGACTTGCGGGTAAAGGGGCCCTCGGCAAGCGCCGTAAGCGCGACCATTTCGAGGCCATGCCCGATGCCGAGCGCTGGTGAGACCATAACGGGCCCGCTTTCCTCAACTGTGCAGCCTCCCGGGTGAGGGGGCCTGCATCAAGTCTGGTTCCCAGGCCTCAATTATTGCGGTCGCAGGCGTCATTGACTACGGCTGGCCGCAGCGACTTGCATCCCGGGCTAGAGTGCTGCGCGCTGCAGCGAGCGCGCTGCGTCGATGGTCGCCTGCCCCAGGACCCGGCTTCCCTGGTACAGCACCACTGTCTGTCCGGGAGCCACTCCGCGCAGCGGAGTAGTCAGCGTCACCACAAGGTTCGTCCGCTCCGCGCCGTCGTCGTCCGTCAAAAGTTCCGTATGGGCGGTCGCGGGAACGGGATCGCCATGGGCGCGGACCTGAGCGTGGCAGTCAAACTCCTCGCCGGTGGCAATTTCCGCGATGGGCACGCCGGCCCAGGAGACCTTGATGCCGCGGATCTCATCGATGGCCAGCAGCGCCTCAGGGCCCACCACCACCTTGTTTTCCTTGGGCCGGATCTCCAGGACGAACCGCGGCTTGCCATCGGCGGCGGGAGTGCCCAGCTTGAGGCCGCGGCGCTGGCCCACCGTGAACGCGTTGGCGCCGGGGTGCTCGCCCACCTTGGACCCGGTTTCGTCCACGATGTCGCCGGTGGTCATGTCAATCTTTTCCGCGAGCCACCCGGCGGTATCGCCGTCCGGAATGAAGCAGATGTCGTGGCTGTCCGGCTTGTTGGCCACGGAGAGCCCGCGGCGTTCAGCCTCCGCGCGCACTTCAGCCTTCGAGGGAGTGTCCGCCAGCGGGAACATGGAGTGCTTGAGCTGTTCGTGGGTGAGCACGCCGAGCACATAGCTCTGGTCCTTGGCCCAGTCGGCCGCCCGGTGGAGTTCCGGGTTTCCTTCTGCGTCCGTGATCACCTTGGCGTAGTGGCCGGTGCAGACGGCATCGAACCCCAGCGCGATGGCCTTTTCCAGCAGCGCCGCAAACTTGATGCGTTCGTTGCAGCGCATGCAGGGGTTCGGAGTGCGTCCGGCGGCGTACTCGTCGATGAAGTCCTGGACTACGTCTTCCTTGAACCGCTCGGAGAAGTCCCACACGTAGTACGGGATGCCCAGCACGTCACAGGCACGCCAGGCGTCGCGGGAGTCCTCGATGGTGCAGCACCCGCGGCTGCCGGTACGGAGCGTTCCGGGCATCCTCGACAACGCCAGGTGGACACCGACGACGTCGTGTCCCGCCTCGACGGCGCGGGCGGCGGCTACGGCGGAATCGACTCCGCCGCTCATGGCTGCAAGAACTCGCATGCTGGCTTTCTTTAGGGGGAAGGTTTGGTGGTGCGGCCGCAGCCCGTCCTGGCCCGGCGCGTGGCACGCCGGCTGGACACACTGCATGCCCGTCTATTCTACCGCGCCGGCAAAGAGTGCCCGGAAATCACCCCTGCGCCCCTTGACTGCCCGCTGGATGCCTTCTATCGTCAAGATTATTGTTTTTAGAATGGACGCGGCCTCATCGCCAGGCCCTTCAGGAATCGAGCGGCACCATGCCCGTGGAACGCAACATCGAAGACATCGTCATCGCTGGCGCCGGCCTGGCCGGGGCCACTGCGGCCCGGACGCTGCGCAGCGAAGGCTTTTCCGGCCGGATCACCCTCATCGGTTCTGAGCTGCACCACCCGTACCTTCGCCCGCCGCTGTCGAAGGACTACCTGCTGGGCACAGCGGGCGAAGACGCCGTGCCGGTGGCGCCTGAGGCGTGGTACACCGAGAACGACGTCGACCTCCGCCTCGGTACGCACGTCGCCGCCATCGACCCCGGCGCGCGCACGGTACATCTCAGCAGCGGCGGTTCGCTGGAGTACGGCGCGCTCCTGCTGGCTACGGGTGCCGTCCCCCGACGCATGCAACTGCCAGGGAGCGGGCTGGACGGTGTCAGCACGTTCCGGACCCTGGACGACAGCCGCCGCCTCCGGGAGCAGATCTCGACGGGCGGAAAGAACCTGGTGATGATCGGCTCCGGCTGGATCGGGATGGAACTCGCGGCTGCGGCCACCACTTATGGCAACCATGTGACCCTGCTCGGGCTTGAGGACATTCCGCTGGCGGCCGCGGTCGGACCGGAACTGGGCGCATTTTTCCGCTCAGTCCACGAAGCCAACGGGGTCAGGTTCCGGCTGGGCACCACGGCGTCCGAACTTCGGGGCGACGCCGGCCGCGTCACCGCGGTGGTCACCGGTTCGGGCGATGTGCTGCCGGCCGACATCGTGGTGATCGCCGTGGGCGTGCTGCCGGAGACTGCGCTGGCGGAAGCCGCAGGCCTGGCCCTGGACAACGGCATTCTGGCGGACGCCTCCCTGCGGACGAGCGTCCGGGGCATCTTCGCCGCCGGAGACGTGGCCAACGCCCTGCACCCGTTCACCGGGCAGCACCACCGCAGCGAGCATTGGTCCAATGCACTCAACGGAGGAAAAATCGCCGCCAAATCGATCCTCGGCCAGGATGCGCAGCTGGACACGATTCCGTATTTCTACACGGACCAGTACGACGTCAGCATGGAGTATTCGGGTTTCCCCTCGCTGGCGGCGGGCGCGGAACCGGTCATCAGGGGCTCGCTGGCCAGCAGGGAATTCATTGCGTTCTGGCAGCACGAAGGCCGGGTGGTGGCAGGCATGAACGTCAACGTTCCCCGCACCCAGAAAGCCATCAAGGCCCTGGTCTCCAGCCGCGCTCCGGTCAACGCCGCCCGCCTGGCCGATCCCGCCGTCGCGCTGGATCAGCTCCTGGCAGAGGACTGACGCGCCACCGTGGCAGCGGTCTGGATGGACGATTCATGTCCGGCCATCCCTGCCTGGCGAGCACGTTGGTAGGCGCCCGGCAGCGCTGCCAGCAGGGCGTCGACATCCGCGTCGGTGGAAGCATGCCCCAGGGAAAAGCGCTGCGCGCCCCGCGCGGTCTCCTCGTCGAGCCCCATGGCCAGCAGCACGTGCGAAGGCCGCGGCACGCCGGCGGTGCAGGCCGAGCCGGTGGACGATTCGACGCCGGCGAGGTCCAGCAGGAACAGCAGCGAGTCACCTTCGCAGCCAGGGAACGTGAAGTGCGCATTGCCGGGCAGGCGCCCGTCCCCCGGCGCGCCACGCAGGACAGCTTCGGGGACGGCGTCCAGTACGCCGGCGATCAGCCGGTCCCGCAGCCCACTGATGCGCGCCGCTTCCCCGGGGAGGTCCCTGGCCACGGCTTCCGCCGCGGCGGCGAAGGCGGCAATCGATGCCGTGTCCAGCGTCCCTGAACGGACGTCGCGCTCCTGGCCCCCGCCATGCTGCACAGGCGTCAGCTTGACCGAGCGGCCGAGCAGCAGGGCGCCGACGCCCACCGGCCCGCCGATCTTGTGTCCGGAGATGGACATGGCGTCCAGTCCGCTGGCCCGGAAGTCGACGGGCACGGACCCGAAGGCCTGGACCGCGTCGGAATGAACAGGAACGCCCGCGGCGTGGGCCGCTTCAACCACAGCCTGCACCGGCTGAATAGTGCCGACCTCGTTATTGGCCCACATCACCGAGACGAGGGCGATGGACTCCGGATTCCGGGAGAGTTCCGACTTCAGCACGTCGAGGTCCACCACACCCTCGGAATCCACGGGGAGCCACGAAACCTCCGCCTGCTCGTGACGTTCCAGCCATTCAACGGTGTCCAGGACGGCATGGTGTTCGACGGCGGAGCAGAGGATCCGCGTGCGTCCCGGATCTTCGGCGCGGCGGGACCAGTACAGGCCCTTGACAGCCAGGTTGTCAGCCTCCGTGCCGCCCGAGGTGAAGATGACCTCCGACGGATGGGCCCCGGCTGCGGCGGCAATGGCCTCCCGGGCATCCTCCACCGCGCGGCGGGCGCGGCGCCCGGAGCCGTGCAGCGACGACGGGTTTCCGGTCCTGGCGAGCTCGCGCGTGAGTGCCGCCAGGGCCTCGGCGGCGATGGGCGTGGTGGCAGCATGATCGAGGTAGACGGACACAAGCCAATTCTAGCCGCGGACACCCGGCACGCTCCGGCGCCCGTGTAGATTCGAGCGGTGAAAGCCTCGATTTACCTGGTGCTGGCGACCCTGTTCTGGTCCGGGAACCTTGCGGTGGGGCAGGCAGCCGTCAACACCCTGACGCCGTTGGAACTCACCTTCTGGAGGTGGGCACTGGCGGCACTTCCGCTGATGGCACTGGCCCACTTCCTGGAACGCCCCGACTGGCGCGCCGTCCTGGGCCGCTGGCGGGTACTGCTGCTCCTGAGCGTTCTGGGCATGGCCTGCTACACCCTGCTGCTCTACACAGCCCTCCAGCACACCTCGGCACTTAACGCCTCACTGATTACGGCCGCCAACCCCGCCCTCATCGTGGTGATGGCCATTTTCATCCTCGGAGAAAAGCCCGGCATCTCCGGCTGGCTGGGCATAGTCCTGGGCCTCGCGGGAGTCCTCCTGGTCCTGACCCGTGGCGAACTGCACCGGGTGTTCAGCATTACCTTCAATGTCGGCGAGCTCCTGATGCTCGGGGCCATCGCCGTGTGGGGCTTCTACACCATCATTTCGCGCCGGCTGGGGCTGCCTGCCATTGCGTCCACGGCCGTTCAGGTGGTGATGGCCACCGTCCTGCTGGCTCCAGCTGCCATCGCCGCGGGAGTCCAGTTCCCCGCGACTGCCGCCGAAGGGTGGTCGATCGCCTACATTGCCGCGTTCCCGTCGCTGGGGGCCTACCTGTGCTGGAACCTCGCACTCAAGACAACTCCACCGGCAACCGCCGGCAATTACCTGAACCTGATCGTGGTCTTCACGGCGGCCATCACCGTGATGATGGGTATTCCGGTCACCCTGCCCCAGGCCATCGGGGGCCTGCTTGTCATAGCGGGCGTCCTGCTGGCCGGACGGCCGAACAGATCGCCGGAGTTCAGGACGGCGTAATCCTGGCGCAGCACTGGCCGGGTGCGTCGTTGCCCACGATGCGGCTTTCCGCAACACCACAGCCGGCCGCAGCGCCGCTCAGGAAAGCTCCGTTCATGGCGCAGACTGTGTCCGCATGTCCGTCCGCGAGCCGGTGGAACGGGCAGTTGCCCAGGGCAAAGCCTCCGTCGCCGTCAGGAACCGGCAGGTAACCCTCCGCCGCGAGGAACTCCTCGAGGCCTGGGCTGCCCTCGACCATCGCCAGGCCCTTTGCATGAGAAGTTGCCAGCAGCGCATCCCGCACCGGCTCTCCCACTGCGGTGGAATGTTCGATGGCGGCCACCATCAATTCACCGGCCAGATCGTAATTGCGGTCAGGCACGGAGGCTCCCACTTCCGGCTGGGCCGCCCGGTACGTTTTTGCGGGCCGGCCGGAACCGGGCCCGGCCTTGCCGCCCAGTTTGCGGAACTCCGCGGTGAGCACCCCGTCCTGCAGCATTCTGTCGAGGTGGAACGACGCAGTGCTTCGCGGGATTCCGAGCGCTGCGGCCGCCTCGTCCCGCCCCACCGGGCGCGGGGATGACGTGACGAACCCGAAGAGCTTTCGGCGGTTTTCATCGCCGAGCGATGCCACGGCCGCAAGCCGGCGGTCCCACGGAAGTCTGCGCATGGAACACCCTAACTCTAAAAACAAGATTCATTGCTTAATTGGGTCTGATTTTCTAAAATTAGGATACCTACTTTTAGAAGGAGTCGTCATGAAATCGTCCTCGGTCTTGAGCTCCCCGGGCCGCACGCTGGCCTCCGAACCGGGCAGGCAGGCTTTCGTGTTGCTGCGCACGGTTTTCACGGTCGCCCCGATCCTGTTCGGCTTGGACAAGTTCACCAATCTGCTCGCCGACTGGACCGTGTATTTGGCCCCTGTGGCCACGGCGGTGATTCCACTCCCGGCCCAGACCATCATGTACGGCGTGGGCGTCGTGGAGATTCTCGCCGGCATCGCGGTTGCAGTCCGGCCGCGCTTTGGATCGATGCTGGTGGCCGTGTGGCTTCTGGGAATCATCGTCAACCTGCTGCTCCTGGGCAGCTTTTTCGACGTCGCGCTTCGCGACTTTGGCCTGCTCGTGGGCGCGCTGGCCCTCAACCGGCTGTCACCCCGGATTCACCGCGGGCAATAGCAGCTCAGTTTCCTGGCGGAACAACAAGCAGGCGTTCCGCAACGTCCGTCCGGGCCGCTGCGAGCGCGGCCGCGTCCGGGCACGCGAGGGAAACGTAGACGGAGGAACCCGCCTTGCCAAAGAGGCGTGCCAGCACTGCAGTGGACTTCCCGCCCGGCGCTGCTCCGCTCTCGTAGACCAGAACCTCTGTCCGGGGTCCCGGCTTGTCCGGCTCGCCGCCCCAGCGCAAGGTGTCGGTTTTCAGGTAGCCGGGGAGGATGGCGGGGTCCAGGTATTTGAACAACTCAACGGTGGAGGCCTTGTCATCGCCAGTAACGGCCAGTGTCCCCTGGTTCATGCTGACCCGGGCGGAGGCCACGCATCCGTCGGCTTTGAGGTAACGGTTCTCCCCCGCCACGTTCTCCTTGATTGGCTTCCAGCCCGGGGCCTCGCGGAGGCCGTCGGACAGGCCGACGGCGACTCCCGGGGCCAGGGAGTCTCCGGCCGTAAAGGGAAGGTCCCGGGCTGCCACCGCTGCCGCGTCGTGACCGGGCGTAATGGTGGGAGTCGCGAGCGCGGACGTGGTCTGGATGTCGCGCGGGGCGGCGGGGTCGGGGACGCCCACGCTGCAGCCGGCCCCGCCGGCAAGCACCACGGCCAAGGTCAGTGGCCGGGCCATCCGCCGGACGGCCCCCGACACGGGTCGGGACCCCGATACGAATCCTGCACCGCCCGCAACGGGTCCCCTGCCTGTCGACTGCACATTGCCCCCAAAAATACCTTCTGCCGGCGGCACTGCTCCGGCCGGTCCTCCGCAAGAGTTTAGACGCTTCGGCGGTCGCGCCGTCAGGGCACCGCCAGAACCCTGATCGCGCCAGGCACCACCTCCACAATCAGCGGCAGCGGGCCTATCCTCTCGCCGTCGGCATAGGCAACAACGCTCACGGCAGAGAGCTCAACCCGGCGCACCTGCCTGATGTGCACTGCCTGGTGCCCGGTATGGCGGCCGGAAAAAACCTTCGGGAAGACGGCGAGGAACCGCGCGCGGGTGAGGGGCCCGACGATGAACAGATCCAGGAATCCGTCGTCGAGCAGGGCGTCGGGGGTGACCTTCATGCCACCCCCAATGGACTGGCCGTTCGCCACGGAGATGAGCATGGCCCCCTGATGCCAGGTCTCGCCGTCGGCCGTCACGGTGTAGTCGATGGGCTTGAAAGTGGCCAGTTCACGGAGCATGGCCAGGTTGTACCTGCTCTTTCCGCGGGGCCAGCGCCAGGCGTTGGCCCGTTCATTGACGGCGGCATCAAAACCGGCGGAAACTACTCCGGCAAACCAGCGGGTGGTGCCGTTACCCGTGACCCGTCCCGCGTCAATGAGGCGCCCGCCGGTCTTCAATGCCTCTTGGATCCGTTCACAGGCGGCAACCGCATCGTTCAACGGAAGCCCGAGCGCACGGGCCATGTCGTTCCCCGTGCCGCTGGGAACGATCCCCAGCGGCACCGCTCCGTAGGGGGCACCTGGTCCGGCGAGCGCATTGATGCCCAGGTGGACCATGCCGTCACCGCCCACCACAACCAAAGCATCGCAGCCTGCGGCCAGCGCCTCACGCACTGCGGTTTCAAGCCGGTCATAGCTGGCCTTCCTCAGCACCACGACACGCGCCCCGGCGGCGCGGAAAAAGGCCACCACCGTGTCGCCCATGTGCCGGGTACCGCCGAACGAAGCCCGGGGGTTGATGGCAACAGCGATGATCATGCGCTGAATTATGCCAGTGGCAGGGAACCAGAGCCGCAGGCGCGGACGTTGAGCCTGTACACGGTTAAACTGGGCGGACCGGACTGCCTGAGTGGACTGGAACCGACAAGATAAGGATCAGTGCTTGACCCAGGGCAGCAGCTCCCATTACCAGGTCCTTCGCCTTCCCGTCACGGCGACAGACAAAGAAATCAAAGTGGCTTACCGCAAGGCCGCGAGGCGGGCGCATCCCGACCACGGCGGGGACGCCGCCGTCTTCCGGCAGGTGACCCTGGCCTACGAGACACTGATAGATCCGAAGCGTCGGGCTGCCTACGACCGCTCCTACGCCCACGGCGCCACAGGCACGGCAACGGCGGAAGGCGCCCACTTCGACGCACCCGCCGCAGGCAGCCGCGCGTCCGCAACCGTCCATCGGCCCAACACCCCGCGCAACACCGCAGGGGACCCGCCGGTTTATGTGCCGCCATTCGAGCCCCCGGAGTCCGGCGCCGTCCCGCTGATTCCGGAAGTGCTCGCCGCCAGGCAGGTCCACGGCATGCCGCGGAAGCGGGGCATCTTCGGAGCCGAAGCCCGGATCCAGCGGGAGATGCGGACCGTCCAGCTGATCACCAGGCAGATCCTGCCCGCCATTCCCGCGGCCAGGTTGATCAACGGGCTGCAGTCCCCCGCAGACAACAGCCACATCGACCACGCGGTATTGTCCGGCTACCGGCTGGCGCTCATCGGCTCCATGCTTTTGCCGAAGGGCGCCTACGCCTGGAACGGCAGCACCCTGACGCACGGCGGCCGTGCCATTGCACCGCCGCAGCTGGCTCATATAGTCCGGCGCATGCAGGACATCTTTCCGGAGCTCAACGTGACCGGCTGGACCGTCATTCACAGTCCCGACGGCAACCTGCATGAACCTGTCATTGACCACCACCGGCGTTCACAGCGCGGCCATGAAACCGTCCAGGTGGTCAACGGGGCGGGGCTGGTCCGCGGCCTCAAGGAGTTCCTGAGCTCCGGCCCCGCCCCGAATACTGTCAACGTCCCCGCGCTGGCCAGGCTGCTGCGAGGAATGCACTAGGTTCCGGGGTGGCTAGGATGGAACGGTGTTCCGCATCCTCTTCCACACCCCTGAAATCCCCGGCAATACGGGCAACGCCATCCGGCTGGCTGCCATCACCGGCGCCGAACTGCACCTGGTGGAGCCGCTGGGCTTTGATTTTTCCGACGCCAAGCTTCGCCGTGCCGGGCTGGACTACCACGACCTCGCCGTCGTGACGGTGCATAAAACCATTGAGGCCGCCTGGGAAGCGTTGCAGCCCGAGCACGTTTACGCGTTCACGTCCGACGGCGAGGCCTCCTATACGGACATCAGTTACGTCCCCGGCGATGTCCTCCTTTTCGGTCCGGAGTCCGTGGGCCTTCCGGAAGCGCTCAAGCACGACCCGCATGTGACATCCCGGGTACGGCTGCCGATGCTGCCGTCCCTGCGGTCCCTGAACCTTGCGAATGCGGCGTCTATTGCCGTCTTTGAAGCCTGGCGCCAGAACGGCTTCGCCGGCGCAATGCTCTAGGGGGCACCCATCCCTCCGGACATCCGCTCCGAATCACCTGTGAAGGCCAACCCGGGCCAATGACAGGATCGCGAGGAGCGGCAGGTGACTACATTGCAGGCCCGCAGGTCCCCGGTCCGGAAAAGTGATGCCCACGGGGACATTCCGGGCGCTTCTGCTGCCGCGGGACGCGCTGCTGCTAAAAGTACGGCCCGAGTCGACTTATGCTTGGGAGTGATGGAAACTCCCAACGCCCCGAACCCGGAGGCCACTGCTTCTCCTGGCACTTCAGCCGACGTAAACCGGCGGCTCGGTGACCTGCTGGCGCGCATCGCCAACGGAGACCAGGGGGCCTTCGCGGAGTTCTACGAACTGACGTCCCGGCGCGTCTTCGGCATGGCCCGCCGCGTCCTGATCGATCCCGAACTCAGCGAGGACACCACGCAGGAAGTCTTCCTCCAGGTCTGGCAGAACGCTGCAAAGTTCAACGCCGAGGCCGGCAGTCCCCTGGCGTGGCTGATGACCATTTCCCATCGCCGGGCAGTGGACAAGGTCCGGTCCTCCCAGTCGTCCACCGACAGGGAGGCCAAGTACGGGGCCAGCAGCCAGGAAATCGACCACGACTCCGTCTCGGACGAGGTGGGGAGCAGGCTGGAAGCCGAGGCTGTCGTCAGATGCCTGGACACCCTTACCGAGACGCAGCAGCAATCCGTCCGGCTGGCGTACTACGGCGGCCTGACGTACCGCGAAGTCGCCGAGAAGCTGAACGCCGCCGTGCCCACTATCAAGTCCCGCATCCGCGACGGACTGATCCGCTTGAAGACCTGTCTGGGGGTGAGTTGAGATGACCGACATGAACCAGCCGAACAGCAGCAGTTCCTTCGGGACGTTTGCCCACGATATCGCTGCGGACCTGGCCGCCGGCCGAGCCGTGGAGCTGGCGGAAGTGTACGCCCTCGACGCCGTGAGCCCAGCCGAGCGGACTGCCATAGAAGATTACATCCTGTCCGCGCCCCAGCCGGAACGCGATGCTTTCGATGAGCGCGTCCGGCAGGCACGCGAAACGCTCGCCGTTATCTTTACCGCGGAGGAGGAACCGCCCGCCGGGCTCTTCGACCGCATTGTGGCCCAGCTCCCGGCGCAGCCTGGCACGCTGCCCCTTGCCGCTCCCCCGGTCCACGGACATGCCTCGGAGCCGGGCGGAGCTGCCGGCACCGACGACCTGGCCGCAGCCCGCCTGCGCCGTGAAGAACGACGCCGGGCCCCCGGGTTCCGCAACTGGCTGGTGGGCGTGGCCGCCGCAGCTGTCATCGCCCTGGGCGGAGTTGGAGTGGGTGCTTATGTGGCCAACCAGAACGATCCGCTTAATCAGGTGATGCAGGCGCAGGATGTCAGGCAGGCGACTGTCGACGTCAGCGGCGGAGGTACGGCTACCGTCTCCATTTCGTCGTCCAAGGACGCAGTCGTCGTCAAGATGAACGGCGTCCCGGCTCCCCCTGCCGGCAAGGTGTACCAGATGTGGCTTATTCCCAAGGACGGCTCTGCTCCGGTGTCGCAGGGACTCATGGATGCCGAGGCGCTGTCCAAACCGGCAGTGGTGAAGGGAATTCATTCGGCGGCATCGCTGGGTATCACCGTTGAGCCGGTGGGCGGTTCCGCTTCGCCCACTCTGCCAACGGTTGCGGCCGCCCCTCTCGGAGCCTAGCCGCCCGTTGACTTTGACGTTGCGTCAACTTCTACGATGAAGGCATGAAGCAGGAGCCGCCCCGCAGCTGGTCCATTGCCGAAGTGTCCCGGGAGAGCAATGTCTCCTCCCGGACCCTTCGGCACTACCACCAGAAGGGCCTCCTCGCTCCTGCCTACACGGGGCACAACGGCTACCGGTACTACGGCCAGGCGGAACTGCTCAAACTCCAGCGGATCCTGCTGCTGCGGGAACTGGGCCTCGGGCTCGAGGCCATCGCCGAGGTACTGCCGGGCAAACCAGCCAGCTGGAGGCCCTCGGCGAGCACCGCAGGTGGCTGCTGGCTGAACGTGACCGCCTCGACCGGATGGCCGCCACCGTGGACGCCACCATGTCAGCGCTCACAAAAGGAGACACCATGTCCGCCGAGGACATCTTCAAGGATTTCGATAACAACCTGTATGAGCAGGAGGCCCGGCAACGGTGGGGCAACCAGGCAGTTGACGAGAGCAAGGAACGCCACGCGGCCATGACGGACGCCGCCAAAAAGGGCGTTCATGCAGGAAGCCCAGGACATTAACCAGGAGCTGGCCCGCTGCCTCGACGCCGGCCTCAGGGCTGATGCGCCGGAGGTACAGGACGCCGTCGACCGCCATTACAAGTGGGTATGTGCCAGCTGGACTCCGGACGCAGGCAGCTACGTCGGCCTCGGCCGGATGTACGTGGAGGACGCGCGCTTCACAGCCTTCTACGACAAGAACCGCGCGGGCCTGGCCCGCTTCCTGTTCGAAGGGATCCAGGCTTACGCGGCATATCGGCTCACGTGAACGGGGGCAGCGCGGCCCCTAGAAACCGGCAATCGTCGTTGGACCGTTCACCGCAACCACGTGGAAGGCCTCGGCACTGTGCCCCTGGGGCAACCCGGCCCGTTCGCCCGTGGTGAGCATAAGGCTGCGGACTGTCCGGTCCATGGCTTCAAGGTCCGGATGCTGGCTGACATGCACGTGGATGGCCTCGAGTTTGGTGTCCACATGGCCGGTGACATCCACAAAGTGGTTTTCCCGTTCCTCGGGCCCGGCAAACAACCACAGCCACGGGAGCTTGTACGCTGCCAGGCCCGCCTCGGCCAGGTCCGGGTAGGCGAAAGGGTTCTCCAGCGCCGGATATACCGCCCGGGTCACGGCTTCCCCCACGGCCAGGTGGTCCGGGTGGCTCTTCTGCAGACGCTTCCAGTTGCGTTCCGGATGCATGGAAAGAACGACGTCGGGGCGGAGCTCCCGGATCAGCTTCACCACTCCCCGCATCACCTCGTGGGTGGGTTCCAGATAGCCGTCACGCTCGTGCAGGTAGTGGATGTCCGTGACGCCCACCATCGCAGCGGCCCGGCGCTGCTCTTCCGCCCTCATGGCCACAATCTCCGCGCGCTGCGCGGGATCGAAACCGCCGGCATCGCCGTCGGTCATTATGCAGTAGCTGACCTGGACCCCTGCCTCGGTCCAGGCGGCGATGGTGCCGGCGGCTCCGAAGTCGATGTCGTCCGGATGGGCGGTAAAACAAAGGACCCGCTCAACCCGGTGATGGTCCGGGTTGAACGGGCTTTGCGCCGTAGCGTTGCTGCTCAATTCATCAGCCCTTGCGCTTTTTGATCTCTTCGGTCGCCTGCGGGAGGACCTCGAAGAGGTCCCCGATGATCCCGAAATCGGCGATTTCGAAGACCGGCGATTCGGCATCCTTGTTGACGGCAACGATGACCTTGGCGGTCTGCATGCCGGCCTTCTGCTGGATGGCTCCGGAAATGCCGGCGGAAATGTACAGCTGCGGGGAAACCGTCTTGCCTGTTTGCCCGACCTGCGCATCGTGGCCGATCCAGCCGGCGTCCGTCGCTGCACGTGACGCACCGACAGCGGCACCGAGGGCGTCTGCGAGTTCCTCGACCGGGCCGAAGTCGCCGTCGACGCCGCGGCCGCCGGCCACCACGATCCTGGCCTCGGTGAGGTCCGGACGGCCGCTGGCAGGCTTATCCGTGCGGCCAGTGATGCGGGCCGCGCCGGCCGTGGCCGATGCCGGAACGTCAACAGTGACGATTTCCGGGTTCACTGCAGCCGCTGCGGGTTCCGGGGTGACGCTGTTCGGCTTGACCGTCAGCACGGACACCGCCGTGGTGGCCCTGGCCGTGGTGGTGTAGGACCCTGCCAGCACGGATTTGTGGGCGGTGCCGTCTGCTTCCACGCCGACGACGTCCGTGATCACGCCCGCGCCGAGCTTGATGCCCAGGCGGGCTGCGATCTCCTTGCCGTCGAACGAGTTCTCCAGGAGCACGGTGGTGGCACCCGAAGCCGCAACGGCCTCGGCAAGGAAAGCCGCCTTGGGACCGACCAGGTACGCGTCCAGGTCGTCGGACGAGGCCCGGAAGATGGCCGTGGCTCCGTTGGCGCCGAGGGCGCCGGCGGCGTCGTCGGTCAAGGGGCCGTTGACGGCCGCGACCGTTTCGCCCAGCGAGCGGGCGATCGTCAGCAGCTCCAGGCTGCTCTTCTTGAGCGCAGCGCCGGGGTTGTCAATGAATACAAGTACTTTTGCCATGTCGGGGATCCTCTTAGAGCAGCTTCTGGGCGGCCAGGAAGTCCACCAGCTTGATGCCGGCGTCGCCTTCGTCGGTGATGATGGTGCCGGCGGTGCGCGGCGGACGGGCCGCTGCCGTCTGGACTTCAGTCCAGGAACCGGCTTTGCCCACCTGCGCAGGGTCTACGCCGATCTCCGCGAGGCTAAGGGTGGTGATGGTCTTTCGTTTGGCCGCGATGATTCCCTTGAAGTTGGGGAACCGGGGCTCGTTGATCTGGTCCGTCACGGACACGACGGCGGGCAGCGCCGCCTCCACCGTGTCGTAGTGGGTGTCGCTGTCGCGGCGGGCGATGACGCGGCCGCCGTCGACCTCAAGTTCGGAGGCGAACGTGACCTGCGGGAGACCGAGCCGCTCTGCAAGCTGCGCGGGAACCAGGGAGGTCTCGCCGTCGGTGGACGCCATGCCGGTCAGGACCAGGTCCACGGGGCTGTCCGCCCCGAGGTGGCGAACGGCTGCTGCCAGCGCCAGGGAGGTGGCGGCGGCGTCGGATCCGGCCAGGGCGTCGTCCCGGAGGTGGACGCCCTCGGTGGCGCCGATCTGCAGGGACTTCTTGATGGCATTGACGGCGCCGGCGGGACCCATGCTCAGGGCGATGACCTGGTTGCCGGCTTTCGCTCCGCCGCGGGCCTCGATCAGCTGCAGCGCAGCCTCCAGGGCGTACTCGTCCAGCTCGGACAGGATGCTATCGGCGCGGTCCGTGGTGTTGTCCTCGCCGCTGAGGTGACGGTCCAATTGCGCGTCTGGTACATGCTTGACCAGAACGATGATCTTCAATGTCTCTTCCACTTTCTGTACAGCAGCCTTCCATGCTTGTGGATAGCCAGCCGGGTGAGGTTATGGCCGCGGATCTCCCCGGGGTGCGGGTAGATCCAAGCTAACCATATAGCGGGGTGCCCGCGCCGTCCCGTTAACGCCTGTGTCAGGCCGTGCGATGAGGCGGGGCGCGGCGCCCCGGTTAACGCCGCGGAGGCGGGCCCACCGTCCGGTGGTCCCGCCTCCGCTGCCTGATGTGCCGATGGTACCGGGGGCAGCCCGTTTACTGTTCGGCCGCGGCGCCGAGCGTCACGTCCACCTGCTGTTCCTGGCCGTTGCGAAGAATGGTGACCTTCACGGAGGCACCCGCCGGCTGTTCCCGGACCGCTGCGGTCAGCTGGTTGGGATCACTGATGGCAAGGTCGTTGAACCTGGTGACGACGTCACCCACTTTGATTCCGGCCTTGGCGGCGGCCGACCCGGACTCCACTGTGGCCACTTCGGCACCTACCGAGAAGGACGAGTTCGACGACGTGGATGACTTGGCCTTGACGCTAACGCCGAACTGGCCGTGCGTAGCCTTGCCGGTATCGATGATCTCCTGTGCCACCCGCTTGGCATGGTTGATGGGAACGCTGAAGCCCACGCCGATGTTGCCGCTGGTGCTGGAGCTCGAATCGCCGCCGGCGGAGGCGATGGCCACGTTCACGCCGATGATCTCACCCTTGCTGTTAACCAGGGCGCCACCGGAGTTGCCGGGGTTGATGGCGGCATCGGTCTGGATCACGTTGATGGCGATGGAGCCCTGGTTCGACGTGCTCTGGCTCTGGCCGCCGTCCGGCGGTGCAAACTGGAAGCCGCCCTCGTCGTCGCTCTGGGAATCATCCGCACCTTCCTTCGGCGCCGCCGAAGAAGCAACGCTGATGGTCCGGTTCAGGGTGGAGACAATGCCGTCGGTGACGGTGCCCGTCAGGCCCAGGGGCGAACCGATGGCAATGGCGGTGTCGCCCACGTTGAGTTTGCTGGAGTCGCCGAGCGTTGCCGGCGTCAGCCCGGAAGCGTTGTCCACCTTGATGACGGCCAGGTCGCTCAGCGGGTCGGTGCCGACGATTTTGGCGGTGAGCACCCTGCCGTCACTGGTCCGTACTTCGATGACGGCGTTGGCCGTTTTACCGTCAAGGGTCACCACATGGGTGTTTGTGAGGATGTGGCCGTCGTCGTCCAGGATGATTCCCGATCCGGTGCCGCCGTCGCTTCCGCTGGTCGCCTTGATGGTCACAACACTCGGCGAGGCTTTCACCGACGCGGCGGTGATGACGTTTACGTCGTCCTTGTTGTTGACGATGACGGTGCTCGGCTGGCTGCCGGTACTGCTGACGGATGAGGTGGAGCCGTCGTTGAGGAAGGCGTCACTGGCGGCCACAACGCCCCCGCCGACCAGGCCGGCGGCGAGGATGCTGGCCACGAGGGTACCCACGCCGAAGGCCGCTTTCCGCTTCGGCGTGCTTGCAGGGTCCGAGGCGTACATGCTTCCGGGGTGCTGGCCGCCTTGACCTGCATAGGGAGCGGTCCCCTGGTAGCCGCCGTGGGGCTGGGCTGCGTATGACTGGGCTGAAGTGGACTGGGGTGCGCCGGCACCGGAGTAGCTGCTGTCCCCCGGGTGGGTGCCGGCCTGGCCGTGCGGACCTGCCTGCTGGCCGTAGAAAGGCTGGTGCTGGGGGTAAACGGGTCGGGGGGCATCGTTTTCGCCGGCCCGCTGCTGTTCGGCTCCGGAGGGGCCCTGCGCGTCTCCGGAGGGGGTCTGGTCGAGCCGGATGGTCGGGTTGTCCTGAACTGTCGGTTCCTGATGGGCTGAGTCTCCGGGAGGCTGCGCCTGCCAGCCTTCCCGGGGCTTTTCAGGACCCGTATTCTCAGGCGATCCACCCTGTGCTGGGTTCTCAGTCATTAGACTTCCTTTCATCCTTGTCTGCCTTTAACTATGGACCCTCAGACTGAAGCTAAAGCGAACGTTGACTGGGAGGTTCCTGAACGCCGTCGGAATCGGTTTTTGGGGCGCCCCGTTCCGTGCGGGAAGCGCTTTTCGCTGGTGGCATATTCCCCGTTGTGGACGGGCAAATTGGTGCACCATAGAATCAATTGGAATTGCCACAGCGACCTGCGGCTTTACACATGCGTGGGGGCGCTGCTGCATTCTGTGACGACTGGCTCGGCCCGAATCAGTCGCAGAAGTGCTGAAGGGTTGCACATGCGGTCTAAGTTCAAACGTCTCCTCGCCGTGATCGGCCTTGCCGGGTTGCTGGCGGTTCCCGCCACCTCAGCCTGGGCCGAGCCACCGGTGACCATTCCGTCCGGCACGAACATCGTGGATAATGCCAAGGTCCTGGGCGGCCGCACACCTGAAGTCCAGGAAGCCATTCGGACGCTCCTGAAGGATCATAAGTACAACCTGTACGTGGTTACCGTGAAGTCGTTTGAGAACCCGACAGATCCCGCGGAATGGGGCCAAGCAGTTGCGAAACAAAAGGGTATGGGCCCGGCAGACGTCATCCTGACGATAGCCACCGATGACGGCAAGTACTACTTCTCACCGAACAGCTCGAGTTCCATCTATCCCAAGCGCACAGCCATCACCCAGAATGCCATTGCCGCCAACCTCGGCGCAGGCAAAAAGGACTACGCACAGGCAGCTATCGACACCGCGGGGGCCATCGGAAACGCCGCAGGCGGAGGCAGCGGCACCGTCCCGTCGGGTGACGGCGCCGGCGCTGCTGTTCTGGTCGGCACGGGCGTCGTCGTAGCCGGTGGTGCGGGCGCGTACCTTTACTTCCGCAACAAGCGCAAGAAAGCAGCGCTGGCATCGAGCGCCAGCTATGGACCACAAGGCGCAGAACTCGACCCGCTTGCCTCCCTCAGCGTGGACGAGCTGCGGAAGAAGAGCGGTTCACTGCTCATCGAAGCGGATAACGCCATCAACTCGAGCGAGCAGGAACTCGGCTTCGCGCAGGCCCAGTACGGCGATGCCGCCGTCGGAAACTTCACGAAAGCCCTGCAGGAAGCCAAGGGACACATGTCCGAGTCGTTCAAACTGCAGCAGCAGCTTGACGACCATATCCCCGACACTGAGGAACAGCAGCGCAGCTGGCTCGGTGAGATCATCCGCCGCTCGGAAGCCGCCATGGCGTCCCTCCAGGAACAAAAGGCCGACTTCGATTCACTCCGTGAACTGGAGAAGAACGCGCCCCAGGCCCTCGCCGCGGTGAACGCGGGCGCCCAGGAAGCCGACTCCCGGATCGCCACTGCGGAGCAGACCCTTGCTTCGCTTCGGGCCAAGTACGCCGACAGCGCCCTGGTCCAGGTCTCGGACAACATCGGCCAGGCCAAGGAGCGGCTGGCCTTCGTGCAGAATGCCACCGCAACGGCCCAGGACAAGCTCGCATCCGGCGAGGGAAGCCTGGCCGCCGTCGCCGTTCGCGCCGCGGAAGAAAGCCTGCACCAGACCAAGGTGTTGCTCGACGCCATCACCAAAGTCTCCGGAAGCCTGGACGAAGCACGCAACAGCCTTGAGGCGGCAGTTGTTGACACGTCCCAGGACCTGGCGCAGGCCAAGGCGATGATCCAGTCCGGAGCCCACCCCGAATTGGCCGGACCGGTGGCCAAGGTGGAGGCTGCCCTGGCGCAGGTCAAGACCGAGATCCAGGGCGGCAAGATCGATCCGATTGCCACCCTAGAGCGGGTGGAGACAGCCCATCAGGCGCTGGACCAGTCCCTGACCGGCATCCGGGACCAGCAGGAACAGGCCCGCCGGGCGCAGGCGTCACTGCAGCAGACCATCATGTCGGCCCAGGCGCAGATCAGCGCCACCTCGGACTACATCACGGCACGCCGTGGCGGAGTGGGGACTGAAGCGCGTACCCGTTTGGCCGAAGCCCAGCGGAACCTGGATTATGCCTTGTCCATCTCCCGCAATGATCCGGTCACTGCGTTGACCTATGCCCAGCAGGCGCACGCCCTTGCAGCCCAGGCTGCGCAGCTCGCCCAGGGGGACGTGGACAGCTTCGGTTACGCCAACCAGGGCTACGGCCGCGGCGGCATGTTCGGCGGCGGCGGTGGCGGCGGCCTTGGCGGCGCCATCCTGGGCGGCATCCTCATCAACTCCATCCTCAACGGCGGAAGCGGCGGCGGCTGGGGCGGCGGCCACAGTGACGGCGGCGGCTGGGGCGGCGGAGATTTCGGCGGCGGGGACTTTGGCGGCGGCGATTTCGGCGGCGGAGACTCCGGCAGCTTCTAGCCGAACCACAGACTAGGCGGCGGCCGGCCCGGCCGGCCGCCGGATAGAAGCGGTACATCAACTGTTCACTGAATTCAGTGGCGACCACTGAGCAGGATGAAAGGCAACACCATGGTTAAGCAGTCCATTTTCGGCCGTATGGCGCAGCTGGCAAAGGCGAATATCAACTCCCTGCTGGACCAGGCCGAAGACCCGCAGAAGATGCTGGACCAGATGGTCCGGGATTACACCAACAACATTGCCGAAGCTGAATCTGCTGTGGCGCAGACCATCGGCAATCTGCGGATGCTCCAGGACGACTACAACGAGGACATCAAGAACGCCCAGGACTGGGGCAACAAGGCCCTCGCGGCCTCCCGCAAGGCCGACGAGTACCGTAGCAGCGGCGACGCAGTGGACGCCCAGAAGTTCGACAACCTGGCCAAGGTGGCCATCCAGCGCCAGATGGCAGCCGAGAACGAAGCCAAGGCAGCCGAGCCCAGCATCGCCTCGCAGACCGAGGTTGTGGACAAGCTCAAGACCGGCCTGGACCAGATGAAGGGCAAGCTGAATGAGCTGACCAGCAAGCGCAACGAACTGGTGGCCCGGTCCAAGACGGCCGCGGCGCAGTCGCAGGTCCACGATGCCCTCAAGAGCATCGACTTCATGGACCCCACCAGCGAGGTGGGCCGTTTCGAAGAGAAGATCCGCCGCGAAGAGGCCAAAGTCCGCGGCCAGCAGGAGCTCGCTGCTTCCAGCCTGGACGCGCAGTTCAACCAACTCGAAGACCTCGGCGAGCAGACCGAGATCGAAGCACGGCTCGCAGCACTGAAGTCCGGCGGCGCGAAGCCGGCCCTTGGCGCCTCGACGAACTCATCGGACGCCGGCTCCACTGTCGAAGAGGCAGATTTCGACAAGCTCTAGGCAGCGCTCCGGTTTCCGGACCGGGCGACAGAATGGCCGGGGTCCCCTCAGGGGACCCCGGCCTTTTCGTTTCTTGGACTATCGCGGGTCTAGGACTGTCGCTGGCCCGGCTAGGCCAGGCTCACCGCCGGCTCCCCCGCTGACGTCAGCCCGGCCCCTGCCGTGCAACTCCCGGAACGAACCTCGCCGTCGTTATAGACCTGGCGCAGGCAGTTACGGAGGGCCAACTGGCCCCAGTAGTTGGGGTGCAGCGATTCCTGGATGTAGTAATCGCTGAAGGCCGTGCTGGCAGTCCGGACCTCGTTGATCCATTCGCTGATGTCCGCGGCGCCGGGGCTCCTCCAGTCCGCCAGTGCGGTGTTGTTCAGCTTCTGTGTAGTGTCCGCGCACAGATCATGCCCGCTGAACAGTGAGGCCACATTGAGCGTGTGAACACCGGCCACCCCGGAAGCAGCGATTCCGGCTGAAATAGTGGAGTTGATTGCGGGAACGGCGGTGCCGGTAGCCCAGTCCAGGTCCGCGTTCCAGAAACCGCAGCCGTAAGTGCTCTGCCTGCTGAATCCGGCTTCGGAGTATGAAATATCCGAACTCCGCGGCAGGGGCGAGACGTAGTTCTGCACCACCAGGCTGTACTGCCCGGGCGCATACCCGGCCCCTCCCATGGCCTTGGCCACGTTTGCGAGGGAGGCACCTATCCGGGAGGCCACCGCCGCGCGGTTGGAGGCCGAGAAGTTCGTGGCCACCGTGGCGGAGTCCTTGCAGTAACTCGGCGCCCACGACGGACTGGTCATGAACTTCGAGACGCACGTGGCGATGATGCCGGCAAACCCCAGGTCGTTGCCGCCGACCGAGACCACCACCATGCTGACCCGGTGGGTTGATGCGAAGTTCTGCAGCGCCAGCGACTGGCCCGTGTTGCCGGCCGCGTCCTTGTAGAAGTCCAGCCCCGGTTTGAACTCACCGGACGAGTTCCAGGACGTGCCCGTCTTGGCGCCGGAACATGCCAGGTTGAGTGCCTGCGCCTGCCCGATCCTGATCTCCGCCGAGGAGGAACGGTGGCAGCCCGCCGTACTTTCCGATTGCCCGGCGTCAATGTAGGCGGCGTCGCCCAGTGCATCGGTCTGGGCGGGGTCGCTCGAGTTGCCCGCCCAGCGCCCCGCTTCCCCTGAAATGTACGAATCGCCCACGCTGACCACCCACTCATCGCCACCAATGGGCCCGGCGTGGGCGGTCGGGGCAATCACCGCGGACACTGAGACGGCTGTGGCGAGTCCGGCCAGGAGCGCCCGCGTGACCGGCACGCTGCGGCGTTCTGTTCGCGGCCGTTGGTTCGATGGAAGGAATAGCTTCATTGGTCATCCTTTTTCTGCACGCGGCAGCATCGCGGCGGGCAGGTGGACGGCATCCGGCCGCCTCCAGCCGTGTGCCGTTGTCGACAGGAAAGGCCTGATCCGAACGGAACCGCCGCTGCGGAAGAGTGCGAGCAACGGACGGCTGGAGCGAGTCTACGGCTAAGTTACCGGCCGGTAAACAGCAGAGGCTGCCGTGTACCGTGGAACCATGCCTTCCACCATTGTCTGGCTCCGTGATGACCTCCGCCTGGATGACAATCCGGCCCTTGCCGAAGCCGCAACCCTGGGCCACCCCGTGACCGTCGTCTACATCCTGGACGAAGAGTCGCCAGGAGTGCGCGGGCTGGGCGGTGCGGCCAAGTGGTGGCTGCACCATTCGCTGGCGTCCCTGGCCGCCGGATTGGAGTCCGCGGGCTCCCGGTTGGTCCTTCGACGGGGAAGCGCGGCAGGAATCATCCAGGAACTCGCGGCCGAAACAGAGGCCACGCACCTGAGGTGGAACCGCAGGTACGGCGGCCCCGAACGTCACATCGACGCCGGCATCAAGGCCTGGGCCGGGGACCATGACCTTGACGCCGCAAGTTTCCAAGCGAGCCTCATGTTTGAGCCCTGGACCGTGCGGACCGGAGCAGGCGGACCGTACAAGGTGTTCACCCCCTTCTGGCGCGCGTGCCTGGAAAGCGGTGAGCCGCGGATGCCCTCAGATGCACCCCACAAGCTGCCCTCTCCTGCCAAGGGCGCCCACGGCGCGGTGCCACACAGCGATGAACTGGACAGTTGGGAGCTGCTCCCCCGCACTCCGGACTGGAGCGCCGGGCTTGCGGAAGAGTGGACGCCCGGCGAGGCCGGCGCCCACAGCCGCCTGCAGGACTTCCTGGACGGCCCTGTCGAGGACTATGGAACCGGCCGGGACCGGCCGGGGGTCGAGGGCACCAGCCGCCTCTCCCCCCACCTTCGCTTCGGCGAAATCAGTCCCTTCCGTGTCTGGCACGCGCTCCGGGAGCGCTTCCCGCAGAAGGCGCCCGCCGACGTCGGGATCTTCCGTTCAGAACTGGGCTGGCGCGAGTTCTGCTGGCAGCTGCTGTATGAGAACCCTGAGCTGGCCACCCGGAACTACCGCCCGGACTTCGACCGCTTCGAGTGGCAAACGCCGTCGAACGCTGAACTGGAAGCCTGGCAGCAGGGCCGGACGGGATATCCGCTGGTGGACGCCGGAATGCGTCAGCTGTGGCAGACAGGCTGGATGCACAACCGCGTCCGCATGGCGGCAGCGTCATTCCTGGTGAAGAACCTGCTGGCTGACTGGAGGCTGGGCGAGGCCTGGTTCTGGGACACCCTGGTGGACGCCGATTCAGCCAGCAATCCGGCAAACTGGCAGTGGGTGGCCGGATCCGGAGCGGACGCTTCCCCCTATTTCCGGATCTTCAACCCTGTGACGCAAAGCAAGAAGTTCGACGCCGCGGGCCGCTACCTGCGGCAGTACATCCCGGAAATCGCCGGCATGGATGACAAGAGCATCCACGAACCATGGAAAGCGCTGCAGGACGCTGGCGGATACCCGGAACCGGTGGTGGGCCTGCCGGAGTCGCGTGAGCGGGCCCTGGAGACCTACCAGAAGCTCAAGGACAGCTGAACCGGGGCCCCGCCGGGCAGCGGCCGCCGCCCGCGGTCAGCGGCTGCTGACCTTGCCCATCAAAGAGGCAAGGGGACTGAGGAAGACCGGCCGTGCCAGGAACCACGCGGCGACCATCACGGCGACGGACGCAGCGAAGATGCCGAACCCAACCCAGCTGACTTCGTCACTGCCGCCGTACATATGGTTCAGGTTGCGGAGCGCGCCGGTGGCCAGGACCAGGAACACGTGGACCACGATGAAGGCAACGAAGTAGATCATCACCGGGAAGTGCACGGCGCGGGCGGCCTCGATCGGGTAAGCCTTGTTCAGGGCCTTGGCGTTCTTGGGCCACGCCGAGGACATCCTCAGACCCGTGATGAACGCCAGCGGCGCTGCGATGAAGACGGTGATGAAGTAGGTCAGCAACTGGAGGGCGTTGTAGTTCACCCAGCCGTTCTCCGTGGGCCAGTTCAGTGAGGCGTACTGCAGCGCAGCCGAGAGCGCGTTGGGGAAGACATCCCAGCTGGTGGGTACGATCCGCGCCCATTGGCCGGTGGCAAAAATCAGGACAGCAAATACGATGCCGTTGAGGATCCAGAGTGCGTCCAGCACCAGGTGGAACCACAGTGCCAGGCTGATCTTGGTCGGAGCATTCCGGGTGCGGATCAGGCCCTTGTTGTTCCGGGTCCAGTAGGCGGCCGGACGGGTCTGCGTGCGCACCTGCCAGCCGGAACGGATGATCAGCAGCAGGAAGAAGCCATTGAGGAAGTGCTGCCACGCCAGCCACGCCGGGAAACCCACCGGAGTACCCTCAGGCAACTCCGAGTGGCCCGGGTAGGCCGCCAGGAAGTCCTTGACGCCGGCAAGCCCGGTAGCCCATCTAGCGGCCAGCACCACGAGAACCAGGGCAACCAGCACGGCGGGCACCGCCCAGTACAGTCTGGCCCACTTGCCCTTTGCGCTTCCAGGCTTCTTCTTGGTAGGTAGTGACATCGAACAGCATTCCTCTCGAGAATGATCGACTAGTGACGTGGGCGGATCCACCACCCCCGGCCGGTCCGCACCGGCAGGAGCGCCGACTTGGTTAACTGCGCCTTAATAGCTTGGATCATGAACAGCGGAAGAGCGAACCCGTCCGGGGCCGTGGTCATCCCCCGCAATATACGATCCGGTTCCGGGAGGCTACGGCCTGCCAGTCCGGCGTTCGTCATTGAACGCTACCTGGCCGCGCGGTACGCTGCCCCCGCGAATGAGAATACTAGGAAATGCTAGTAGTTAGGGACGTTCGGACAAAAAAGAGGCCCTGACCGGGGTGTTCCCGGTCAGGGCCTCTCTTGGTGGTTGCGGGGACAGGATTTGAACCTGTGACCTCTGGGTTATGAGCCCAGCGAGCTACCGAACTGCTCCACCCCGCGTCGCTTGATCAACAATACCCTACTTTTGCGGCGGCCCCGACCACTGTCCGACACCGGGCCCCAAGTACCGCGACAAAGCAAAAGGCCCGGAATCCCTTTCGGGAATTCCGGGCCTTTTCCTCAGTTGCGGGGACAGGATTTGAACCTGTGACCTCTGGGTTATGAGCCCAGCGAGCTACCGAACTGCTCCACCCCGCGTCGCAAGAACAACATTACCCGCCGGTGAACTTCAGACCAAATTGAGGGAACGTGATCTGCGTCTCCGCAGTCAAGAGTGCCGTTCCGAAGCGGCACCTGTCCCGCAACCGGCTCTTCCCGCGGGAGACGGCAAAGGCCGGCTTCCCCGCCCTTGCGGAAGGGAAAACCGGCCTGATCCGGCCGGGCAGGCTGCCGGGGGCAGCCTGCCCGCCTGACTAGCTACTCGGTGACGGCGACGGCGTGGCGGCAGCCGACGGGTCTCCCGTGGGCGCCGGGGTGGCCGCCGGGGTCGGCGATGCACTTTCAGTGGCGAGCTTCGCTTCGGCGTCGATCGCCTTCTGCAGTGCAGCGGACAGCTTCTTCTGCTGCTCGCCGTAGGCGGCGAAATCACCCTTCGCGAGGGCTTCCTGGCCGGCCCGGATGGCCGCGTTTGCTTCCTCCAGCGCCGCCCTCAGTTCCGCCTTGGCGTCGGTGGTACCGGTAGGCGGCGGAGTGCTGCCCCCAGTGGGCGGAGGAGTCTGCCCGTTGTTGTCCGAGTCCCCGGCCGAAGCGCCCGAGTCACCGCCGAACAGCTGGTTCAACGCCTGGTCCAGCGTTGGCGCAAAGCCGATCTTGTCACCGAACGCCACCAGGACGCGCTGCAGCGTGGGGTAGGACGTTTCGCCCGTGGACCGCAGGTAGACAGGCTGCACGTACAGGAGGCCACCGCCCACGGGGAGGGTCAGGAGGTTGCCATTGAGGACGTCAGAGGCGCCTTGGCGCAGCAGGTTCAGCGCCTGGGACACCGTGGGATCCGAGTTGAACTTGTTCTGGGCCTGGCCCGGACCGGGAACCTGCGCCTCCGGCGGAATCTGCAGGAGCCTGAGCTGACCGTAGCTTTCAGCCTTCACGCCCTTTTGGTTGCCGGCGTCGGAATCCGCGGCGAGGAATCCGTAAAGCACGTTACGGGCGGTGCCGTTGACCACCTGCGGGATGAACGATGAGGTGAGCTGGAACGCGGGCTTATCCTGGTCCGGCATCTGCAGCGACATGTAGAACGGCGGCTGCTTGACCGGCTCGCTGACCGTGGGATCGTTCGGCACGGACCAGGCGTCGTTGTTCGTGTAGAAGTTGTCAGGCTGGGTGACGTGGTAACGGCCCAGCAGCTCACGCTGGACCTTGAACAGGTCCTCGGGGTAGCGGACGTGGCTCATGAGGGCGCCGGACATCTCCGAGTATGGCTTCAGGGAGCTGGGGAAGACCTTCTGCCAGGCTTTCAGCACCGGATCCTGGTCGTCCCAGGCGTACAGCGTTACCGAGCCGTCGTAGGCGTCAACCGTTGCCTTGACGGAGTTGCGGATGTAGTTCACCGAACTGTTGGGCAGGGCAACGGTGCGTCCCGCGGTCGTCTGTGAGTCGGCGGTGGCCGACGACAGCTGTTCCTGCTGGGAATACGGGTAGTACTGACTCGTGGTGTAGCCGTCCACGATCCATTTCACCCGGCCGTCCACCACCGCCGGGTAGGCGTTTCCGTCGACCGTCAGGTACGGGGCGACTTTTTCGACGCGGTCGCGCGGGTTGCGGTCGTAAAGAATCTGCGACTCGGCATTCACGCCGTCGGACAGCAGGAGGTCGGACGACTGGAACTTGATCGAATAGAGAACCTTGTTGAAGAAGCTGCCGACGTTCGGCCCGCCGTTGCCGGTGAAGGTGTACTGGGTTTCGCCGTCGCCTTCCTTGCCGGCGGGACGGTCCTGTTCACGGTTCGGTGCGCCGTCCGGTGCGCCGACAATCGAGTACTCGGGAGAGTTCTCGCCGAAGTAGATCCGCGGCTGGTAGCTCGTATCGTTGCCGAGGACACCGGTGGACGGAATGCCGGACTGCAGGAACTCAGGCTTGCCGTCCGCGGTGAACTTGTTGCCCTTCGCGGCCACGACGCCGTAGCCGTGGGTGTAGACCACGTGCCGGTTCAGCCAGGACTGCTGGTTGGCACTAAGGCCGTCCGGGTTCAGCTCACGGACCGCTATCACGGTGTCTTGGACTTTGCCGTCAACCTCGTAGCGGTCAACGTTGAGCGCGCTGGGGAACTGATAGTAGGGCCGGTACTGCTCAAGCTGGGAGAAGGCGTCCGAAATCAGGTTCGGGTCCAGGAGCCGGATATTGGCGGTCGTCTGCGCGTCCGGGGCCAGGGCACCGGTGGTGGCGGTGGTGGTGGCGTTGTACCGCTCCTCCTGGATCTTATCCAGGCCGTAGGCTGCGCGGGTCATGCTGATGTTCCGTTCGATGAACGGCTTCTCAAGGGTCTGTTCGGACGGGCGCACCTGGAACTGCTGGATGACCCAGGGGTAGACACCGCCGGCAAGGATGGACGTAATGACCAGCATGGCGGTGCCGATAACCGGCAGGCGCCATTTGCCGATCACGGCAGCGACGATGAACAGGATTGCCACCAGCGCGGCGGCGACAGCCAGGATCGACTTGGTGGGGATGACGGCGTTGACATCCGTGTAGAGGGCGCCGGA
This sequence comes from Arthrobacter oryzae, assembly GCF_030718995.1. Taxonomy (NCBI): domain Bacteria; kingdom Bacillati; phylum Actinomycetota; class Actinomycetes; order Micrococcales; family Micrococcaceae; genus Arthrobacter; species Arthrobacter oryzae. Next base: position 135,260 of record NZ_CP132204.1, read on the forward strand.
CCAGCGTCCGTTGCTGTTCTGCACCGCGGAGTAGCGGTCCAGCCAGAAGTTCACGCCCAGCAGCAGCAGGAATGCCGCCCCCGTCACAGCAAGGTGGATCTGGGCGGCACGGCTGGTGAAGATGCCGCGTTCCATGATCCGGATGCTGCCGTAGAGGTAGTGCGTCAGGATTCCGGCGATGCCGGCAACCACCACCACGCTGATGAGGAAGCCCGTGACAAAACCGAGGAACGGGAGGGTCATCAGGTAGAAGCTGATGTCCAGGTTGAACTGCGGATCGTTCTGCCCGAATGCTTCCTGGTTCAGGAAGAGCAGCACTTTCTGCCACTGGCTGGCGGCGGCGCTCCCGGCGAACAGGCCGAAAAGTATGGGCAGGCCGATCATCACTACCCGGCGGACCGGCTCCAGCTGCGCCTGGTAGCGGTTCAGGTTGTCCCTGATTTCCGAATCCGGGGCGTACACGGGACGCGCGTGATAGGCGATGCGGATGGCATAGAACATCGCCGCGAACATGAGGGCGAACGCGATCAGGAAGATGACGATCCGGGCCAGGTTCTCCGTCAGGAAGACTTCAAAGAACCCAAGCTGCTGGTACCAGAGGACATCTGTCCAAACGTTGGCGAAGAAGATGAATCCGACCACAACCAGTGCAACGACGATCAACGTCGGCGTCAAGGCACCTCGCCTTGGCTGGGGTCTTCCGGGCGGAGTGGAGCTGGCGGGACGGGACAAACTCGGTACCTCATAGCTGGTTGTCAGTTACTGGTCTTGTCATAAATCAGGTGCGCGTGGTGATGTGATGCTGCGACAGCCGTGCCACCCCTAATGAGGGCTCGACGTCAGTCACTATTGCCACGAGTGGCGGTGGTGCTTAGTTCCTGCAATTAGTCTAGTTGCTGGTGCACGCCGGAAGGCCGGATGTGTCGCCCCCTGAAGCGACCACTTCGACGGCTTCCCGCGCCTCAGCCAGGCTTTCGACCTTGACTACCTGCAGTCCGTCCGGGATGTGCCCCACCACTTCCGCGCAGTTGGCGGCCGGGGCCAGGAACACCTCAGCACCGTCCCCCCGGGCCCCGTACATCTTCTGTCCGATGCCGCCGATGGATCCGACCACGCCGTCGGGCGTGATGGTGCCGGTCCCGGCAATGTGTTTGCCGCCGGTGAGGTCCCCCGGGGTGACGGTGTCGATGATGCCGAGCGCGAACATCATGCCCGCGCTGGGGCCGCCCACTTTCTCGAGGGAAATCCTTACGTCAAACGGGAACGTGAAGTCGTACTGCAGCAGCACGCCGAGGATAAACTTGCCGGCCGCGTTCTCGGTGGGGGTGATGGTCTCAGTGACTGCGGCGCCGTCACGCGTCACGACGACGACGGCGGGCTTTCCCTGCCCCGCGGCAAGTTCCTCCTGCACCACGCGGAGCGACGTCACGGGCTTGCCGTTCACAGTGGCGAACACGTCGCCGGCCTGGAGCTTGCCGGCGGAAGCCGACTGGTCGGCAAGGTCAGCCACCAGGAGCTTCTGTTCAAAGGGGATGTCGAGTTCCTTGAGCGCGGATGCCGTGGCGTTCTCCTGGGAAGTGGTCATCGCCACCGCGCTCTCCTGCTGGGACTCCTCCTTCGTGACCCCGGTGGGAAAGATCAGCTCTTCCGGATAGACGGCTTTGGACTTGTCCAGCCAGGCCGAGAAAGCTTCGAAAACGCTGACCGGACCGTTGGGACCGCCGTCAACATAGACAGTGGTGAGGTCCAGGTTCCCCTTGGCCGGAAACGTCTCTCGGCCGGTCACGCTGATCACGGGTTTCCCGTTGTCGCTTGCCAGGGTATTAAAGGTGGGCCCGGGCGATTCCACCACATACGGCACGGGAAGGCTGCCGGCGGTTATTCCCAGCGCGAGCGCCATCAATCCGGACGCCACCATCGCGGGGTAGCGGTTATCGCGCGCTTTGGCCCGGCGGGACGTCGGCCGCCGTGAAAGCCTGCCACGGGTGGTTCCGCCGCCGCTTCCGGAATCCGCGGGATCCCCCGGAACGTGGTCACCCTGAATGATTGTCAATGAAGGACCTCTTCTGTACCTGCGCCCGCGGACGAGGCAGTGTGGCCGAACCCGATCGTGATGACGGCAGCCTGCAAATATTCCGATTACTAACACTACGCGGTGAGCAGGCGTGGACGCTCTTTGCCTACAGCGAACGGGGCCGGATTCGGCAGACAGCCGCCAACGCCCCGGGGTACCGTGAAGGTGATCAACAGTCACACCGACGATCGGCGGGATCATGACCTCCAACCCACTCAATCCGTCCAATGGCGACGACGACACCCCCAAGGATCCGCTTGCGGAAATGCTTCAAAACCTCATGGGCGGCAAGGGCATGGGTGACATAGACCCCGCTGAACTGGCCAAGGCGGCAGGGCTTCCTGACGACCCGAACCTCCTGGCCCAGATGTTCTCGCAGGTGCAGGCCATGATGAGCGCGACCTCCGAAGGGCCCGTCAACTGGCAGCTTGCCCATGACAACGCGCGGCGGGTGGCTGCAAGTGGCTCCGACCCCTCTGTCACGGCGCAGCAGTCGCGTGAAATAGACGAGGCCCTGCGCTTGGCTGAGCTGTGGCTGGACCAGGTCACGGAGCTCCCCGCCACCGGCCTGATCGGCCGGGCCTGGTCCCGGGCCGAATGGGTCGAGGAAACGCTCGGCACCTGGAAGCGGCTCACCGAACCGGTGGCAAACAGCATTGCCAATGCACTGTCCACCGCCATGACGGAGCAGATGCCCGAGGAAATGAAGTCCATGATGGGCGGCGCCTCCTCGATGCTGCAGAACATGGGCGGTGCCATTTTCGGCATGCAGCTGGGCCAGGCAATTGGTGCCCTGTCGGCGGAAGTGGTCAGTTCAACGGACATCGGCGTCCCGCTGGCCGACCTTGAGATGGCGCTCCTCCCGGCCAACGTGGCCAAGTTCGGTGAAGGCCTGAGCCTGCCCGAAAACGACATCCGGCTCTTCCTGGCTGTGCGCGAAGCGGCCCACGCCCGCCTCTTTGTGCAGGTACCCTGGCTCCGCGGCCACCTCCTCGGTGCTATCGAGGCCTATGCCCGGGGCATCCACATCGACACCTCCAAGATCGAGGAACTGGCCCGGGAAATCGACCCGAGCAATCCCGAAGGCATCCAGGAAGCACTGTCCCAGGGCGTTTTCATGCCGCAGCGGACTCCTGCCCAGGAACAGGCACTGGAAAAACTTGAAACAGCGCTGGCCCTGGTCGAAGGCTGGGTGGACGAGCTGACGGCAGCAGCCACGGAAAAGTTCCTGCCCTCGGCGTCCGCGCTGCGCGAGACTGTCCGGCGGCGCCGTGCCACCGGCGGTCCGGCCGAGCATGCCTTCTCATCCCTGGTGGGACTGGAACTTCGTCCCCGCCGCCTCCGCGAAGCTGCCGCTTTGTGGGCATCCCTCAAGGAAGAACGCGGCACCGCCGGCCGAGACGCCATCTGGCAGCACCCCGATCTCCTGCCCACCGGCGAGGACCTGGATGATCCGCAGGGATTCAGTGCACGGCGCAAGCTCGCCGAAGCGAGCGACACTGAGGTGGATGACGCACTGCAGAAACTGTTGAGCGGCGGATTCGATGAACCGGCCAAAGACGAAAAAGACTCCGGGAAAGACGAGGACGGATCGGGCAAGGACGACGACGGCGGGGCACCGAAGGCCTGACCCTCCGGTTTTGCGGTCAGCTAGAAGAGCACTGACGGGACTTCGGTTCCGTCGGTGCTCTCGCCTTCTCCGTCAGCGTCAGGTGCCAGTCCGCGGGACGTGGCGAACGCGACGCCCTCAAGGAACGCCTTGGCCCGCTGCGTCTCGGGGTACGCCTCCAGAAGGCGCCAGAACGCGGCGTTGTGCCCGGCGACGAGCAGATGGGCCAGCTCGTGGAGCAGCACGTAGTCAATGACCCATTGCGGCATGCTGCGCAGCTTGTCGGAGAGCCTGATGGTTCCATCGGCGGGAGTAGCCGATCCCCAGCGGGAATTCTGGTTGCTGACCCAGCGCACTGACGACGGCACGGAGCGCCCGCCAAGGTACTTCGCCGACAGTTCGGCTGCGTGCGCCGCCAGGGCGGCATCCGTGGCCGGCCGGCGCCGTCCTTCACCCCGCGACCGCCGCACTCCTTGGAGCCGGAGCTTCTCGAGCATCCGGTGCACCCATTCGCTTTCCTGGGCCTTGCTGAAGTGCGCCGGAATGGCCACCACCGCAGTGCCGTTCTCCCAGAACGCGGCCACCGTCCGGCGTCGGCGGGCCGAGCGGCGGACGACCACCGGCGCACCGTCGGGGGTCGTCAGCGGAATCGCCCGAGGCGTGGCGCCGCCGGCCATCAGGCGCTGCCGCTTTCCGTGAGGACCTCAAGCACTGCTTCACCGTATTTCTCCAGCTTGGAGGGGCCGACTCCGGCCAGCCGGGCCAGTTCCTCCAGGGAAGCGGGCCGTGCCTCAGCGATCGCCGTCAGCGTCGCGTCGGTAAACACCACAAATGCCGGGACTTCGGCGGCAAGGGCAACATCCTTCCGCCACTGGCGCAGCGCGTCGAAAGTCTGTTCCTCGTAGCTCGGCGGGCACTGGCTGCAGCGGCCCACCTTGCGTTCAGCGCCGGTGGACAGCATGCTTCCGCAGACCCTGCACATCGCTGGGGCTGCTGCCTTCCGCCGCGGCGCAGGGCCTTTGCCGCGCGCCGTGGAGCTGGCCACCGAATCCGGCCGAAGGCCGTCCAGGAAGCGTGAAGGCTTACGGTTGGCCCTGCCCCCCGGGGTCCGGGCCAGGGACCAGGAGAGCGACAGGTGCTCGCGAGCCCGGGTGATGCCCACATAGAGCAGCCGGCGTTCCTCATCCACGTCTTCCGGGGAATCCGCAAAAGAGATCGGCATGAGGCCCTCGCAGAGTCCCACGAGGAAGACCGCGTCCCACTCGAGGCCCTTGGCAGCGTGCAGCGACGCCAGCGTGACGCCTTGGACAGTGGGTGCATGCTGGGCCAGTGAACGCTCCTGCAGTTCATTGACAAAGTCCGCGAGGGTGAACTGTGGACCCCGGCTCAAGACCAGCTCATCGGCAAGCGCAACCAGAGCGGCCAGCGATTCCCAGCGTTCCCTAAGGGCTCCGCCGTTGTGCGGGGCGGACTCCGTATAGCCAAGGGACGCCACGATGTCCCGGACCAGCTGGCCGAGGGGTTCGGGCTCCGAGGTTTCCGCGGCGGCCCGGGTGGCCGCCCTGAGCTGGAGGATGGCGTCCCGGACTTCCTTGCGGGCGAAGAACCGCTCTCCCCCGCGCAGCTGATAGCCGATGCCGGCTGAAGCCAATGCCTGTTCGTAGGCCTCAGACTGCCCGTTGGTGCGGAACAGCACGGCGATCTCGCTGGCCGGTGTGCCGGCGTCGAGCAGTTCGCGGATCTTGATTGCCACGGTGGCGGCCTCGGCTTCATCGTCCGCGCACTCGGTGAACTGCGGCGGCGGCCCGGGCGGCCGCTGTGCAACCAGTTTCAGCGGCGCCGCCCAGGCGGCGTCCGCTACGGGGCCTCCGCTGCGCCGGCCTGCGAGCAGGTCGTTGGCCAGCTTGACCACCTGCGGAGTGGACCGGTAATCCCGGATCAGCTTCACGACGTTGGCGCCGGGGTACATGGCCTTGAAACCGAGCAGGTGCCTGGGTGAAGCACCGGTGAACGAATAAATGGTCTGGCTGGCGTCGCCCACGACGCAGAGTTCGTCGCGTCCCCCCAGCCAGAGTTCCAGGAGCCGCTGCTGCAACGGCGAAACGTCCTGGTATTCGTCCACCACGAAGTGCCGGTACTGTTCGCGGACGGTGGCTGCCACCTTCGGGTCCTCCTGCAGGATCCCGACGGTAATCAGGAGGACGTCCTCGAAGTCGATGACGTTGCGGTCGGTCTTGACGTCCTCGTAGGCCTGGAACACACGGGCGACAGCGGTGAGGTCGAAGCCGCCGGGATTGCCCCGGCCCTGCGCATTCTCAAGGTAGTTCGCCGGCGTCAGCATGGACACCTTGGCCCACTCGATCTCCGAGGCCAGATCCCTGATGGATGCGCGGTCCGTGCTGAGCCTCAGGCGACGGGCAGCTTCGGCGATCATCTGTGCCTTGTGGTCGAGCAGGTTCGGGAGCGCACCGCCAACCGCCTGCGGCCAGAAGAACTGCAGCTGCCGGAGGGCTGCGGCGTGAAAGGTGCGTGCCTGGACGTTGCCGACGCCGAGATCGCGGAGCCGGCTTCGCATCTCCGCCGCGGCGCGTGCGGTGAAGGTCACTGCCAGCAGCCGCTGCGGGCTGTAGACGCCCGAGTGCACGCCGTAGGCAATCCGGTGGGTGATGGCGCGCGTTTTGCCCGTGCCTGCGCCCGCGAGCACGCACAGCGGTCCGTTCAGCGTGCTCGCGACTTCCCGCTGCTCGTCGTCCAGTCCGCCGAGAATGCGGTCTTCCAGGGACCGGTTGTCCAGTAGAGCCCTGGGGGATGCCGTGTCGCCGGAGGCGCTTCGTTCAAAATTGTCAGTTGTCACTTGCTGCTCAGTCAGTTGGTGCTCGGTAACTTGTGATGGGTGGCTCGGTGGTGCCGGGTGGAGGTTCACTGCACGGACGTCAGGCGTCGGCGGGACGGTCCTGGATGACGCCGCCGTACCAGTGTTCAATCAGGGACCGAGCGATGGACAGCCGGCTGGAGATGACGATCTCCCCGCTCAGCACTGCGGCCTGGAGTTCTGAACGGCTGAACCAGCGCGCCCGGGTGACCTCCACGCCGTCGGGCGTTGCCTCGGTGTCCAGCGTCCGGGCCGTGAACCCCAGCATCAGGGATGCAGGGAATGGCCAGGACTGGGAACCCAGGTACTGGGCGGCGGTAACCCTGACGCCCACTTCCTCCTGGATCTCGCGGACCACGGCCTGCTCCAGGGACTCACCCGGCTCCACGAACCCGGCCAGGGTGGAAAAGTTTTTCGCATCGAGCGGTCCGCCGCCACCGAGGAGGAGCCGGTCATCCGGGCCAACCACCGTCACGATGATGGCGGGGTCGGTCCGGGGGTAGTGCTCGGAGTTGTCTGCGGGACACCGGCGGACCCAGCCTCCTGCCTCCACCACGGTCGCGGCACCGCACCGCGGACAGTGAACGTGCGTGGCATGCCAGTTCGCAATTGCACTGGCCTCGATGAAGAGGGCGGTATCCGTGGCATTCAAGAGGGCAGCCACGTCCCGGAACCCCGTCCACACGGCATCCGACGGGATTCCCGCGATGCCGCGTTCGAACTGTTCCGCCCGGACCTCGAACGGTTCCGCCAGGACAAAAAGAACGATTTCCGTGCCCTCGTCCAGCTGTGAACCGGCCATGGCAGCGCCAAGGTAAATGGTCATTGCCGGCGGCGACCCTGCCTCGGCAAGGCTCTCCGCAAGTCCGGCGGCGTCCGTCAGCAGGAGGCCGCCGCCGCGGACCAACGCCTGCCGATGCGAAAGGACCATGGCCAACGCCCGTCCCGAGCTGACCACGGAGTCAACCATGCCCGGCTTCATCCTGGCGCCGGATCCCCTGTCAATGAGGGCGGGCCTGACAGGAAGGACCGTGTCCATCAGGTGGTTCGCCGGCAGCCGCTGCAACGTTGCTGTACTGTCTTGGGCCACATTTGCAGGTGCCTGATTTTTGGATGCCGGGGACTCCGCAAGACTCATGTACCCACCGTACTGACTCCGGCAGACAATTGACATTTGCTCCGGCGGCGGCCGCCTTGCCAAAAGCCCGGCGGCAAGCCTGCCAGTAAGCCTTCCGGTCAGTCCTGCGTGGGCATGATCACGTGCCGGATCAGCGGGGGAAATCGTCCCGATCTCAAGACTCGCCGTAGTACATCGCCATCTTGGGCGCCAGTCAATCTACCGTGGATGGGTGAGAAGAAAACCGATCGAACTGGCAGCTGTAGCAACTGCGGCAGTCCCCGGACTGACGCCGACCGCCGTGAGTTCCGCCCCGGACGATCCGGCGGACTTCGATTCGGCACTCCTCCTGGACTCCGAGGGGAAGCAGTGGCGGGTACGATCGCCTCGCCACGCGGAGGCCAGCGCCCGCTTGGAAACTGAGTTCATGGTCCTCCGCGCATTCGCCCCGGGAATCAGGGCCGAACTGCCCTTCCTGATGCCCACGGTGGCAGGCACCGTGCGCCAGGGGGCCCTGAGCACTTTCGTATATTCGCACCTGGCGGGCACCACCCGCAGCGTCGAAGAGCTGACCGCCGGTCCGGAAGGACTCGCGAGGGAAGTTGGAGCGGCGCTGGCCGCGATCCACGACCTGCCCCGGGCTTTGGTCAGCAACGCCGACCTCCCCAGCTATACACCCAACGAGTTCCGGCAGCGCAGGCTCAACGAACTCGACCAGGCCGCAACCACCGGGAAGATCCCGCCCGTGCTGCTGCGCCGCTGGGAACACGCCTTGGAGGATGTGTCGCTGTGGCGCTTCAATCCGTGCGTAGTGCACGGCGACCTGCACGAGGACAACATCCTGGTTGACGGAGAACGTGTGACTGCCGTGACCGGATGGACTGATTTGCGCATCGGCGATCCCGCCGACGACATGGCGTGGCTGGTGGCCTCCAACGAACAAGGCTTCGTGGACGCCGTCCTGCGCCATTACACGACGAGCCGGCGTGACGCCCCGGACGCCCACCTGCTCCGCCGTGCGGCGCTCTCTGCCGAGTTTGCGCTGGCCCAGTACCTGGTCAAGGGCCTGGCCGCCGGCGACCAGACCATGATCGGTGAAGCTGAAGAAATGCTTGCCTCGCTGGCCGACGACATCGCCGAGCACGGCGGCCAGCCCATCAGCGTGGAACCTTTGCCGCAGGCCGTCCCGGCCGTCCACGTGGAACCTGTGCCGCAGGTCGAACCGGCCAGCGCCGCCGCCATGCCTTCCGTGCACGTGACCCCGATCCCGGTCGAAAAGTCCGACGCCGGGGCGGCCGCTCCGGAAGGAAGCGCTCCGGCAGCGGGAGGCAGTGAAGCGGACCCCGCCACCGGCCTTGCCGGGGAAGCCACTCCCCCGGCCCCGCCGGCAGCGGACGACACCTCCACAGCCGCCCTCAAGATTGTGGACGCAAAGTCCCACTAACCGGGCTGGCAGCCTTGGCCAGTGCGGTGGTTCCGCCGAGGGCAGCTGTCACGATATCTTCCAGTTGCTCCGCCGTGCCGAGGTCGTGGGGCCGGACCACCTGGTCTTCCCCCACGTAGTAGAAGGCCGCCCGGACACTGTCCAGCGGGACTCCTTTGAGTCTGGCCCAGGCAAGACGGTAGACGGCCAGCTGGACAGCTTTGACCTTCAGCTGCCCGCCGGCGGGACGGCGGCCCGTCTTCCAGTCCACGAGGTCCCAGCCGCCGTCGGCATCCCGGAACACGGCATCGATCCGGCCACGCACCACAACATCGCCGATGCGTGTTTCAACGGGAACCTCGACATGGGCGGGGGCACGGTGCGCCCACTCTGAGTTCCGGAATGTCTCCACCATGGAGTCCAGCCCGTAAGCCTCGTCTATATGGTTGTCCGAACCGGGTGCCTCGTCCAGCTCCAGCATGCCCGCCTTGCCGAAGTATTCCTCCACCCAGGCGTGGAAAGCCGTGCCCTTGCGGGCCGACATGCCTGGCTCCCTGGGAACAGGCCGCCGCAGCCGTGCAAGCACGGATCCGGGGTCGTCACCCAGGTCCACGAAAGTTGACGCCGAGATGTGGCCGGGCAGGTGGACATCCTGCACCGTTGCCCTGCGGAACCGGCGCTCCAGCAGCAGGTCCGCCTCCTGCGCCCAGCTGGCGGCGACGCCCCGGAGCGGACGCGAGCCCTCCGCGGCAGCAGGAACCAGCGCCGCGTCCCCGGTTGCGCCGCCGGCCATGGCTTCGCGGACCCGTCCGGCAGCCGTTTCCATTGCGGCGCGTCGCCCGGGTACCAGCCTGAGCCTGGCTCCGGTGCGCGGATCGGCGGGTCCTTCCAGCGGATCATACGGCCACAGAGCCAGTTCCAGGTCCTGGGTCAAGGGACTTTCGGCGGGCAGGGATGACTCCTCCACCGAGGCGGGATGTACGACGGCGGCAGGCTCCTCCGCCCCTCCCCTCGCCATCGCAGGCTCATCGGCCCGCTCGACGGCCGGCTCAGGTCCGCCGGCCTCCGTCCCGATTCCTGCAAGGTGCGCCAGTTCCGACAGGAACGGCGACATCTCCGCCATGCCGGCCCGGGAACCGACCCAGGCGGCGCTGGAAACCCACAGCACGAATTTCGCCCGGGTATAGGCGACGTAGGCCAGCCTGCGTTCTTCTGCTTCACCGTGCGCCTGGACCTCCGCCTTGAAATCCTTTTCGGCATTCAGCCAGCCCTTTTGGTCCGGCTGGTCCGTGTCCCACTGGGGCAGGTCGCCACGGTCTCCCCGCAACGGCCAGGGCAGGGCTGCACTGCCGCTGCTCCAGCGGGAATCCCGGCTGCTGGGAAACGCGCCGGCGTTCAGGCCGGGAACGAACACAACGTCCCACTCCAGGCCCTTGGACGCGTGCACGGTCAAAAGCTGCACGGCTTCATGGTTGACGTCCGGCGCGGCGACGTCCAGGCCGCCCTCCTCCGTGGCTGCGGCTTCCAGCCACGCCAGGAAAGCCAGCACGTCGACGCGCTGCGAGGTATGGAGGAACCCTGCGGCCGCATCGTGGAATGCGTCCAGGTTCCTCCGGGCCTGGTGAATGCTGATGCCAGGACGGGCCGCTACCTCGATATCCAGGAGCATGGCCCGTTCCACTTCACCCAGCAACGTGGTGAGGTCATCGCCCATGAATCCCCGGAGCTGACGGAGTTCGGCCGAGAAGGCGTGCAGCCGGTCGAGGGCTTCAGTGCTGAGGGACCTGCCGTGGGCCGACGTCCAGCCTTCCCGCGGCAGCCAGTCCAGCGCTTCCACCAGGCTGGACGAATCGGTGATGTCGCTCTCGATAACGGCGGCCCCGGCGTCATCACTTTCATCCGCGTCCCGTCCCGGGTGTTCCCGGCGGCGGGCGAGGAATGACGACCAGTCCCGGAAGGCCATCAGATCTGCCGGACCTATGCGCCAGCGTGCTCCCGCCAGGAGCCGCATGAGTGAGTCCGACCGGCCCGGATCTGCGAGGACGCGCAAGGTTGCGACCAGATCCACGATCTCCGGCGTGTCCAGGAGTCCGCCGAGGCCCACGATCTCGTAGGGGATTGCGCGAACTTCGAACTCACGCCGGATGCACTCCATCTGTGCGCGCCGGCGGCACAGGACCGCCATGGCCGGAGGTACCCGCTCTGTTCCGGCACTGTCTTCAAAGTCGGTGACGCGGTAGCGCAAAACGTCCCCCGCTATTGCCCGGGCCTCGTCTTCGTCCGTGGCAAAGCGCCCGATGACAACCTTTCCCTGGGCCGCCGCGGGACTGGGCTGCAGCGGCGGGACCTCCACTGAGTCCGCAGATTCCCGTTCCCCCGCGGGGCCGCTCTGAGCGGCAGCTGCACTGAGCGGAGCCGAAATGACGTTGGCCGCGGAAAGGATGTTCCGCCCGTTGCGCCACGCGGTTGTCAGGTAGGAAGTGGGTGCCACCGCGAACGAATCACGGACCATGACCGGGAATTCCCGGACAAAATGGAAGAGCTGGCCGGCGGACGCGCCGCGGAAGCCGTAGATCGATTGGTTGGGATCGCCCACGGCCGTCACCGCGTGGCCGCCGCCGAAGAGCCTGGAAAACAGCACGAGCTGGGCATGCGACGTGTCCTGGAATTCATCCAGCAGCACCACTTTGAACCGTTGGCGCTCCACTTCGGCGGCGAGCGGAATCTCGCTGGCGACCCGCGCGGCCAGCGCTACGAGGTCGCCGAAGTCAAGGGCGCCGCGGACCCGCTTCGCTTCGGAGTACCTGCCCACCATTTCGGCAACGCTGGCCCGCGTGCGGAGCATGGCACCAAGTTCTCCCGCGGCCTGGGTCGGATTCTTCTTGGCTCCGGCCACATAGGGCAGTGCTTCAAATTCGGCGACGCGGTGCATCAGCCATTCCTGCACTTCGTCGGGATCACGGAGGTGTTCAGCGCACTCGCCCGCGAGCTGGATGACGGCCTTCACAAGCGTGGATTTGGCAGCACGGAAGTGCTCGTATTCGCCGTCGAACGCCTCGACGACTTCGCTGGCCAGCTGCCATGCCTGCGCTCCGCCCAGGAGCACAACGTCACGTTCGACGCCGAGCCGGAGACCGTAGTCGGACACGATGCCGCTGGCGTAGGAATGGTAGGTGGACACCTTGGGTTCCAGGGCGTCCTCGCTGAGCAGGCCCGCGGGAAAAATCCGGTGGGCGCTGTCTTCCGCCGCGATCCGTTGCAGGGCAGCCAGCTTGGCCCCGATACGGCTGGCCAGCTCGCCTGCTGCCTTGCGCGTGAACGTTACACCGAGGACTTCCTCGGGCCTCACCCAGCCGTTGGCAACGAGCCACACGACGCGGTCCGCCATCGTGGCGGTCTTGCCCGATCCTGCACCGGCAATCACCAGCCGCGGCGTGAGCGGCGAGGAAATGATGGCGGATTGCTCCGCGGTGGGGCTGTTGCGTTCGCCCAGCATGGCGGTCAGCTCCTCCGGGGAGAACCGGGGTGCCGGGACGTCGTGCGGCGTCGTCATTCAGTAACCTGCTTTCCGCGCGGACAAAGGGGACAGACCTCGGGCAGACGGCAGCCGTAGCCGCCGTGTCCCGTTTTTGCCGGATCGTGGCGCGCCTCGAAGACGCTGCCGGACATCAGCCGTGCGGCCTCGTTCACCATGTCGAGCGCCCAGTTGCCATCGGAGCCGTCCAGCGGCGCCTGGACCTGGATGCCCGGGCTTTTGTTGCTTGTGCCGAGCTGTGCCAGTACTGCCCCGCCCGGCTGAACGTCCCCGGGCTCAGCGTCACCGGGCTGAACGTCGCCGGCAGTTACGCCGGGTTCTGTGAACCCTCCGGCGAGGACCGCAGCCTGGTAGGCACCCAGCTGCGGGTAGCGGGCAAGATCGGCCTTCGACGGCTGGCGTTTGCCGGTTTTGAGGTCCACGACCACCAGCCGCCCGTCGGAATCGATCTCCAGCCGGTCCACCTGGCCGCGGAGGACGGCGGACCTGACCTCCGGCTCCGGTTCAGACACCGACGCCGGAATTTCCGGGGGCTGCGGTACGTCCGTGATGTCCGGCAGCCTCACTTCGAAGTCCTGCTCGACGCCGACGAGGCTCCTGCCTTCACTGCGCATGACCAGGATGTACTGCGCAAGCTTCCGGACCATGCCTTCGGCGCGCTGGAAGTCCAGTTTGCCTTCCCAGTTATCCTTCATGCCGAGCGCCGGCCATCGCCGGACCAGTTCCGCCACGTACTCCCCGCCCGACGCATCAGGCATGTCCTGCGCGATGGCGTGGACCAGTGTTCCGAGGCTCCTGGCAAAGTCGGTGGCGGCTTCTCCGCCCGCAGCCTGGATGAACCAGTCGAGCGGTGACTTGTGGACCGTCTCCACCTTGGACGGGGAGACGAAAACTGTTCCGCCAACCGGGACAATCCGTTCACCGGAAGACAACGGCGCGAGACCCCACCAGGAGTCGGGACGGGCCCCCGGGACGGGCGGTTCTGCAACGGCCAGCCGGGCCAGGACCCTGGCGGCTTCGACAGATTCCGCGGCGGACCTGCCGTCAAGTTGCGCATGCTGCCGGAGTTCAGCCACGAGGGCCCGGAGGGTCATTGGCCGTTCCACCGGAGTGAACGTCCGCCGATCCTGCCCGGGACGCAGCGGTGCCACGTAGTCGAGGAAGGAGGAGGGCTGTTCGTCCTCTGATGAAACAGCGGTGCAGATCAACACGTCGCGGGCTCTGGACACGGCTGTGGAGAAGCTGCGGAGTTCGTCATACCGGATTTCCCGCAACCTGCTGAGGGGCCCCAGCTGCAGTGCATGTTCAACCCCGTGCTCGACGGCGTCGGCGAACAGTGTGCTGCCGAGGAGCTCCCCGCGGAGCCGGGTGTTGGGCCACACGCCTTCCTGCAGGCCGGCAATAATGACGACGGGCCATTCACGGCCGGCGGCACTCGCCGGGGTCATGAGTTCCACAGCGTCCTCCAGCTGTGCCCGGGCTGCCAGCGTGTCCATGGGCAGCTCCTGGCTGAGCAGGTATTCCAGGAACTGGTCCGGTCCTGACCCCGGCAGCTGGTCCACATAGCGCTCGGCGGTGTGGAACAGGGCCATCATGGCGTCCAGGTCGCGGTCTGCCCGGGCTCCAGCCGCCCCGCCGGCCAATGCTGCGTCAGTCCAGCGGGCGGAAAGACCCGTGGAGTTCCAGAGAGCCCACAGCACTGTCTCCGCGTTGGCCCCCGGTTCACGCGCTGCCACGCGCCCGGCCTCAATCATGCGGGCGACCCGGCGGGCCGAGCGGCCTTCGATGCCCGTGGTGGCCAAGGCTCCCGGTTCAAGCAGCGACTCGACGAGCAGCGCATCACTGGTGCGGCCTCCTCCGCCGAGGATTTCTTCGCGACGCAGTGACTGGCGAAGCCGCCGCAACTCGATGGAGGTCGCTCCGCCAATCCGGGACGTCAGCAGCGCGACTGCTGACTCCGGGGTCAGTACGGCGGGATCCAGCGCCACGGCATAGGCATCAAGCAGGGGCCGCACTGCGACTTCGTCCCGGACCGCAGATTCGGCCACTGGAACGCGCACGGGAATACCGTGGCCGGCCAGGTGGCGCTGCAGCTGGTTGAGCTGGCCGCCGTTCCGCACGATCACTGCGATGTCGCCGAGCTCGCGTCCGTGGTTCAGGTGCGCATCCAGGATGCGCTGCGCCACATAGCGCAGCTCCTGGACCGGCGACGGAAGGACATGGCCCTCAACCGCGCCGCGGTGGTGGCTACGGGAGGAAGGGGGACAGTCCGTCGGATCGCCGGGAGCCGGCACGGCACTCTCCAGCCGTCGGGCCGACTGGCCGCCTGCCCGTTGCGAGATACGCCCCGCCACCGAAAGCCATGCGTCGGCGACAGCGGCGGTGTGGCGGTGTGTCACTCGAAGCGGGCGTTCCAATATCGTGTGCCTGGCTGCAGCTTCCCTGGGACCGTTTTCGGCGGCCCCTTCAGGAGCCAGCAGATGCGGCAGCTCGGCCGTGAGGTCAGGCCTGGCGCCGCGGAAACCCTGGACCACGGTGTCCGGGGACAACGTCACGTAGGCGTCCTTGCCTGCCGCGATGTCCGCCAGCAGTTCGAACACCGCAGGATTGGCTTCCTGGATGTCGTCCACAAGGATCAGCTGGAGCCGCTCCCGCTCAGCCGCCAGGAAGTCAGGGGCATCCTGGAAGATCTGTCGGGCCGCGGTGATGATTCCCGCGGGGTCGAAAGCCTCGGGCATCCGCAGGTCCAGGACGTCGCGGTACTCGGCGTACAGTGCGGCGGCGGGGATCCAGTCCGGACGGTTGCACTGCCCGGCCAGGACCACCAGGTCATCGGGTGTCCGGCCGGATTCGATGATCCGGTCAAAGAGCTGGCGCACTTCGTGGCGGAACCCGCGGGTTTCCAGGGCGGCACCCAGGTCATCCGGCCAGGGCAGCTCGAGGCCCGGCAGGGCGTGGCCTTCAAGGAGTTCCTTAATGATCAGGTCCTGCTCAGGCCCGGACAGTAGCCGCGGCGGCCGCGCCAGCGGGAGGATGCCTTCCGCCTTGGCGCGGCGGATCAGATCAAAGGCATACGACGCCCAGGTGCGCGCCGGCGTCGTGCTGAGGCTTCTGTTGAGCCGGGCCGTGAAGCGATCCCTCAGGGAATCGGCGGCAAGCCGGCTGGGCGCGAGCACCAGCATTCTTTCCGGATCCACGCCGTCCCGCTCGGCCCTGCGAACCGCCGCTTCAATGAGGACAGTGGATTTTCCCGTACCCGGTGCTCCCGGAATAAGGACGGGGCCCGACCCGTGCGGTACATCCACTGCCGCCTGCTGGTCCGGTGACAGCACCGGAATAACGCTGAGGACCTGACGGGGAGGGAGGAGCTTGAGCCCGGAGGCCGTGCCGGCGGGTTTGGCTACCGTCAGCTGGCCAGGTTGCCCGTCTGATCGCTGCCCGGACCGGGTCCGCTGGTCCGACGTGCGCTGGTCCGACGTGCGCTGGTCCGATTGGGCCTCGGGGGTGTCGCTGGTAAGTGTCACACAGTCATTTCATCATCGGGGGCGGACATTTTATGGAGCCGCCGCTCCAACCGCTCGGCAATCAGGTCTATGAGGTCAAAGTCACGGTCTGTGGGGGCCCACCGCGCCTCCGTCAGGTCGACGCGCCAACGTCCCTCGCCGGTCCGGAGGAAGTCCAGGTAGCGGCCCAGAAGCGGGGTCCCTTCCTGGAGGTAGAAAGCCAGGGCTTCGGCTTCCAGGCCCTGGGGTGCTTCGCCGTTTGCCCTCAGGACCCGCCACCAGGGAACAGAGCTGCCGTGGTGGCTCATGACGGACCCCACCTGCCGCGCACCACCGGAACCGAGCAGCTCGGCAACGTCCCCGTAGGCTACGGCTGCACCGGGAGGGACGAGCCGGACCAGGGACAGCACCGCCTCTACATACTCCGTGCGCATGCATCCAGCGTAGCGGTTTCCGAGTTGCCCGAATTTGTCGATCCGAGCTGCCGTCCGGGCGGCACGCCCGCTGCCTGTCACAAAACCGTCAGTGGCAGCAGGTAGTTTTGAGGCATGAGCACCAGGAACACCGGCACCACCAGTACCAATACCAGCACCAGCACGTGGGACACCCGGCCCCGGGCCGCCTTCGACCTGGAGACCACCGGCCGCAATTCGCGCGCCGCCCGGATCGTTACTGCGTCGGTCACAGTGGTGGATGCCGATGGAAGTGTCATCAAGGAACATGAGTGGCTCGCGGATCCTGGTGTCGAGATCCCCGCCGAAGCCAGCGAAGTCCACGGCGTGACCACGGAACGTGCCCGCCAGGAGGGCCGTCCGGCGGCAGAGGTAACGCGAGAACTCGCGTCCGTGTTGCAGGGATTGTTCGACGACGGTGTCCCCGTTATTGCGTTCAACGCCAGCTATGACTTCACGGTGCTGGCTGCCGAGTCAGCCCGCTACGGCATTCCGCAGCTGCACCGCTTCCCCGTTCTGGACCCCTACGTCATGAACAAGCAGGTGGACCGGTACCGCAAGGGCAAGCGGACCCTGACCGCACTGTGCGAAGAATACGACGTCAACCTCGACAACGCCCACACCTCCGCGGCGGATGCCCTCGCAACGCTCCGGATGCTGGACGCCATGGCCGGCAAGTTCCCCAAGCTTCGAATGGCTGCCGGCCAGCTCCATCAGCTCCAGGTCGGCTGGGCGGCCAGCCAGGCCGCGGACTTCCAGACCTATCTCCGCAAGACCAAGCCCGCCGCCGTGATCGAAGGTGAATGGCCCGTCCTCCCGCCTGAAGACGCCAGCAGGGGCGACTTCTAGCCCGCCCGGACACAGTGCCAGGGCCGGAGCCGGGGCCGGGGCACGGGCTCAGGGTCCGGCAGCCGGGCACGGCCCGGGCTCTGGGACGAGGATCACACGGAGCGGCACGTCCGGGAGCGGCCAGCCTGGCCGGGTGCAATTTGGCAGGCCGTGGTGAGGCTGCATGAGCAACGCGACAAATACTCTGTCGCCTAACGGCATGCAGGAAAAATGGTGCTGCGCCGAACATTATGCGGAAGTGACTCGCCGATGGGTCCGCTGACATAATTAAGTTCAAAAGCGTGCTTGTGCTATGCCCTGCCCGAGGCCAACCTCCTGAGGATAAATGATCACAGTTACCGACCTTCGAAAGGTCTACCGCCAGGGGAAAAAGGAAGTGGTGGCCCTCGACGGCGTCACACTTTCCGTTCCCAAAGGTTCCATCCACGGGATCATTGGCCATTCCGGCGCCGGAAAATCGACCCTGGTGCGGTGCCTCACGCTGCTGGATCGTCCCACGTCCGGGGCTGTCAGCATTGACGGCACGGAACTGAGCGCCGTCAAAGAGTCCGAAATACGTGCGGCCCGGCGACGTATCGGCATGGTCTTCCAGCACGCCAACCTTATGGACTCGCGCACCGCGGCAGGCAATGTGGCGCACCCCCTGGAGCTCGTCAAGACGCCGAAGGACACGATCCGGACCAAGGTCGCGGAGCTGTTGTCCCTCGTGGGCCTCGAAGGCTTCGAAAACGCTTACCCCTCCCAGCTCTCCGGTGGCCAGCGCCAGCGCGTAGGCATCGCCCGGGCACTTGCCGCCGACCCCGACGTCCTGCTGTGCGATGAGCCCACGTCAGCCCTGGACCCTGCGACCACGGACGAAATCCTCGACCTGATCCAGGACCTCACCAGGCGGTTGCAGCTCACCGTGCTCATCATCACACACGAAATGAACGTCGTGAAGCGGGTCTGTGATTCGGTATCGCTCCTGTCGAAGGGCCGCATCGTCGAACACGGCGCCCTCAAGGACGTGGCCGGTGACCTAGAGAGCAAACTGGCTAAGGCGCTGCTGCCGCTGCCTGCGTCCGAACCCCTGAAGGGCGCACTCCAAGGCGGGCCGGTCCTCGAAATCCTGTTCGCCGGGGACAATGCCAAGGAACCGGTACTCACCGGCGTTGCCCGGCATTTCGACATCGACCTGAATGTCCTGGCCGGCAGCGTCGAAACACTGGGCGGCCAGCAGTTCGGGCACCTCCGCGTGCAGCTCGCCGAGAATGCTGATTACGACGCCGTCCTCGGCTACCTCCACCAGCGCGGAATAGGCGCAAAGCTGGCCGCGACCAACGCGGCATCCGATGACGCCCTGGAATTTGGTGCCGCGGAACCGGACGCTGCTGAATTGAACGACGCGACGGGAAGGAACTCATGAACGACATCTTCAGCAACCCCGTCCTTGCCAAGGCACTGCCCGAAGCAATCGTTGAAACCCTGCAGATGGTCGGAATTTCGGCCTTCTTTACGGTGCTGGTGGGCCTGCCCCTGGGAGTCTTCCTGCACGTCACGGCGCCGGGCGGCCTGCGTCCGATGCCGGTCACGAACCGGATCATGAGCGACGTCATCGTCAACATCACCCGGTCCATCCCGTTCGCCATCCTGATGGTGGCGCTCATTCCCTTGGCCCGGTTCCTGACCGGCACGAGCCTTGGCCCTGTTGCGGCCTCGGTTTCGCTGTCCATCGGCACCATTCCCTTCTTTGCCCGCCTGGTGGAGACGTGCCTCCGGGACGTCCACCATGGCAAGATCGACGCCGCCCAGGTCATGGGTTCCACCAAAATGCAGGTCATCAACAAGGTGATGCTGCGCGAATCGCTCCCGGCCCTCGTAGCAGCCACAACAACCACCGTGGTCACGCTGGTGGGATACTCGGCCATGGCCGGCCTGGTGGGCGGCGGAGGACTCGGAAAGCTGGCCTACAACTACGGCTTCCAGCGGTTCGACGTCACGGTCATGATCGTGACCATCGTCCTGATCATCGTCCTCGTGCAGGTCATCCAGCTCGTCGGCGAGCAGATCGCCCGCAGCCTCGACCACCGCTAACCCCGGGGCCCATAGCTACCCCCGGACCTCTGCTACACCGCCACTGACCAGCCGTCGTCCAACGGGCACGGCAATCTTCACCGCAGCAGGTAGCCGCCCGCTGCATCTGTGCCGGAGCGGCGCCGGGCGCAAGCCCGCCGTCGAACTCCATGCAATTCGAAAGGAACGCACCCGATGCGTAAATCACTCTCCCTCCTGGCCACCGGTATTGTCACCGCGCTGGCCCTGACGGCCTGCGGCGGTTCCTCCAGCCCCAGCGCCGAAACCACCGCCCTTGACCCCGCAAAGCCCGCCACCCTCACCGTCGGCGCAAGCCCGGTCCCGCAGGCCAAGATCCTGGAATTCCTCAACGAGGACCTCGCGCCCAAGGCCGGCCTGAAGCTGGACATCAAGGAGATCGAGGACTACCAGACTCCGAACACCGCCCTGAGCGATGGCTCGCTGGACGCCAACTACTACCAGCACCTTCCCTGGTACGAAGACCAGGTCAAGACCAAGGGCTACAAGTTCGGCCACGGCGAAGGTGTCCACATTGAGCCGTACGCCGCGTTCTCCGAGAAGGTCAAGGACATCCAGGAGATCCAGGACGGCGCCAAGGTTGCCATCACCAACGACCCCTCCAACCAGGTCCGGGCCCTCAAGGTCCTCCAGGTTGCCGGCCTCGTGAAGGACATCAAGGATGATTCCTCGGTGCTGACCCTCACCGACGAGCAGAACCCCAAGAAGCTGAAGTTCTCCGAGAACCAGCCCGAACTCCTGATCAACGACCTCAAGGACCCGTCTGTGGACCTGGCCCTGATCAATGGCAACTTCATCCTGAAGGCCGGCCTGAGCACCAAGGACGCCCTCGCAGTGGAGGCCGTGGAGAACAACCCCTACGCCAACTTCCTGGCCTGGCGCGAAGACTCCAAGGATGACGTCCGGATCAAGAAGCTGGACGAGCTCCTGCACTCCCCCGAGGTCAAGGCCTTCATCGAAAAGGAATGGCCCAACGGTGACGTGACGGTGGCCTTCTAGGCATTCCGCTACTCAGCCTTAGCGCAAAAAATCCCCGTCACCCGGACAATTCCCCTTCGCATTCAGCGGGGATTCGTCCGGGAGGCGGGGATTTCTGTTGTGAGCCGTTACAGGCCGGCGGGCACCGCCGCCGACGCCGCGGCCCGTGCTGCAGCCGGGAGCGCCTCGAAGATCCGGTTCATGGCGGCGTCGTCGTGCGCCGCGGACAGGAACCAGGCTTCGAAGACGGACGGCGGCAGGTATACCCCGGAGTCCAGCATGGAGTGGAAGAACGGCGCGTAGCGGAACACTTCCTGGCCTTGGGCGTCGTCGTAGTTGTGGACGCCGCGGGCCGAGGTGCCGAAGGCCACCGAGAAGAGGTTGCCGGCGCGCTGGATGGAGTGGTCCACCCCGGCAGCGTCCAGTGCCGAGGACAGTGCCGAGGAGAGCTCCAGCGAGCGTGCGTCGATGAACGAGTAGACCTCGGGGGTGGCGTGGGTCAGGGTGGCCACGCCGGCAGCCATGGCCACCGGGTTTCCGGACAGCGTCCCGGCCTGGTATACGGGTCCGAGCGGCGCCAGGTAGTCCATGATGTCCGCCCGGCCGCCGAGCGCCGCCGTGGGCATCCCGCCGCCGATCACCTTTCCGAAGGTCAGCAGGTCCGGGCTCCACGGCTCGGCAGCGTCCGCCGCTCCGCCGGTGAGGCCCCAGTAGCCGGAGTAGCCGGTGCGGAACCCGGTGAGGACTTCGTCCACGATGAGCAGGGCGCCGTGTTCGCGGGTAATACGGGAAAGTCCGGCGTTGAATCCCTCGCCCGGCGTGACCACGCCCATGTTTGCCGGAGCCGCCTCCGTGATGACGGCGGCGATGTTGCTGCCGTGCGCGGCGAAGGCGGCCTCCACGGCGGCAAGGTCGTTGTACGGCAGCACCAGGGTCTCTGCAGCGGTGGCAGCAGTAACGCCGGCGGAGCCGGGAAGCGCCAGGGTGGCCACGCCGGATCCGGCGGCGGCCAGGAGCCCGTCGAGGTGGCCGTGGTAGCAACCGGCGAACTTGATGACCAGGTCGCGGCCGGTGAAGCCGCGGGCCAGGCGGATGGCGGTCATGGTGGCTTCGGTGCCGGTGGACACCATCCGGACGCGTTCTGCGGCGGGAACGCGTTCCTTGACGATGGCTGCCAGGTTGGCTTCGTCCGGTGTGGAGGCGCCGAAGGAGAGCCCGCGGTCGACGGCGGCGTGGACGGCTTCGAGCACCGCGGGGTGGGCGTGGCCAAGCAGGGCGGGGCCCCAGGAGCACACGAGGTCCACGTACTCGG
Source organism: Arthrobacter oryzae (assembly GCF_030718995.1). Taxonomy (NCBI): domain Bacteria; kingdom Bacillati; phylum Actinomycetota; class Actinomycetes; order Micrococcales; family Micrococcaceae; genus Arthrobacter; species Arthrobacter oryzae. The sequence goes on from NZ_CP132204.1 coordinate 157,075, forward strand.
CACCGTCGGCGTCTGTCAGGTACGCGCCCTTGGCGGACACCATGAACCTCGGGGTGCCGCCTACCGAACCGAAAGCCCGGACGGGAGAGTTGACGCCGCCCGGCATGAGTTGGCGTGCACGGTCGAAGAGTTCCTCATTACGGGGAGAGCTGGAAGTCATGTTCCTATTCTTTCAGTTTTCGGGTGCGTGCCCGGACAGGAGCTCGGCCACCCGGGGTGCCACTACGGTGCCCAGCAGTTCGATGGACCTCATCATGGCGGTGTGCGGCAGGGAGCCGCTGCTGTACTTGAGGTCGAAGCGGTCCACGCCCAGGTTGCGCTTGAGCAGGGCGATTTTTTGCGCGACCGTTTCCGGCGACCCCACGTAGAGCGCGCCTTCGGGGGTGCACATGGCGTCGAATTCGCGCCGGCTTCCGGGGCCCCAGCCGCGTTCGGCTCCGAGCCTGTTGCGCAGGCCCAGCCAGTGCGGGAAAAACTCCTCCCGGGCCTCCTCATCCGTCTCGCCGACATGTCCGGGCGAATGCGTGGCCACCTGCTGCATCGGATGCCCGTACTTGGCCATGGCCTCGCGGTACAGGTTGGCCAGCGGAGCGAACGACCGGGGCTCTCCGCCGATGATCGCAAAAATGACGGGGTAGCCGTACTCCGCGCAGCGCAGCACGGACTCAGGGGTTCCGCCCACGCCGATCCAGGTGGGCAGCAGGTGGTGCTCCAGCGGCGGGTAGACGCTCAGCCCGTTGAGGGGCGGGCGGGTGCGCCCTTCCCAGTGGACGGGTTTCTGGGCCCGGACCTTGTCGAAGAGCTCCAGCTTTTCCTCGAACAGGACCTCGTAGTCGGCGAGGTCCAGGCCGAACAGCGGGAACGATTCGATGAAGGACCCGCGGCCCAGCATGACTTCGGCGCGTCCGCTCGAAATGGCATCCACCGTGGAGAAACGCTGGAAGACGCGGATGGGGTCATCGGAGCTCAGGACGGTCACGGCGGAACCAAGCCGGATGTGCCTGGTCCGTGCTGCGGCGGCGGCCAGGAACACCTCGGGGGCCGAAACGGCGTAGTCCTGCCGGTGGTGCTCCCCCACGCCAAAGGCGTGGAGTCCGACGTCGTCCGCCAGCTCCGCCTGTTCCAGCAGCTGGCGCAGGACCTGCGCATGCGGCACCGGGTGCCCGTCGGGATATACCCCGACGTCGCCGAACGTGTTCAGCCCGAGCAGGACCTTTCCGGGTCCGACGGGGGCAGTGGCGCTCTCCGCGACGGCTGCGTTGCTCATCGGGTTTCCTTCAGCCAGCCGGCCAGCTCGGACGCCCAGTACGTCAGGACCATGTTGGCCCCGGCGCGCTTGATGCCGAGCACGGATTCGGTAATGGCCGCGCGGCGGTCGATCCAGCCGTTGGCGGCGGCCGCCTCGATCATGGAGTACTCCCCCGAGATCTGGTAGGCCGCCACGGGCACGGAGCTCATGGACGCGACGTCGGCGAGGATGTCGAGGTAGCTCATGGCGGGCTTGACCATCACCAGGTCCGCGCCTTCGGCCAGGTCCAGCTCCACCTCGAGGATGGCTTCGCGGCGGTTGGCGGCGTCCATCTGGTACGTGCGCCGGTCCCCCTTGAGCTGCGAATCCACGGCTTCCCGGAACGGGCCGTAGAAGGCAGAGGCATACTTGGCGGCATATGCCACCACGGCAGTATTGACGTGCCCGGCATCCTCGAGCGCCTGCCGGATCACGCCGATCTGCCCGTCCATCATTCCCGACGGGCCCAGCATGTGCGCCCCGGCGTCAGCCTGCGCCACCGCCATCGCCGCGTAGATTTCCAGGGTGGCGTCGTTGTCCACGTACCCGTCGGCGTCGAGGACGCCGCAGTGGCCGTGGTCGGTGAATTCGTCCAGGCACACGTCGCTCATGACCACCAGGTCATCGCCCACCTCCGCCCGGACGTCCCGGATGGCCTTGTTGAGCACACCGTCGGGATCCAGCGACGCGGTTCCCCGGGCATCACGCTCGGCGGGGATGCCAAAGAGCATGATCCCTCCGACGCCCAGCTCCACGGCCTCGGCCGCAGCCCTCTTCAGGGAATCGGTGGTGTGCTGCACCACCCCGGGCATGGAGGCGATGGGGTTCGGTTCCGTCAGGCCCTCGCGGATGAAAGCGGGAAGGATCAGCTCGGGCGCCGCCAGCCGGTTTTCTGCCGTCATCCGGCGCATGGCCGGAGTGGTGCGGAGCCGGCGGGGGCGGTGGGTCGGGAAGCTCATGGTCTGTCCTTCTCGTGGGTCTCGGGGGCGGGCGGGGATGGGGTTGAATGTTCCGGTGCAAGCGCCCGGATGACAGCCGACACCAGGCCGGATGCCGTTGGTTCCTCTGCGACGGCGGCCACGGTCAGCCCGAGCAATTCGGCCTCTGCCGCAGTGGAGCGGCCGATCGCCACGAAGCGGCAGTCCCCCAGCGGCGACAGCCCGGCATGGATGCGGCGGGCGGCGCTGGGTGAAGCGGCGACGACGGCGTGCAGCCGTCCTGCGGCAAGCTCGGCTGTCGCTTCGGCTGGGCTGAGCACGGCCGTTCCCGGCTCCCCGTTGGCGGACGGCGGTCCCGACGGCGGATCGGCCGCACCCCCCGGTGCCAAGCTGTATGCCGGTGCGAAGCTGCGTGCCGGGTCAGCCGGATAGTCCACGGTGTGGTAGGCGGTGACCGCCTGGACACTGGCACCGAGCGCTTCCAGCCCGTCGGCCAGCCTGCTGTCGGCGATGTCGGCCTGCGGTAGGAACACGCTGCCCTGGCCGCGAGGCCAGATGTCGAGGAGGCCGACGCCGGACTGGAGCCGGGACGGAGCCAGGTCCACGGCGATCCCCCGCGATTCCAGTTCACGCTGTGTGGCTGGCCCGATGGTGGCCACCTGAAGGGAGCCGGGCAGCCATCGGCTCAGCGTCGTGCCCCGTTCCCGGGCAAGTTCCTCGAGGGCCTGGATAGTGGTGGCGCTGCTGATGACCAGCCAGCTGTAGGCACCCGCACCCAGGGCGTCGAAGGCGACTTCCAGCGAATGCAGGTCCCGGGCGCGCTCAAAGTCGATCAGCGGAAGCAACAACGGCTCGGCACCGGTTTCCCGCAGGGCGGCGAGGAGCGGCGCGGCCCGGTCAGGGCTGCGCGTTACCAGGACGCGGGCGCCCTCAAGCACACGCAGCCCGCGTTGGTCGCCACCCCGGCGGGCACTGCGCCGTCCCATCATCTGCCCGGCTCCGCCGGTTCAGGAAGCGGCAAGGTCCGCGATGTCGGCTGCTCCGGCCGCCAGCAGCACCTCGGCCAGTTCGATGCCAAGGAGCGTGGCGCCCACTTCGGTGAGTCCGTCCGTTGCCCGCTTGTCACGGACAGAGGCTTTCCCGTCGACGGCGCAGACCGCGGCTTCCAGGTAGAGCATGCTTCCCTTGCGGTAGGCGTAGGCGCCGACGGGGGCCGCGCAGCCGGCCTCCAGCCGGGCCAGGAGCGCCCGCTCGGCCGTCACCGCAAGCCGGGTGTCCATGTCATCCAGTGCTGCCAGCGCCTGGGCCAGCGGCGCCTGTGAGCCCTCGGTGGATCCGGCTTTCCGGGGTGCATCGGCGGTACGGCATTCGATGGCCAGTGAGCCCTGCCCGGCGGCGGGCAGCATCACGTCGGTTTCGAGGTATTCGCTGACGGTGTCCAGCCGGTTGATGCGCCCGAGGCCGGCGGCCGCAAGGACCACGGCGTCGAGGTCGCAGGATTTCCCTTCCACCACCGCGTCGGTCACATTGCCCGGCAAACCGGGGACGCGGCCCAGGCGGGTGTCCACGTTGCCGCGGATATCCACAACGTCCAGGTCGGGCCGTGCTGCGCGGAGCTGCGCTGCACGGCGCGGGGAGCCGGTCCCCACCCGGGCGCCCTGCGGGAGGTCAGCCAGTTTGAAACCGTCGCGCGCGCAGAGCACGTCGCGTACGTCGACTCGTTTTGGCGTTGCCGCCAGGGACAGGCCGGGAGCGGCTCCCGTGGGCAGGTCCTTGAGCGAATGCACGGCAACGTCGCACTGGTCCCGCAGGAGCGCGTCGCGCAGGGCCGCCACGAACACTCCCGTGCCGCCCATCTGCGAGAGGGAACCGGTCAGGACGTCCCCTTCGGTCCGGATGTGGACCAGTTCCACGGGGAAGCCGCCGATGGCGGCCAGCTGGTCGGCTGTTTGTTGGGTCTGGGTCAGCGCCAGCTTGCTGGCGCGCGTCCCGATGCGGACTGTCACAGGGATCCCTGTCCCTCCGCCGGCGATGCCGGTGCGGCGGCCGGATCCGAAGGGTAGGGGTCATGACCCGTGCCCACGGTGGTGTCCGCCCCTGCAATGGTGGGCTTCTCACCGCGGAAGTTGGCGCAGCAGCCCGGGCGGCAGACGTCGTACCAGGGGCCCAGGTCGGTCAGGTGGGGCCGGTCGGCGATGTTGTTCGCCGCAGTGCGCTCACAGATCAGGTCCACGATGCCGCCCACGAACTTCCGGTGGGTGCCGGGGGTGGGGACCCGGGTGGCCAGGACGCCGAGGTTGCGGCAGGTCTCCAGGGCTTCGGTGTCAAGGTCCCAAACGACTTCCATATGGTCGCTGACGAAACCCAGGGGCACAATCACGATGCCCTTGACACCCTGGCCGGCGAGTTCTTCGATGGCGTCGTTGATATCCGGCTCCAGCCACGGAACGTGCGGAGCGCCGGAGCGGGACTGGTAGACGAGGGACCAGGGGGCACTGTCGCCGGTTTCCGCCTCGACCCGGCGGATGACCTCGGAGCCGGATGCCAGATGCTGGGCCACATAGGCCGAGTCTTCAGCGAACTGGCGCGGTTCAGCGTCGGACCGGCCCGCGGCTTCGGCGTCCCGTGTGGGGATGGAGTGCGTGGCGAACAGGATGTGGACGGGGGCGTCCGGGGTGCCCGCTGCAGCCAGCTGGGCCCGGACGTCCGTCAGACCCGCAGCGGTGCCTTCCACAAAAGGCTCCACGAAACCCGGGTGGTCAAAGTACTGGCGCACCTTGTCTACTTCCAGCTTTCCGTCCAGGCCTGTCTCGGTCAGCGCCATGCCGATGTCTTCGCGGTACTGGCGGCAGCTGGAGTAGCAGGAGTAGGCGCTCGTGGTGACCATCAGGACCTTGCGGTGGCCGGCGTCGTAGACGTCCTGCAGCGTCTGGGGGATGTACGGATCCCAGTTGCGGTTGCCCCAGAACACGGGGAGGTCAATGCCGCGGGCGGCAAGCTCGGCTTCGATGCCGGCCTTGAGCGCGCGGTTCTGCTGGTTGATCGGGCTGATGCCGCCGTTGGCGCGGTAGTGGTGCGAGACCTCTTCGAGCCGTTCGTCCGGAATTCCGCGCCCCCGGGTCACATTGCGGAGGAACGGGATGACGTCATCCTGGCCTTCGGGGCCGCCGAAGGAGGCAAGGAGGACGGCGTCGTACTCCTTCGGCGCCATCCGGCCTGATTCCGTGACCGGGTTGACGGCGGTCGCGGCTGCGGATGCTTCCTGGGATTCAAGCGGGCTCATGCGAGGACCTCGGCGATCTCGCCGGCAGTGACCCGCCGGCCGGTGTAGAAGGGGATTTCTTCACGGACGTGGTGCCGGGCTTCGGTGGCGCGCAGGTGGCGCATCAGGTCCACGAGGTCCACGAGTTCGGGTGCCTCCAGGCCGAGGATCCATTCCCAGTCGCCCAGGGCGAAGGATGACACGGTGTTGGAGATGACCTGCGGAAAGTCGCGGCCCAGCAGTCCGTGGTCGCGCAGCATGGCCCCGCGCTCCGCATCGGGAAGCAGGTACCACTCGTAGGAGCGGACGAACGGATACACGCAGAGCCATTCAGCGGGCTCGACGCCGCGGGAGAACGCCGGAGTGTGGTTCTTGGCGAACTCAGCCTCGCGGTGCACGCCCATGGCGGACCAGGCGATCTCCGTACCGGCGAAGAGCCGGCTGCGGCGGATGTCGCGGACGGCCTGCTGCAGGGCCTCGGGCTTGGGCCCGTGGAGCCACACCATGATGTCCGCGTCTGCACGCATTCCCGAAACGTCGTAGCTGCCCCGGTGGACCACGCCGGCATCAGCCAGGCGGGCCAGCAGCGCTTCGAAGTCCGCTGCAGCATCGGCGCTGCGCAGGACGTCGGCGGAGCGCTTGAACACCGTCCAGAGAGTGAAGAACTGCTCTGTTTCTTCGGCTGCTGGTTTTTCGGCTACTGATTCGGTTTTAGTGACAGATTCGGCAGAAGTGTGGCTCATAGTTACCAGTCTGCCCCTTCGATGCCGCCTAAGTCGAAACACGCCACTTCTACAACGTGTAGAAGTGCTTAATTTCACAGCATTGCGCCGAATCTGACCGGACCGCCAGCGTAAACCGGCAGCCGGCGGCCAGCCCGAAATGCCCCTAGACCCGCCGCATTCGCACGTAGGCAACCCCTGCGGCGCAGGCCAGTGCGACCAGACCGGCACCCCACCAGACCTGGGGCGACACGTCGCCCACGGGCGAGACGCTCACGGCGGACCTCATGACCGGCGAGCCCGAGACACCATAGCCGGAGCCGGACAGCGGCTCGACGCCATACGACGTGAGGATGGCCATGTTGGCAGGCCCGAACCTGTTCGTAGTGGTCCATGCTGAGGCCGGTGCGGCCGCAGCGGGCCCGGCGGCCGGGCGGCCGGACGCCCGCGATGTTCCGCCCGCTGCAGGCGCCTCCGTGGCCGTGCCGGGCAGGATCACTCCGCTTCGGGGCGCGGCCGGAGCGGCCGTTCCCGGCAGGATTGCCGGCGGCGCCGCAGGATTGCCGGCGGAAGCCCCGCCCGCGGCGGGGGCAGGAGTGCCAGGCACCTGGGCGGCACCGGTGGACGGAGCCGCAGCTCCGCCGGCGGGCGACGGCGCCGGGGTGCCCGACGGCGCGCTGCTTTCGGAGGGGGACGGTGACGGCGACGGCGTCTCCGGGTCGGGCGACGGCGAAGGCGAAGTCCACGCCGGGTCGGTCGTAGGAGACGGTGACGGCGTGGGCTGGGTCCGCTGTCCTGGCGGCGTCTGCTTGCCGGCGCCCGGTGCAGGCGGGCCGGAAGGGTGCGGCTTGGGCCCGAGGACCACTGAGGCCCAGACCTCCAGCGAGGGAACACCCGCGTCTATGGACGCCGTGGCAGCGGAGTCAGCGCTGTCCGTGGCGTCCGGAGCCGGAACGAGGGACACAGCGTTGGATGCAGGGACACCTGCTGAAAGGACTAGTACCGCTCCGAGCGCCGCTGCTGCGGTGCCGCGCCGAAGACCCCCATGGAAACCAGTCAGCGTTCGAGTTTCTTCGGACTTCTGAATGACCATAGTCATCGACCCTAGCCAGAAACACGTGCCATTAGAAACTTGCAAAGTCGCCCTTCACGCGGTACTCGCGGGCTGGTGTAGTACGTCCGCGAGTTGCCTCCTGGTATCGGCCACGACGGCGGCGAGGCCGTTGCCGGCCAGCCACCCGCCCACCATCACCAGGCTGCCCTGGGCGGCGCAGACGCGCCGAACCTCCGCCACGCGCTGGCGGTGGCCAACAGCGGCGAACGGCAGCACACCGCCCCAGCCCACGACGTCCCAGTCGATCACGTCATCAGCCGTGACAGGCACTGTCAGCAGGGCCGACGCATCCCGTAAGGCCGCTTCAAAGAGCACAGTATCCGCCCGGGAGCCGTCTCCCGCGCGCAGGCCGGCATCCGCCCCGCGTGCCTGCTGCGCACCCTCTTCTCCCCTGCCGTACGAGAGCCGGACAACATGCGTGCCCGGTCCCGCCGCTGCGGCGAGCCAGTCCCATTTCGCGGTGGCATGCGTCAGCGCCTTTGCCTGGATGCCAGGCGTCTGCGGAGCCACCAGAATGCCCGTTCCGCGCGGCCGGCGATCCAGTTCGGGAAGGTCAACAACGAGTGTCACAAGCTTTACATCCGGACCGGCGCCCGGCCGGTGTCCGGCCAGATCCGGCACCGCGTCCTGGAGCAGTCCGACGGCGGAGGGGCCGTCAAGGGCCACCACCAGCAGGCCGGCGTCGTACTTCTGCGCCGCCGCCGAGACCCGCCAGCCGTTCGCTGTCCTTTCCACAGCCGCCGCCCGGGTGCCGGCCAGGAGGGTGGCGCCGCGTTGCCGCAGTTGGGCCACGAGGGCGGTGATCAGCGTGTGCAGGCCGCCTTCGAAGCCGGCGACGGCGGATCCCGCTTTGGCGCCCTGTGCGGCGGTCCCACGGCGCTGGGCGGCGACGGCCGCGGCCAGGGAGCCGTGGGCCCGGATGCCGGCCCGGAGTCCGGGTGCCACCATGTCGACGTCGAGCAGCGCGGGGTCGGCTGAATGCACGCCGCCCACCACAGGTTCCACCAGGCGTTCCAGCACACGGCGGCCCATCCGCTGCCGCACGAGGGCCGAGACGCTGGTGATGGCTGGGCGGGTTCCCAGGGATGCCGGCAGGAACTTGTCCAGGGAAGCACGGAGGGAGCCTGCGAGCCCAAGGGTCCTTCGCACTTCGGGATCCCACGGGTTGGCCGGTATGCCGAGGACGCCGGTTTTGGGCAGTTCCCGCGCACCCTCGGGGAGCTGGACCCAGGCGCCGCCCGGATGCGGCGCAACGATGGTTGCCGCGATTCCAAGCTCTGCCGCCAGGTCCGCAACGGCACGTGAGCGCGTAGCGAAGGACTCCGCCCCGCTGTCCAGCGTCAGGCCGCCCACTACATGGCTGCCTACACAGCCGCCCCAGGCCTCGCTGGCTTCCAGGACGGTGACCTGCCGGCCCGCCTTAACAAGCTCCAGGGCGGCAAGCAGGCCGGAAACGCCGCCTCCCACCACCACGGCCGTAGTAACGGACGCTTCCGGCGTGGCTGCGCTCACCCTTTACTCCGGGGAAATCGAGTGAATGAGTTCAACGACGCGCGTCAGGACGTCGGGATCGGTTTCCGGCGGCACGCCGTGGCCCAGGTTCAGGACGTGGCCGGGGGCGGCGGAACCGGCCCGAATGACCTCCCGGACGTGCGCTTCCAGCACGTTCCACGGAGCGGAGAGCAGCGCGGGGTCGATGTTGCCCTGCAACGGCACGGTGCCGCCCAGCCGGCGGTTGGCTTCATCCAGGGGAAGCCGGTAGTCGACGCCCACCACGTCCACTCCGACGTCGCGCATTGCCACCAGCAGCTCGGACGTTCCGGTGCCGAAATGGATCAGCGGAGCGCCCAAATGGCGGACATGGTCAAGGGCCCGGGCAGATGCCGGGGCCACAAAGCGCTCGTAGTCGGCCAGCCCCAGGGAGCCCGCCCAGGAATCGAACAGCTGGCCCGCGGAGGCGCCGGCTTCCAGCTGGGCGCGGAGGAACATCCCTGAGGCGTCCGCTGCCCAGTTGGCCAGTGCATTCCAGGTCTCGGGATCGGCATGCATCATGGTGCGCGGGCCGAGGTGGTCGCGGGAGGGCTTGCCTTCAACCATGTACGCGGCCAGGGTGAACGGTGCACCGGCGAAACCGATCAGCGGCGTCTTGCCAAGCTGGGCAACGGTGAGGCGGACGGCCTCCCGGATGGGCTCCAGCGCTTCCCAGGTCAGCTGCGGGAGCGCCGCGACGTCTTCGGCGGTGCGTACCGGCTTGTCCAGGACCGGGCCCACGCCGGGGACGATATCCACGCCCACGCCCGCGAGTTTCAGCGGGATCACGATGTCGGAGAAGAAGATGGCGGCGTCGACGTCGTGCCGGCGCACGGGCTGCAGCGTGATCTCGGAGGCCAGCTCGGGACGGAGGCAGGAATCCAGCATGGCCACGCCCTCGCGCACCTTCAGGTATTCCGGAAGGGAGCGGCCGGCCTGGCGCATGAACCAGACGGGCCGGCGGGACGGCTTGCCGCCGCGGTAGGCCGTGATGAGCGGCGAATCAGCCGTGCGGCCGTCCATCAGCGGGTGTCCTGCATCCAGGGTGGCCTCGGAGAACGGGACGTCGGATACTGTGCCGTTGGACGTTGCAGCGCTTGAAGTCATGACTCCGATTCTCCCTAAATTCGCCGCCAAAAGATAACGACAGCCTGTCATCCGGCGCCTGCGGCGGCCGTCCGTGGCGGGAATCACAAGGCAGCGTGCGCTTTGCCACTGCGCATTGTTGTTCTACCCCGCGACGAAAAAGCTATGATTGTGATGCTGTGGTTCTTTTTTCATTGGTGGCTACACACGCCGACATCGACCTCGAGACCGTTGCTCAACTGAGCACCGGTGCTTCCGAGCTAGCTACATCCGCACTCTCCGGGTCGCCGGCAGTGACGGGTGCGGTGGTGCTTGCCACCTGCAACCGCTTTGAAATCTACGGGGAAGCGCCACATCCGGATGACGTGGAAGCGGCACGGGCCGCCCTCGTCGCCCAGATCAGCGAACGCACCGGGCTCAACGAGCAGCTGGTCTCCCGGTCCTTCAATACGCGAACCGGCGGCGAAGTCAGCCAGCACCTTTTCGCCGTCAGCTCCGGCCTTGATTCGGCTGTGGTGGGTGAACGTGAAATCGCCGGCCAGGTGCGCCGCGCGCTCATCAACGCCCAGCACGAAGGCACTGCCAGCTCGGGCCTCATCCGTCTTTTCCAGGCCGCATCCAAGACCGCCAAGGACGTCGGCGCCCAGACGGCCCTCGGATCACGCGGGCTGTCCATCGTCTCGGTTGCGCTCGATCTCGCCACCGACCTTTCCGAAAGTGCCGACTGGTCCACCAAGAAGGCAGTGGTCTTCGGCACCGGGGCCTACGCAGGCGCCACCATGTCGCTGCTCCGTGAACGCGGCTGCACGGACATTTCAGTCTTTTCCTCCTCCGGCCGCGCCGAAGGCTTCGTGGCGACACGCGGCGGCACCGCCCTCAACGCTGATTCGCTCCCTGCCGCTGTGGCAGCGGCGGATGTCATGATCGGGTGCAGCGGCTCCGACACTCGCGTGGAAGCGGAGGAACTCGCCCGCGTGCGCGCGGGATCGCCCCAAACGCTGATCGCCATCGACCTGGCGCTCACCCATGATTTCGATCCCGCCGTTGGCGAGCTCGACGGCGTGGAGCTGCTGACGCTTGAGTCCGTGCGGCTCGCGGCTCCCCAGGAGCAGGCCGAGTCCCTGGCACAGGCCAGCGGCATCGTCACCGGCGCGGCCGCAGCTTTTGAGCAGGAGCGCGAGGCCAGGTCCGTTGATACCGCCATCGTCGCGCTGCGCCGCCACACCATGAACGTCCTCGACGCCGAAATGGAGAAGGTCCGGGCACGCCACGGCTGCACGGCTGCCGCCGAGGAAGTGGAGTTCGCCCTGCGCCGGATGGTCAAGCAACTCTTGCACGTCCCCACGGTCCGGGCACGTGAGCTTGCCTCCAACGGTCAGCAGGAGCAGTACATTGCGGCGCTCGATGCGCTCTACGGCATCACTGTTGAGCAGCCCGCCGCCGCACCGGCCGCCGAATGCCCCGTGGACCACGGCCAGGCGTCCACCGACGCCCGGCGCGAAACAGCCTGACCCCGCTACAGCCGGACCCCGGTACCGCCTGACCGCAGTACCGCCTGACCGCAGTACCGCCAGGCTTCAGTAAACCGGCTTCGCCGGTTCCACTTCCCGCACCCAGGCGAGGATGCCGCCGTCGAGGTGGCTGACCCGCTGGTAGCCGGCCCTGTGCGCCGCGGCCAGGACGGCCGCCGAACGGGTGCCTGCCTTGCAATGGAACACGATGTCCTTGTCCTGGGGCAGCTCGGCCCAGGCCTCCCCCGCCAGGATTCTGCCCTGCGGGATGAGGACGGACCCGTCAATGCTGACGATGTCGTGCTCGCCCGGCTCGCGGACGTCCACGAGTTCAAAGTCCTTCAGGCCGGCTTTGCGCGAAGCGAGCATGGTGGCCAGCTGCGTGGCCGTCACCGTGTTCTCCTTGGCGGTGGCAGCCTCAGGTTCAATTCCGCAAAACGCCTCGTAGTCGGTGAGTTCCGTGATGCGCTCCGCCGCCGGGTCCCGGGCCACCTTGATCTCGCGCCAGCTGCCGCCGAGGGCGTCGAACAGCGCCACCCGCCCCAGCAGGGAACGCCCGACGCCGGTAATCAGCTTCACTGCCTCGGTCACCATCAGCGAGCCCACCGCGGCGCACAGCATCCCGAACACGCCGCCTTCACCGCAGGAGGGCACTGAACCGGCCGGCGGCGCCTCCGGGTAGAGGTCCCGGTAGGTGGGGCCGTGCTTCTCCCAGAACACGCTGACCTGGCCGTCGAAGCGGAAGATGGAACCCCAGACGTAAGGCTTGCCGAGGATGGCGGCGGCGTCGTTGACCAGGTACCGCGTGGCGAAATTGTCCGCCCCGTCCAGGATGAGGTCGTAGTCGGCAAACAGCTCCAGTGCGTTGGAGGCATCGAGCCTGACGTTGTGGAGCCGGACATCCACCAGGGGGTTCAGCGCGGCAATGGAGTCACGGGCTGACTCGATCTTGGGCCGGCCCACGTCCGCCACTCCGTGGATGACCTGGCGCTGCAGGTTACTCAGGTCCACGGCGTCGTCGTCGATGATTCCCACGGTTCCCACCCCTGCGGCGGCAAGGTAGAGGAGTGCCGGCGAGCCCAGGCCGCCGGCTCCGATCACAAGCACCCTGGCGTTCTTGAGCCGGCGTTGGCCCAGCGTGCCGATTTCGGGAATGATGAGGTGGCGGGAGTACCGCTCCACCTCTTCGGCGGTCAGAGCATCCGCCGGTTCCACGAGCGGATCCAGGGTTGCAGGGACAGCAGTTGCGGTGAACGTGGAAGCCATACTTCAATGTATGCCCGAAGATGCCGCCAGGTCATATTACCCGCGCGTAAAGTGTAGGTAACTGCAATGGAAAGAAGGCCAACAGTGGTTCATCAGGCACCGGTTGATCGGACGCCGGCCGGGAAGGCAGCCGCGGGACAGGCGCGGGCCGGCGGTGCGCGTTCGGCGCGGCTCCCGCGTGACGAACGGCGCGCCCAGCTGCTGGCCGCCGCCCAGGAAGTCTTTGTCGCCAACGGCTACCATGGCGCCGCCATGGACGAGATCGCCGAAACGGCCCACGTCAGCAAACCGGTGCTGTACCAGCACTTCCCTTCCAAACGCGAGCTCTACCTCGCCCTGCTGGACAGCCATCTCAGCGCGCTGACCGATCTCATGATGGGGGCGTTGAACTCCACTGACGACAACGACGAGCGGGTCCAGGCCGTCATGCGTGCCTATTACCGCTTTATCGCCAGCGACGACCAGGCGCACCGCCTGGTGTTTGAATCGGACCTGATCAACGACAGCGACGTCAGTTCCAGGCTGGAAACCTTCAACAAGGCTTTTGCCGATGCCATTGCCCGGGTCATTGCCGAGGACACCAAGCTCCCCATGCTGGAGGCCCAGCTGCTGGGGCGCGGACTGGCCGGAATGGCCCAGGTCAGCGCGCGTTACTGGCTCGAAACCGACGGGAACCTGGACCTCGATGTGGCCAGTGACCTGATCTATCGTTTAGCTTGGCGCGGAATCTCGCGCTTCCCCAAGGAAACCTAGACTACAAATAGAGAACACCTTTAGAACTTTGATTGGCTGGGAGGCCTCGCTGTGGAAGTAAAGATCGGCATTCAGAACATCGGCCGCGAAATTGTGCTGGAATCGGCTCAGGATGCTGACGCTGTGGCAAAGCTCGTCGAGGAATCCATTGCCAAGGGCGCTGAACTTCGCCTGGCTGACGACAAGGGCCGCGTGGTCATCATTCCCGCCAACGTGCTGGGCTACGTTGAAATTGGGGCAGAGGAAGCCCGCCGCGTCGGTTTCGGCCAGCTTTAGGCCACTCCAGCCCGGTCCACCCGCCCTGACCCGCACCCCGCTCTGCAGCAAGGAGTTCGCCGAATGCTTTCCCTGGTAATCGTGGCCCTGGTCACCGTGGCCGCAGGCTTTGTTGTCTGGGCCAACGACCGGCGGCACGCGAAGTATGGCATCGCCATGCCGGCGGGCGTTTCCCTGACTGTGGGGATGCTGAGCTGGGTCATCTTCATGGCCGCAGGGCTTGGGTACCAGCCCGGCCTGACGTGGATCCCGTGGGTGCTTCCCATGGTCCTGGGCACCGGGGCGGCACTCGCCGCCTCGGTGTACCTCGGCCGCAAGCGCGCCCTCCAGGACACGAAGCAGCTGACGGCCGCACTGCGGCTCTGACGCGCCGGTTCCGGACCCGCTAGTCCGGGTTGGCCGCTAGTCCGGGTTGGCGGTGCCGCCCGCGGTCTCTGCTGACCGGTAGCGGCCAGGTTCCGCAATGGCCGATACAGCAGCGGCTGCCCGGCTGGCGGCCGCCGCGGCGGCGACGTCTCGCTGCGTCACTTCGGTACCGGCGTCGTGCGACGTGAAACGGATGAACACCCGGTTGTAGCGCCAGTCCAGGTCCGGGTGATGGTTCTGTTCTTCAGCCACCTGCCCGACGGCGGCGATCAGCTGGAGCGCTGCAGCCGCCGTCGGGGTCTTGAAGACAGTCACCAGGCCGCCCAGCCGGTATCTCCAGTCGGGAAGGTCCGCCAGTGCGGCGTCAACCTGGGGTCGGGTAAGAACGTCTTCCTTGTCGGTCACCGCTGGCTCCTTGGATCGCAACTGCCGGAATTTCCTGTTACAGGAACTCCGCCCGGCCCTCCATGGCAGACGACGCAAGGGCGTGCTCGCGGCGTGGAATCCGGCCGGCCGATTTCGCCAGCCTACCGGCGATGACGGCGTGTTTGAAGGCCTCTCCCATCATCGCCGGGTTTTGCGCCCGGGTCACTGCCGTTGCGAGCAACACCGCATCGCAGCCCAGCTCCATGGCCAGGGCAGCGTCCGACGCCGTGCCGATGCCTGCGTCCAGCACCACGGGAACGGATGCCCGGGAAACGATGAGTTCGATGTTGTGCGGGTTCAGGATGCCCAGTCCCGTGCCGATGGGTGCCCCGAGGGGCATCACCGCGGTGGCGCCAAGGTTCTCCAGCCGCAACGCCAGCACGGGGTCGTCATTCGTATAGGCGAACACCTTGAATCCGCGGTTCACCAGCTGCTCCGTGGCGTCCACCAGCTCCACGGCGTCCGGGAGGAGGGTGTGTTCATCGGCTATCACTTCGAGCTTCACCCAGTCCGTCTCCAGCGCCTCCCGGGCCAGTTCCGCCGTCATGACGGCGTCCCTTGCCGTGAAGCAGCCGGCGGTGTTGGGGAGGACCCGGATGTTGTGGTCCACCAGGAGCTGGAACAGCGAGCCTGTTTCGGCCGGCGAGTAGCGGCGCATGGCCACGGTGGTGAGCTCCGTCCCCGAGGCGAGCAGCGCCGCGCCCAGCCCGTCCAGGCTGGGAGCACCGCCGGTGCCCATGATCAGCCGCGATCCCAGCGGGACGCCGTCCACGATGAACGGGTCTGCGGCCCCCTGCTGCGCGGTCCCTGCCACTCCGGCAACCGTAGTTCCTGCCATGATGCTCAACCTCCCTGTACCGCGGTAACAAGTTCGACGTCGTCGCCCTCGGCGAGCGCCGTCACGAACCACTGGCTGCGGGGCACCACCTCGGAATTGCGTGCCACCGCCACGCCCAGCTTCCGGCCGTCGGCCGCCTGCCCGTTGGGGGCGAGGTTCCTGCCGGTGACCTGGCTGATGAGGGTGGTGACGGACGCGCCGTCGTCCACCGCGTGGACCGTGCCGTTCAGTGTGATGTTCATGCTGTTTCCTTGATCGGGGCAGGGGTGGGAAGTTTCGCGGGGGTGGCCGGAGGCCCGGAAAACCGGTCGGGCCGGAACGGCGCCCACCGCGGATCGGCCGTGCCGTCCAGGAGCTGTCTGCAGATGGAGGCTGCCGCAGGAGTGAGCAGGACGCCATGGCGGAAGAATCCGGTGGCAATGATGAGCCCCTGTACATCACCGCCGGTTCCGGCGTCCGCGACGCGCCCCAGCAGCGGCGCGTTGTCGGGTGTTCCCGGCCGGGCCCGGGCTGTGGCTTCCAGGAGTTCCAGTTCAGCGACGGCGGGTACCAGCACCTGCGCGTCACGGAGCAACTGGTAGACGCCGCCCGCTGACACGGCTGAGCCGGGCAGCCCTTCCGGCGCGGCCGGCCCGGCATGGTCGTTGCCGGCTCCTGCGAGGGCGTCTTCGCGCTGGGTGGCCCCGATCACCACCGTGCCATCCTGCCGGGGCACGATGTAGACGGGGACTCCGTGGACCATGCCGCGGACGGTGGATGTCAGCATCGGCTGCAGGTAGGCGGGGACACGCAGCCGCAGGATGTCGCCGTACACCGGGCGGAGCGGCAGCCGGAGGCCGGCCGGCAGTCCGCCGAGTGACGCTGCTTCCAGCCCGTTGGCGATGATGGTCTCCCCGGCATGCACGGTGCCTCCCCCGGCCAGGCCGACACCGGTGACCCGCCCGTCCTCCCAGAGCAGGCCGGCGGCCCGCTCACGCACGGCGCAGCCCGCCAGGGACTCCGCAAGCAGGGCCAGGAGCTTGCGGGGATCCACCTGGTGGTCGGCCGGGATGTCGAAGGCGCAGGAGATGCCCGGGCTCAGCAAGGGCTCGCGGGCACGCGCTTCCCTGACTGTCAGTGGTTCCACTGTGAGGCCGCTGGACCGCTGGACGCCGCGCAGGTCGGCGAGCGCCCGCCGGTCGGCGGCGTCGGCACCCACGGCGAGGGTCGACGTCGTGAGGTAACCGGTGTCCGGGCCGGCGCCGTCCCGGACACCGCCTTGCAGTCCGGCGGCGAAGGCCGGCCAGAGCCCTGAGGAGTGGAGCATGAGCTCCAGGAGCTCTTCCTCCTGGTAGTGCAGTTCGCTGACCGGGGCCAGCATGCCGGCGGCGGCCCAGCTCGCGCCCGTTCCGGGGGCGTCGTCGATGATCACCACGGACCTGCCCGACTCCCGGGCTTCCCAGGCGATGCCGTGGCCGATGATTCCGCCTCCGATCACGGCGACGTCGGCGCTGATGTCCGGGCGCGCGGCGGTGCAGCCTGCTGGAGGTTGCGGGGTCATTGTCATCCTTCCCTACGCCGGTACTAACCGGATCAGGTCAAGCGGTCGGCTCTGACGCCCTCTCAGCCCTGCAGCTTTGTGACAGCTGCAGCGGGCTCCCGCGGTACTCCACCAGTTTAGGGGAACTAGGCTGGTGCCATGACCGAGCAAGCCCTCCTCACCGATGCCCGCCTGTACCTCTGCACCGACGCCCGCACCGACCGTGGCGATTTCGGAGACTTCGTTGACGCCGCCTATGCCGGAGGCGTTGACATCATCCAGCTCCGGGACAAGAACCTGGAAGCGGCCGAAGAGCTCGAGCTGCTCGACGTGCTGGAAGCCGCGGCCCGCCGCCACGGCCGCCTCTGGTCGGTCAACGACCGCGCGGACATTGCCTCGCTCTCCGGCGCACCCGTGCTTCATGTCGGTCAGAAAGACCTCCCCCTGGCATCGGCCCGCAAGTTCCTCGGCAATGAAGCCGTCATCGGCCTCTCAACGCACAGTCCGGAACAGATCGATGCCGCCATCGCCGCATCACGCGGCCCCGGTGGCCTGGACTACTTCTGTGTCGGGCCGGTGTGGGCCACTCCCACCAAGCCGGGGAGGGCCGCCGTCGGCCTCGACCTGGTCCGCTATGCCGCGGCGGCCGCTGACGGCATAACCGCGTCCCAAACATCCGCTGCCGGCGCGGCGGCCGCTGGCGACGCCGGCACGGCGCAGCTGCCGTGGTTCGCCATCGGCGGCATTGACCTGGGCAACGTTGAGCAGGTGGTGGCTGCAGGCGCGCAGCGGATCGTGGTGGTCCGCGCCATCACCGAGGCCGATGATCCTGCCGCAGCAGCACGGTCGCTCCTGGCGGCCCTCGATGCCGGCTCCTGACTATCCGGCCAGGCCGAGCTCCGTCATCCGCCGTGAATGGTTCCCTGCCAGCCCGGCGATCAGCCCGCTGACCAGCTCGTTCGCCGCGGCAGTGTCCCCGCCGCCAATCAGGCGTCCCAGGAACGCATGCTCATGGCTGACCCGCTGCGCCTGCGTCAGTGCTTCGCCGAGCAGCCGCCTGGCCCATAGCGCAAGCCTGGAGGCGAGCCTGGGATCATCGGCCAGGGCGCCCCTGAGCAGTTCGCGGAGCACCTGGGTCGTCTCATCGGAGGCCTGGACCTGTTCGATGAGTTCCCGTGTGCCGGCGTCGACGTAGCGGGAGATGGCCCGGTAGAAGTCAGCGGAAACCGTATCGATGACATACGCCTTCATCAGTGATTCGAACCAGTCGCCCGGGCGCGTCCGCGAGTGGAAGAAGTCCACGGCTGCCTGGAACGGCAACATGGCGTCCTCCGCGTCGATCCCCATGTCCGCGAGGCGGGAGCTCACCAGCTCGTAGTGCTGGAACTCCACCACGGCAATCCTGCCGAGCACGGCCCGGTCATGGAGGGTGGGCGAATACCGCGCGTCTGCGGCGAACCGTTCGAAGGCCGACAGCTCGCCGTAGGCCATCATTCCGAACAGGTCTGCGACGAAGCGGTTGTAGTGAGCGGTGTCAGCCGGGGATAAGCTCATCGTCCAAGACTAATGGCGCAAATCGAGCTAATCTGACTTTCGTGTCACATCATCGCCTGACTCCCAGTGTCCACGAACAGACCAACCGGCTGGCCGAGGCCCTGAACGCGCTCCGTACGGAGCTGGAGCTACCCGGGCCGTTCCCTGAAGACGTCCTCGAGGATGCGCTGGCGGCCATTGCAGAGCACAAGATGCCGGACCTTGACCTGACTGCAGTGGAGTTTGTGACCATAGATCCCGCGTCCTCCACGGACCTGGACCAGGCCCTCTTCATCGAGAAGTCAGGGGACGGGTACAAGGTCTTCTACGCCATCGCCGATGTTCCTTCCTTCGTTTCACCGGGAGGGGCGCTCGACGCCGAGACACGTCGCCGGGGGCAGACGATCTACGCTCCGGACGGGCGGATTCCGCTCCACCCGGAAGTCATCAGCGAGCAGGCCGGCAGCCTGCTGGCCGGCCAGCTGTGCTCGGCCTTCGTGTGGGAGTTTGACCTGGACACGGCAGCCCGGGTCGATTCAGTGCTGGTGCGCCGCGCCAAAATCAGGAGCCGGGCAAAGCTCAACTACAAGGGCGTCCAGGCCGAGCTCGATTCCGGCACTGCTGTTCCTGTGCTGCAGCTCCTCAAGGAGGTGGGGCTCAAGCGCGTCGAACTGGAGCGGCTGCGCGGCGGCGCAAGCCTGAACATGCCGGAACAGGAAATCGAACAGACGCCCGACGGCGGTTACCGCATTGTCGCGGCACCCTCCCTCCCGGTGGAGGACTGGAACGCCCAGATCTCCCTCATGACCGGCATGGCTGCCGCGGACCTGATGCTCGACGGCAAAGTGGGCATCCTGCGTACCATGCCTGCCCCGGACGAACGGTCCCTCCTGCACTTCCGGCGGCAGACCAACGCCCTCGGCAAGCCGTGGGACGGCGAGGCGAGCTACGGGGAGTACCTGCGTTCCCTTGATCCCACCGATCCCCGGCAGCTGGCCATCCTGCACTCCGCCGGCATGCTGTTCCGCGGCGCCGGTTACACCCCCTTTGACGGCACGGTACCGGAGGCCGCCATCCAATCGGCCATCGGGGCTGCGTATGCGCACACCACGGCGCCGCTGCGGCGCCTGATTGACCGCTTTGTCCTGGTGATCTGCGAGGCGCTCAGCAACGGCACCGCGGTTCCCGACTGGGCCCGCGAGGCACTTCCTTCGCTGCCGGAAATCATGGCGGCCTCAGATCAGCTGGCCGCCAGGATGGAGCGGCTGGCCCTCGACACGGTGGAGGCGGCCCTCCTCGTCAACCACATCGGCCAGGAGTTCGACGCCGTGGTCATCTCCGGGTCGAAGCCGGGCAAGTCGAACGGGAACGGCGGCAACGGGAACGGGAACGGGCCGTCCGGCATTATCCAGATCGCAGACCCGGCAGTGACAGCCAGGTGCCCCGGGGAGCTCGAATCCGGCACGACGGTCCGGGTCAGGCTGGTCTCCTCGGACATCCGCACACGGGAGATCCAGCTGCAGCTCGTGGGGTGACTGCGGGATGGTTTCGGGCTGCGTCCGGGGCGTCAGTCGGAGGTTGTTGCGGTCAACAGCTAGACTGAGGGGGTAGTAATGGATGCCCGGTCGTTGATTTCCATGATTTTTGAATTCAACAAGCCCGCCCCTACGCGATCTTGAGATACACCCGCTGGTCCCCAGTGCCAGCATTTAGATAGCCCGCGATCGGCTTCCACTGGATTTGCTTGCGCGCCAGAGCGTGCTCCGGAACGGCCTTGCGGCCGGCCCCGTTGAGCAAGCAGCGCCAATGCCCAAATGAATAAGGAAACTCCCCTGTGAGTGAATTGCATACGCACCAACTTTTGACCGACGACACCGGCACGGAATCGATCGAGCCGGAAGAGACCATCATCTCGGACGAAAAACCGCACGAGATCGAGGAGAAATCCTTCGCCGACTACAACGTCCGCGCCGACATCGTCGAGTCCCTGGCCGACGCCGGAATCACCCACCCCTTCCCCATCCAGGCCATGACGCTGCCAGTGGCCCTCGCCGGCCACGACATCATCGGCCAGGCGAAGACGGGCACCGGCAAGACCCTCGGCTTCGGCATCCCGGCGCTGCAGCGCGTTGTGGGCCGGGACGACCCCGGCTTCGACAAGCTGGCCGTCCCCGGCGCCCCGCAGGCCCTCGTGATCGTGCCCACCCGCGAACTTGCAGTCCAGGTTGCCAAGGACCTTGAAAACGCGGCAAAGAAGCGCAACGCCCGCATCGCCACCATCTACGGCGGCCGCGCCTATGAGCCCCAGATGGAAGCCCTGCAGAAGGGCGTCGAAGTTGTTGTCGGTACGCCCGGCCGCCTGATCGACCTGTACAAGCAGAAGCACCTGAGCCTGAAGAACGTCAAGATCGTCATCCTCGACGAAGCCGACGAAATGCTGGACCTCGGCTTCCTGCCCGACGTTGAGACGCTCATCGCCGGCACCCCGGCGGTCCGCCAGACCCTGCTGTTCTCGGCGACCATGCCCGGTCCGGTCATCGCCATGGCCCGCCGCTACATGACCCAGCCCACCCACATCCGCGCTGCTGATCCGGACGACGAGGGTCTGACCAAGCGCGACATCCGCCAGCTGATCTACCGCGCCCACAGCATGGACAAGGTCGAGGTAGTCGCCCGCATCCTGCAGGCCCGCGGCCGCGGCCGCACCATCATCTTCACCAAGACCAAGCGCACCGCCGCCAAGGTCGCTGAGGAACTGGTGGACCGTGGCTTCGCCGCCGCCGCCATCCACGGCGACCTCGGCCAGGGCGCCCGCGAGCAGGCGCTGCGCGCCTTCCGCAACAACAAGGTTGACGTCCTGGTGGCCACCGACGTCGCCGCCCGCGGCATCGATGTTGACGACGTGACCCACGTGATCAACTACCAGTGCGTCGAGGACGAAAAAATCTACCTGCACCGCGTTGGCCGCACCGGCCGCGCCGGCAACAAGGGCACCGCCGTGACGTTCGTCGACTGGGACGACATGCCGCGCTGGGGCCTGATCAACAAGGCGCTGGGCCTGAGCTACCCGGAGCCCGTGGAAACCTACTCCTCATCGCCGCACCTGTATGAAGAGCTGGACATCCCGGAAGGCACCAAGGGCCGCCTGCCCCGCGACAAGCGCGTTCTGGCCGGCGTCGACGCCGAGGTCCTGGAGGACCTGGGCGAGACCGGGAAGAAGACCGGGCGCGGCAGCGCAAGGGACGGCGGCCGGGACAGTGCCCGCGGCACCGGACGCGACAGTGCCCGCGGCACCGCAAGGGACAGCGGACGCGACACCCGCCGTAGCGGCAGCGATGCCGGCGGACGCGCAGGTGACCGCCGCCGTCGTACGTCGGACAGCGGCGCCGCGGCAGCCCCGGCAGCAGAGGCCGCCCCCGTGGCGGCTCCGGCCGCGTCGGCGCCGGCCGAGGTGGACCGCGCCACGCGCGCACGACGCCGCACGCGCACCCGCCGCCGCAACGGCGAAGTGGTGGGCGGCGGGAACGCAGCGCAGGACGGCGCACACCACGGCAACGCCGAGGCCTAACAACGTCGATGACTGACACCGTCTGGGCGCCGGACGGCAGCAACCTGGTGGTACACGCGGATAACGCCGAGTACCTTCCCACGCTGCCGGACGGCGCCTTCACACTCATCTACGTGGACCCGCCGTTCAACACGGGCCGCGCCCAGAGCCGACAGCAGACCACCATGGTCCGCAACTCGGAAGGCGGCGGCGACCGCGTGGGCTTCAAGGGCCGCTCCTACGACACGATCAAAGGCGCCCTGCACAAATACGACGACGCCTTCAGCGACTACTGGTCCTTCCTGGAACCCAGGCTCGTGGAGGCGTGGCGGCTGCTGGCTGATGACGGCACCCTGTACCTGCATCTGGACTACCGGGAAGTCCACTACGCCAAGGTGATGCTGGACGCCATCTTCGGCCGCGAGTGCTTCCTGAACGAAATCATTTGGGCGTACGACTACGGCGCCCGCGCCAAGTTCCGCTGGCCCACCAAGCACGACAACATCCTGGTGTACGTCAAGAACCCGGCCACGTATCACTTTGACAGCGCTGAAGTGGACCGCGAACCCTACATGGCGCCGGGACTGGTGACACCCGAAAAGAGGGAGCTCGGCAAGCTGCCCACCGACGTCTGGTGGCACACCATCGTCTCGCCCACCGGCAAGGAGAAAACCGGCTACCCCACGCAGAAGCCGGAGGGCCTGATCCGCCGTGTCGTTGCGGCCTCAAGCCGCCCGGGCGACTGGTGCCTGGACTTCTTCGCCGGCTCCGGCACCCTGGGGGCCGTGGCCGCCAAACTGGGCCGGAAATTCGTCTGCGTGGACCAGAACCAGCCGGCCATCGACGTCATGGCCACGAGGCTGGGTGCCCACGCGACGCTGACCTCGTTCCCGCCCAACTGACTCGCATTTAACGTCGTCATTCTCGGTTTTGGGAGCGTTACTGCCAGTTAGTCGGGCCTGCACTTCAGGGACGGACGACGGCGGCGCCCGTGGCCTGCTCTTCAATCGCGGCCAGGACCTCTGGGGCGGTGAGGTTCTCGCCCAGCAGGTTCGGTTTGCCCGTGCCGTGGTAGTCGGAAGAACCGGTGACCAGCAGTCCGTGATCTTCGGCGAGCCCGCGGAGGAATTCCCGGCCCTCCTCCGGATTGTCCCGGTGATTGACCTCCAGCCCGGCCAGGCCGGCGTTGATCATCTCCAGGTAAGTGCGCCGGCCCACCACGCGGCCGCGGGCGGACGCCACCGGGTGGGCGAACACCGGAACGCCGCCCGCCGCGCGGACCAGGGCCACCGCAACGGCCGGATCCGGGGCATAGTGCTGCACGTAATACCGGGAATGTGACGTCAGGATCGACGCGAACGCCTCCGTCCGGTCCGCGACCACCCCGGCCGCCACCAGGGCGTCGGCGATGTGCGGCCGGCCCAGCGTTGCCCCCGGCGCCACATGGTGGATGACGTCGTCCCAGCTCAGCGGATAGTCCTCGGCCAGGAGTGTGACCATGCGTTCGGCCCGGGTGAGGCGGGCATCCTTGGACCTGGTGATTTCCTCCAGCAGGCCGGAATGCGTCGGATCATGGAGATAGCTGAGCAGATGCACGCTGATGCCCTGATCGGTCCGGCAGGAAATTTCCATGCCGGGCACGAGGGCGATCCCGTTGCTCCGGGCGGCCCGGGATGCTTCGGCCCAGCCGTCGGTGGAATCGTGGTCGGTCAGGGCGACCACATCCAGGCCTGCGGCTGCGGCGGCTGCCATCACCGCGGCAGGCGCCTCCGTGCCGTCGGAAACATTCGAGTGGGCATGCAGATCAATCCTCACCTGCCCAGCCTAGTAGATGGCCGGTGCGGTGTTCGGTGGCCGGGGCCACGCCGCTGGTGAGACTATGGGACGGTGAACGATGCAGACAACACCTACAACGGTGAAACTACAGCAACCCAGCCCCTCGAAGAGCGCGTCAACAACCGCTCGCAGCGGCCCAGTTCCGACGCCTTCAAGGCCTTTATGGCCAGCAACTGGGCGCCCTCGGCACAAGAGCTCCCCGATCGGGACGCCGTGGCGGACCACGCTGCCGCCCGCCGTCGTGCCATTTCCGGCCTGTTCAAGGGCGAACGGCTGGTGGTCCCCGCCGGGCCGTTGAAGGTCCGCTCCAATGACTGCGACTACCGGTTCCGCCCGCACTCCGGCTTCGCGCACCTGACCGGGCTGGGCCTGGACCACGAGCCCGACGCCGTGCTCATCCTGGAACCTGTCGAAGAAGGAAAGGGCGACGACGGCGGGAACCACCGCGCCACGCTGTACTTCCGGCCCCTCGCCGGCCGGGACACCGAACAGTTCTACGCCGACTCCCGCTCCGGCGAATTCTGGATCGGTGCCCGCCCCACGCTCGCCGAATTCGACCGGCGGCTGGGCCTGGCCACGGCCCACATCGACCAGCTTGAACTCGCCATCACGAAGAACGTCGGGGCCCCCGAAATTGGCGGCATCTCCATCCGGCTGGTGCGCAAGGTGGATGAAAACATCGACGCCCTGGTGGACACCGCCCGCTACAACACGGCCAAGGACCCCGACAACCTGGACCTGGGCGTGCTGGATGCCCTCGATGAGAAGCTCACGGAAGCACTCTCCGAGCTCCGCCTGCTGAAGGACCCGTGGGAAGTCGAGCAGATGAAGATCGCCGTGGCTGCCACGGTGGAAGGGTTCACCGAGGTGGTCAAGGCACTCCCCCGCGCCCTGACGCACCAGCGCGGAGAGCGCGTGGTCGAAGGTGCCTTCTTCGCCCGTGCCCGGGAAGAGGGCAATGAACTGGGCTATGACACCATCGCGGCCTCCGGCAACAACGCCACCGTGCTGCACTGGACCCGGAACACGGGCAAGGTGAACGCCGGTGAACTGCTGCTGCTGGACGCCGGCGTTGAGGCTGATTCCCTGTACACCGCGGACGTCACCCGCACCCTGCCCGCCAACGGCACGTTCACGGAGGTCCAGCGGAAGGTCTACGACGCCGTTTTGGACGCCGCGGACGCCGGCTTGGCCGCAGCGCAACCGGGTACCAAGTTCCGCGATATCCACACGGCCGCCACCACCGTCCTGGCCGAGCGGCTGGCCGAGTGGGGCCTGCTGCCCGTCTCCGTCGAGGAAGCCATCAGCCCGGAGGGCCAGCAGCACCGCCGCTGGATGCCGCATGGCACCAGCCACCACCTGGGCCTCGACGTGCACGACTGCGCCCAGGCCAAGCGCGAGCTCTACTTGGACGGCGTCCTCACCCCGGGCATGGTGTTTACGATCGAACCCGGCCTCTACTTCAAGAACGAGGACCTCGCGATTCCGGCGGAGTACCGCGGCATCGGCGTCAGGATCGAGGACGACATCCTCATGACTGCCGACGGCCCGGTCAACCTCAGCGCCGCCCTCCCCCGGAAGGCGGACGACGTCGAGTCTTGGATGGCCGGCATCTACCAGGAAATCGACAACACGCAGCCGTAAGTGAGCAAAGCAAAGGCCTCCGTCCGGATGATCCGGACGGAGGCCTTTGCTGTTTCCGGGCTAGCGCTGGGTGTCGCCCTCGGCGGGCTCGTGCTCAGGACCGTTCTCCTGTTTGGGCTGGTCGGTCACGCGGACGCCGTACTGGGGCCGGCCGTCGGGGAGGTCCGGGTAGCGCACGGCGGGAGTCGGCGCGGCACGGTGCTGGGCCTGCTCCTCGGAAGGCGCCTGGGGTCCGTGAGCCTCCGGGCCGGCGGCAGCATGCGCGCCGGTGGCGGGCTGGTTCCCTGCCTCGGGCGTCCTTTGGCCGTAGGGGTCGTTCCAGCCGGCGGGCCGCTGGGGTCCGGTTCCCTGTTGCGGAGCGTGCTGTTGCCCGGACTGCTGGTAGGGCTGGTGCTGATAGCCGCCCTGGCCGTACGTTGCGGCGCCCGCTGTCGCGTCAGACGTGGTCATGGGCAGCTGCTGGAGCATGCGCCGGGCCTCATGGGATGCTTCAAAGGCCACCACGACGTCGTAGTTGGTGGCCACCACCTGGCTCGTTGAGGTGAAGTCGCGCTTCCCGCGCTGCATTGCATACGTGACGATGCCGAACAGCATGAAGAATGCCGCACCCATGAGTACCGAGGTCACAATCGAGAAGTAGCCTCCGGTCGGCGAGAAGAAGGACAGCATGACGCCGACAAACAGGCCGAACCACATTCCGCTCAGTGCGCCGGACAAGGCGACGCGGGGGTAGCTCAGCCTCCCGGTGACCCGTTCCACCATCTTCAGGTCGTTGCCCACGATGGACACCAACTGGACTGGGAACTGCTGGTCGGCGAGGTAGTCCACCGCCTTCTGGGCGTCCAGGTAGGAGCTGTAGGAGCCGACGGTGTCCCCGGCCGGAACCGTGCGCAATTCATCCGGCCCGTTCGGGACACCGGCCTTGGGAGCACCAAAAATGTTTGACATACATCCATTCTTGCCCATCCGGCTGGGTGCACGCTGAAATTCAGCTAAAAGAGAGCAGACTCGGTAGCCTGTACAGGTGAGCACAAATCTTTCGCGGGTGTTTGTTGCGCGCCTTCTCGGACTGGACGTCTTCGACCCCCTGGGCGATCGGCTGGGCAGACTGCGCGATGTTGTCGTGCTCTCCCGCGGCACCAGGGGCGCACCCCACGTGGTGGGCATCGTGGTGGAAGTGCCCGGCAAGAAGCGGGTTTTTGTCCCGATGACACGGATTACTTCGATCGACCAGACCCAGATCATCTGCACCGGGCTGGTGAACCTGCGCCGCTTCGAACAGCGCGGCGCCGAAACCCTGGTGGTGGCCGAAATGTTCGACCGCCGGGTGACCCTGGCGGACGGCAGCGGCGACGCCACCATCGAGGACATCGCGATGGACCGGCACCGTTCCGGCGACTGGTTCGTCAGCAAGCTCTTCGTGCGCCGCGGCCACTCCCTCTCGCCGCTGAGCCGGCTCCGCCGCAACGAAACCATGATCATCGACTGGGCCGACGCCCAGCAGGGCGCCCGCACGGAGCCCCAGGCCGCCACCCAGTTCGTGGCAACGCACGAGGACCTGAAGCCGGCCGACTTCGCCGAAGCGCTTCAGGAAATGAGCGACAAGCGCCGCTTCGAGGTGGCCAGCGAGCTGCAGGATGAACGGCTCGCGGACGTCCTGCAGGAGATGCCCGAGGGCGACCAGGTGGAAATCCTCTCCGCCCTCGACGTCAACCGCGCGGCCGACGTCCTTGAGGAGATGGATCCGGACGACGCCGCCGACCTCCTCGCCGAACTTCCCTCGGCCCAGGCGGAGGAGCTCCTCCAGCTGATGGAACCCGAAGGTGCCGAGGACGTCCGCCGCCTCCTGGAATATGACGAAGACACTGCCGGCGGCCTGATGACGCCTGTTCCCGTCATCCTCCCTCCGGAGGCCACGGTGGCTGAGGCCCTGGCCCACGTCCGGCGCGAAGAGCTCTCGCCGGCGCTGGCGTCGTCGATCTTCATCGCCCGTCCGCCGCTGGAAACGCCCACCGGACGATTCCTTGGCGTGGTCCACATCCAGCAGCTCCTTCGCTACCCTCCGCCGGAGCCGCTCGGAAACCTCGTGGACAAGAACCTCGAACCCGTGTCTGACCAGGCGCACATCAGTGAAGTGGCCCGCACGCTGGCCACCTACAACCTGAACTCGCTCCCCGTCGTCAACAGCGACGGTCGGCTTGTGGGGGCGGTGACTGTTGACGATGTGCTGGACCATCTGCTGCCGGATGACTGGCGCGCCCACGATGATGACGCCCCGATAAGGAAACTTGGAGGCCGCATTGGCTGATCTCAGCTCACCGAGGAACTCCGGAAGCCGTCCGGGAGCCAAGATCACGGCCGGCCTGGACACACCCCTGAGCGGCCGCCAGCGGATCTTGCCCAAGTTCTCCCCCAACCCGGACGCTTTCGGCCACGCCACGGAAGGCTTCGCCCGATTCATGGGCACGCCGCAGTTCCTGGTCTACATGACGGTGTTCGTCGTGGTCTGGCTCGCCTGGAACACGTGGGCGCCGCTGGACTGGCAGTTCGATTCACGCGCCCTCGGCTTCACCTTGCTGACGCTGATGCTGTCCCTGCAGGCCTCCTACGCTGCGCCGCTGCTGCTGCTCGCCCAGAACCGGCAGGATGACCGTGACCGCGTATCGCTGCAGCAGGACCGCCAGCGCGCAGAACGGAATCTCTCCGACACCGAGTACCTCACCCGGGAACTGGCGTCGCTGCGCATCGCACTTCGCGAAGTGGCCACCCGTGACTACGTCCGCGCCGAACTTCGCAGCCTCCTGGAGGACATGCTGGAGGCGCAGGAAGAACTCCGCACCCATGATTCGACCGGCGAGGGCACGCACGAGTCCCCCAAGGACAAAGTCAAAGAGCGGTTGAAGGAACGGCGCGACAAGCAGCGCAACCCCCGGACCCAGCAGATCCCCAAGGTCAAGCCCGAACACCGCGATTTCCCTGCGCACCTCAACACCCCCGAAAGCTGAGCACTGACCGCATGAGCACCCCCCTGGACCAGGCAGTGGACGCTGCGCTGGCCACTGTTATCGACCCCGAACTGCGGCGGCCCATCACCGACCTCGGCATGGTGGAATCGGTGGATATTGCCGACGACGGCCGGGTCCGGCTCGTGGTGCTGCTGACCATCGCGGGGTGCCCGCTGCGTGGCACCATCACAGCTGATTCCGAGGCCGCGCTGTCCGCGGTCCCCGGAGTGACCTCCGTCGACGTCGAACTCAAGGTCATGACGCAGGAGCAGCGGGACGCCCTCAAGGAGAAGCTCCGCGGGCCCGGCGGCCAGCGCGGGATCCCGTTCAACCAGCCCGGTTCGCTCACGAAGGTCTTTGCCGTGGCCAGCGGCAAAGGCGGAGTGGGCAAGTCCTCCGTCACAGTGAACCTCGCCTGTGCCATGGCGGCCCAGGGCCTGCGCGTCGGCATCATTGACGCCGACGTATACGGGTTCTCGGTACCGGCCCTGATGGGCATCGGCCAGGCCCCCACCCGCGTGGACGACATGATCCTGCCGCCCGTCGCGTACGGCGTGAAGGTCATTTCCATCGGCATGTTCGTCAAGGGCAACCAGCCGGTGGCATGGCGGGGGCCGATGCTCCACCGGGCCCTCGAGCAGTTCCTCACCGACGTCTATTTCGGCGACCTGGACGCCCTGTTCCTTGACCTGCCCCCGGGCACCGGGGACATCGCCATCTCCGTGGCGCAGCTGCTTCCGAGGGCCGAGATCCTGGTGGTGACCACCCCGCAGGCCGCTGCCGCCGACGTCGCGGAACGGGCCGGGGCCATCGCCACCCAGACGGGTCAGTCGGTGGCCGGGGTCGTGGAAAACATGTCGTTCCTTGAAATGCCCGACGGCGGCAGGATGGAACTCTTCGGCAGCGGCGGCGGTGCTGTCCTCGCCGAACGGCTCACCGCAACAGTGGGGGCCGACGTGCCGCTTCTGGGTCAGATACCCCTGGACATCCTGCTGCGCGAGGGCGGCGATACCGGCGAACCGATCGTGCTCGGCCGCCCCGATACCCCGGCGGCCAAGGCGCTCACAGGGATTGCCGGCAAGCTCGCCGCCAGGCCGCGGGGCCTGACGGGCATGAAGCTGGGCCTCCAGCCGCGATGACTAGGCCCGGTGATTGTGCCGGCGAAATCCCGGCTTAGGTGGCCTCGGAGTCGAAGGGGGCCCGCTCGCCCTCGGCCAGCCGTTCGATGACGCGTGGCGGACGTTCCTCCGCGTAGGATGCGGCGGAGGCTGAGGCAACAGCCGCGACCGCAGCGGGCGCCCCGGCGCTGACCGGCTTGATGTCGTCGTCCAGCAGGGCTTCCTTGATGATCCGGCGCGGATCGTACTGGCGCGGATCGTATTTCTTCCAGTCGACATCGTCGATGTCGATGCCGACTTCGTCCTTGATCTGCTCCCGGGCGCCGGACGCCATCCGGCGGACTTCCTTGACCAGGTTCGCCAGTTTCTGGGTGTATTCGGGCAGCCGGCTGGGGCCGATCACCAGGACGCCGATGATCAGCAGAAGAAGAAACTCCGGGCCATTGATTCCAAACACCCTAGGAAGATTACCCTCTCCGGCGCGCTGGTGACGATTCCGCCAGCGAGCGCGCTGAACCGGCCTTGCCGGACTGATAGGTCATGGCGTAAAAAGCTCCACGATGCGCCCCAGGCCGCGCTGCAGCCTCGCTGCCAGCGGTTCCGGACCGGTTGCCGCACTGCCGCCCGTTGCGGGGGATTCGACGCCGGCCAGCGGCGTGCCGGAGCCCGCACGAACCAGTTCCGCCACGCCGTCGTCCGCAAAATCCGCGGGCAGGTCCGAAACGTACGTGAACGTCACGCCGGGGGCGGTGTAGATGGCCCGCCACGGCGCGGACGCGTTGATCCACAGCGCTCCGGCCCCGCCTGCGGGAGTGCCGGGACCGCCCGGGGCTTGCACGAACCCGTCATCGGCAGCGGAGCGGCCGGTCAGGATATTCGTGGGCGATGACGCCGGCACGGCCAGTGGCGCAGCACTGGCAGCGACAGGCTGCGAATGTTGCTCCAGCACGGTGGCGAAGTGTTTACCGTCAGTGAGCCTCAGCTCCAGGACCGGCTGCCCCGCAATGGCTTCCCGGCGCGCCCAGAGCACGTGGAACCCCATGTCCCGAAGCTCAGGGCATGACCACCCCCGTGCGCGAAGACCATCGAGGTCCGCGGCCGTCAGCGTGGCGGCGGCTCCCAGGGACGCGTCGCCAGCCGACGCCTGCAGCCCAAAGGACGCTTCCTGCTGCTGCATAGACCGGGACGAGGAGGCCCCTGCGACGGGCGTGGGGTCGCCGGCAACGAAGTAGGCGGCTGCGGACACCATTCCCGCCGCTGCCACGGCTCCGCCCGCCACAAGGCCCAGAGCCCGCAGCGCCGGGGACCCGGCAGAAGTGTTCCGGGGTGCAGGGTTTACAGCCGGCGTCCCGCCGGGTTCCATGGCGAGCTGCTGGGTCCGGGCCAGCAGCCTTGCCGTGAAGTCGTCGCTGGCGGCCGGGATCGACGCACGGCGCATGCGCTCAAGGTACTGGCGCTCACGCCACTGGCGCGAGGTGCACTCGGGGCAGGATTCCGTGTGCTTCGGGCTGCGGCCGCGCTTGCTGCGCGGCAGGAGTCCACGCGTACAGTTGCCTCCCAGGCCACGCAGCAGTTTTCTCAGCTGACCCATGGAGCCGATCAGAGGATGCCGGCGATGCGCGGCATCTTAAGCCGCGGCTTGAGGGACTGCCTGGTGCGGGGGTCGCGGTGCGCCAGCTTTTCCCGGAGCATAGTGCGCCCGCGGTGGATGCGGGACCGCACCGTTCCGAGCTTGACGCCGAGTGCCTCGGCCACTTCGTCGTAGGACAGGCCTTCAAGGTCACAGAGGACGACGGCGGCACGGAAGTCCGGCGGCAGTTCCTCCAGGGCGGCCTGCACGTCAAGGTCCAGGTTGTTGAATTCGAAGCTCTGTTCAGGGCCGGGTTCGCGGCCGGGCAGCCGTGATTCGGCGTCTTCGGCGAGGGCATCGAAGCGGATGCGGCTCTTTCGCCGCGCCTGGTCCAGGAAGAGGTTGGTGGTGATCCGGTGCAGCCAGCCATCGAGGGTGCCTGGCTTGAAGTTCTCCAGAGACCGGAAGACGCGGACGAACACCTCCTGGGTGAGGTCCTCGGCGTCGTACTTGTTACCGGTCAGACGGTAGGCAAGGCGATATACCTTGGCGGAGTGGTTCGTGACCACTTCCTCCCAGGTCGGCCGAACCCACTCGGCGTCCGGCCGGGCCACTGAATCTTCAATTGCCGGGACAGGTGCCACAACTGATGCTGACATCGTCCACTCCCCTCGTGGATGGTACTAACGCCTGGATGGTGCTGACACCAGTGCTTCGGCGCCGATCACCTCATGGATGAGCGGATAATCATCATTTCAAAGTTGGCTGGGAATTTCCTGACTATCCCGGCCCTTCAGCCTTGGGCGGAAAGCAACGCCGCCGCCCGTCGCCGAAGTGGTTCGCGTCACATCCGCAGGGCAGCCACAGCCTGCCGCAACGTCACCTCCGGGCCCGGCCCCGCCGGACACAGTACGCTGTTAGGAACACTCCCCTGCCGCCCAGAAAGCGAACCCTCATGAGCGCCGATAAGTCCACGAGCTGGTCCTATGCAGAAGATCTGCCTGCCGAGGACGAAGTACTCCTGCATGCTCGGGAGCGTTCCTTTGAGCTGGGCGTGACTCCGGTGGGGCCCGGCGTGGGAGCGGTGCTGACGGTACTGGCGGCAGCTTCGAAAGCGCAGACAGCGGTGGAGATCGGAACCGGAGCGGGCGTGTCCGGCGTCTGCCTGCTCCGCGGCCTCGGCCCCCAGGCGGTCCTGACCACCATCGATGTGGACGTTGAACACCTCAGGGCTGCACGGGAGGCTTTCCAGGAGGCCGGTAGCCCTGCCAACCGCACCCGCACCATTTCCGGCCGCGCCGGCGATGTCCTGCCGCGACTGACCGACAGCGCCTACGACCTGGTGTTTGTTGACGCGGACAAGCCGGGCATCCCGGGGTACGTCGAGCAGGCCATCCGGCTGCTGAAGCGCGGCGGACTGCTGATCATCAATGACGCCCTGGACAAGGACCGGGTGGCCAACCCGGCGGCCCGGGATTCCACCACAGTGGTTCTTCGGCAGGTGGGCAAGGCAATCCGCGACGACGAGCGCCTGGCCTCGGCCATGCTGCCCACCGGTGACGGGCTCTTGGTGGCGGTCAAGAAATAAGGAAGGGCCCGCAGCCACATGGCTGCGGGCCCCGCCCGAGCAAATCTATTCGGTCACGCCGACGAGGCATTCCTTGAGGTTTGCCGCCTCTGCCGCGTTAAGTTCGACCACAAGCCGCCCCCCGCCTTCGAGCGGCACACGCATAATCAAGCTGCGGCCCTCTTTGGTTACTTCCATAGGGCCGTCGCCGGTGCGTGGTTTCATAGCCGCCATGAGGAAAATCCCCTCCAATAGTCCCAGGACCTACCAGCCCGGGCGGGCTGTGGCCGCGTCGTCAATCAAGCCGCTATGGCGGCCTAGCTGCGACCGCCATGGCTGAACAGTGTCAAACGCAATGCGAGTGCGATTTGTTCATGCTTAACACCTATTATCCTGTAATTACCCGGCTGTAGCTAATTGATGGATTTTCTTCATCGCTTGGAAAATTGTGGCCTCAGTCATAGCGTCCCCCGCCTCCCTTACGGCGGATAGTCTCCCCCGCCAGGCAGCTGGGCCCAGGCCCACAGCCACACGATCCAGACAATCTGGAGCAGCAGGAACATGATGACGACGGTGCCGCGGTAAGCCTTCGATCGCGACACCAGCGCTGCACCCAGGGCCAGCGGAAACAGCGGCAACAGCATCCGGAACGTGCTCGTCTGGGGGTGCAGGAAGACGAGCAGATAACCCATGTAGCAGATGCACCAGAGCCGCAGCTCGGCCCCCAGCGCCACGACTGGAGGGGACGTCATAACCAGTCCGAAGACGGCAACGAACACAAACGGAGCCAGCACACCCAGCACGGGCCCAAAAAGCTGGATCCCGGTGTCGAACCATGGCTTGAAGGGCACCAGGTCGTGGCCGCGCCAGACGGTTTCCGTCTTGGTGTAGGCCCCCGGGTCCCCCGTCACTGCCCAGGCGATGGCCGGCCACATCAGGGCACTCAGCCCGCTGACTCCGGCAAGGGCCGCCAAGGCCAGCAGTTCCCGTCCGCTGTGGGGCACGTGCTCCCGACTACCCGAAGCGTCGGGAAAGCGGGTGTCGGGAAGGCCAGCGCCGGGACGGCTGCGCTGCCACAGCCGGTGGGCGAGCAGCCCGCCGGCCATGGCGGCGAACGGAACACCCGTTGGCCTGGAAAGGCACATCAGGACAACAACCGGCATGGCCCACACATATCGCCGCTGCATTACCAACAGCAGTGCCGACGCCAGCAGCAGGAGGTTCAGGGATTCCGCATAGGGCACCTGAAGCACGGCGGCCACGGGGAACGTGGCGAAGAAGGCGACTGCCCACATCGCCGTGCGGTGCGTGGCTTTGTGCCGGAAGAGGCGGTACACCACCAGGGCGGCACCCAGCCCTGAGGCCATGGCGATGAACGTGAGCGCCAGGGCCGGGTCAAGGCCTGTCATGGCCGATACTGCCCGCCCCAGCATAGGAAAGAGCGCATAGAAGGCCCAGGCGTTCTCCTGGACGTTCCCGCTTTCGTCCACGGGAAGCTGGCTCGGGTAGCCGTTCAGGAGCACTTCGCCGTACCAGCGCGCATCCCAGATGTTGATGAAGTTCCAGTAGTCGGGTTTGGCGGGAAACCACGGGTTGACCCCCTGGTGCAGGGCGGCGGCCATGAAGATGCAGGCGCTGACAATCCGCGCAGCGGCGTAGACCGATGCCACCTGAACCCACCACGGCCACCTGCCGGCATGGGCGGCGACGGACGCGATCCCTTTCCGCACCCGGCCGTCCAGGCCCTGGGTTCCCTCCGGCGCCACGCGGCCGGCGGAAGTGCCCGGCCGGCTCAAGGCACAGTCTCCCCCGGCTGGGCCGGTGCATTCAGTTCCGCCCGCAGCCGATCGATTTCGCGATCCTTGGCGGCTAGCTGGTCACGGAGTTCGTCCAGTACCTGGTCGACCTGGTCCATGCGGTAACCCCGCAGCCCCAGTGCGAACCGGACCCGGTCGACGTCGGCCGGCGAGGCTTCGGCCGGAAGGAGCACCGGAGGAAGGGACGCCACAGGCTCGTCGAACCCGTCAAGGAGCGCAGATTCCCCGGACCGCCGGCGCCGGAAAATGCCGGACGCGCCATCAGCTCCGAAGAAGAGCATGGTGCCGATCAGGGCGATGGCGAGGAATATCAGGAAGAAACTCACAGGATCCATCGTGCCAGACGCCGGCGCGGCAGTTATTCCGGCCGCTGGTTGCCGTTTGGTCCGCTGGTGCCATAGCCCTGAGCGCCCTCCGGGGGCCGGATGGCGCCGTGGATGACGAGGTCCACCGCGTGCGCAGGCTCGTCGACGACCTGGATGAGGTCCAGGTCCTTCTCGGAGATCATGCCGTCTTCCACCAGCGTGCCCCTGATCCAGTCGATCATGGGTCCCCAGAACGCCGTGCCGAGGAGGACGATGGGGAACGAGGTGACTTTCCGGGTTTGCACCAGGACCATCGCCTCGAACAGCTCGTCGAGTGTGCCCAGTCCGCCGGGAAGCACAATGAAGCCCTGGGCGTACTTCACGAACATGGTTTTCCGTGCGAAGAAATAGCGGAAGTTGATCCCGAGGTCCACCCACTGGTTGAGGCCCTGCTCAAACGGAAGCTCAATGCCGAGCCCCACGGAGACACCGTTTCCCTGAACTGCGCCTTTGTTGGCCGCTTCCATGGAGCCGGGGCCGCCGCCGGTGATGACAGCCACCCCGGCTTCGGCCAGCTTGCGGCCAACCTCAACGCCCAGCTCGTAGTACACGGAGCCGGGCTTGGTGCGGGCGGACCCGAACACGCTGACAGCCGGCCCGAGGTCCGCGAGTGCGCCGAAGCCTTCCACGAACTCACTTTGGATCCTGAGCACCCGCCACGGATCCGTGTGGACGAACTGGCCCGGCCCCTTGGTGTCCAGCAGGTGTTGGTCCGACATCTCCACTGCTGCCTGTTTGCGCCGCAGCTCCAGCGGACCCTTGTGACGGGTGGCAATGGGAGGTACTGGAGTTGGAGAAGGCTGCGGATCGGTACTCATCCACCAAGGCTAGCGCGCTTCGACAAGCGCGACCGTCCGGCGCGTCCCATCCTGTTGGAGCAGGCACCCGGGGCTTTGACCTGCAGGTATCTCTTGAATCACGATCTGCAGGAAGTTGGAGTGATTGCCGTCATATCCCGCTAATGTTCGCTAGATTCTCTCTTATGACTACTCAAGTGCCCGGCGAAGCTCTCGTCTCCCTGAAAGCCGTGAATAAGCACTACGGCCAGCTGCACGTACTCAAGGACATCAACCTGAACGTCCGTAAGGGCGAAGTTGTTGTGGTCATCGGACCGTCCGGGTCCGGTAAGTCCACACTCTGCCGGGCCATCAACCGCCTCGAAACCATCGACGACGGCAAGATCGCCATCGACGGCAAGGAACTGCCGGAGGAAGGCAAGGAACTCGCCAAGCTGCGCGCCGACGTCGGAATGGTGTTCCAGTCCTTCAATCTCTTTGCCCACAAGACGATCCTCGAAAACGTCACCCTGGGTCCGATCAAGGTCAAGGGCGTTGCCAAGGCGCAGGCCGACAAGGACGCCATGGCGCTGTTGGAGCGTGTGGGCGTCGGCCACCAGGCACCCAAGCTCCCGGCGCAGCTCTCCGGCGGCCAGCAGCAGCGCGTGGCGATTGCCCGTGCCCTGGCGATGAAGCCGAAGGTCATGCTGTTTGACGAGCCCACCTCGGCCCTTGACCCGGAAATGATCAATGAGGTCCTCGACGTCATGATCCAACTCGCCAAGGAAGGCATGACCATGATCGTGGTTACCCACGAGATGGGCTTCGCCCGCAAGGCCGCCGACCGCGTGGTGTTCATGGCCGACGGCCAGATCGTCGAAGACGCAACACCGGAAGAGTTCTTCACGAACCCGAAGAGCAACCGCGCCAAGGACTTCCTCTCCAAGCTCCTCACCCACTGATTCCACGAGACCGCACCTACGCAGTTCGCACCCAGGCCACCACAGTGGCCGCCAATGAAAGGTATGTCATGAAGGCATTTTTGACCCGACGGAAGTCCTTTGTGGTTGCAGCATCAGCAGCCCTCGCCCTGACTCTGAGCGCATGCGGCGGCAGCACCGGTACCACCAGCGACCCCACGGTTGCCGAGAAGCCCACCTTCGCGGCCGGCAGCACCATGGAGAAGCTCGCTTCCGCCGGAACGATCAAGATCGGCACCAAGTTCGACCAGCCCCTCTTCGGCCAGGTGGGCCTTGACGGCAAGCCCATCGGCTTTGACGTCGAGATGGGCAAGCTGATTGCCGCCAAGCTGGGCATCGCGGCGGACAAGATCGAATGGTCGGAGACCGTCTCCGCGAACC
The DNA here is from genome assembly GCF_030718995.1 of Arthrobacter oryzae. Taxonomy (NCBI): domain Bacteria; kingdom Bacillati; phylum Actinomycetota; class Actinomycetes; order Micrococcales; family Micrococcaceae; genus Arthrobacter; species Arthrobacter oryzae. The sequence goes on from NZ_CP132204.1 coordinate 194,109, forward strand.
GCGAACCGTTTATCGAACAGGGCAAGGTGGACCTGGTCATCGCCACGTACACCATCAACGACAAGCGCAAGCAGGTCGTCAGCTTCGCCGGGCCGTACTACGAGGCCGGCCAGGCCCTCATGGTCAACAAGGACAACGACACCATCAAGAAGCCCGAGGACGTCAAGGGCAAGAAGGTCTGCTCCGTGACGGGTTCCACCCCTGCCGGCACCATCGTGGAGAAGTACGGAGCAGTACTCGTTCCTGCGGCCACCTACTCGGCCTGCCTCGAACCGCTGCGCAACAAGCAGGTGGAAGCCATCACCACCGACAACGTGATCCTGGCCGGCTTCGTGGACAAGGAACCTGACGCCTTCAAGCTGGCCTCGGACGAGACCTTCACCAAGGAGCCCTACGGCATCGGCCTGAAGAAGGATGACACCGTCTTCCGCAACTGGATCAACGACCAGCTGGAAGAGTTCAGCAAGGACGGGTCTTACAAGAAGGCCTGGGAAGCAACCGCGGGCTCCGTCATCAAGACGGCGCCGGAACTTCCGGCCATCAACCGTTACTAAGTAACGCAGGGCGGTTGCCGGAGTCCGTTTGCCAAGGCTCCGGCAGCCGCCGCTCCCATCTTCGCTCCCGTCCGCGACACACAGCCAAAGGATGTTATGGACGTCATCATCGATAACCTGCCACTTTACTGGGAAGGCTTTCTCCGAACCCTGTTCCTGTCAGCCGTATCCGGAGTCATCGCCCTCCTGCTGGGAACGGTGCTGGCCGCCGCCCGGGTTTCACCCGTTGCCGCCCTCCGCGGCTTCAGCATGACCTACGTGGAGATTCTGCGGAACACCCCCCTGACCATTGCCTTCTTCTTCGCCGCGATCGTCCTGCCGAGGCTCGGGGTGAAATTTGAGCAGTTTGAAGTGGCGGCCATCATTGCCCTGAGTGCCTACACAGCAGCCTTCATCGCTGAAGCAGTGCGCTCCGGTGTCAACAGCGTTCCGGTCGGCCAGGCCGAGGCCGCGCGCAGCATCGGCATGAAGTTCGGCCAGGTGCTGTCCCTGATCATTCTGCCGCAGGCGTTGCGGACGGTGATCCCGCCGTTGATCAATATCCTGATCGCCCTGGTCAAGAACTCATCCGTCGCCGGCGCCTTCTTCGTCCTGGAGCTGTTCGGCTACGGCCGCCAGCTCGCCAACTCCAACGGCGACCAGGTGATGGCCGTTCTCATCGGGGTGGCTTTCTTCTACCTGCTGATCACTGTTCCGTTGGGTATCCTGGCGAGCACCGTCGAACGAAAGGTGGCGATCGTCCGATGAGCTCGGTTCTGTACGACGTCCCAGGGCCAAAAGCCCGCCGGGTTTCACTTATTGGCTCCGTAGTGGGCTCCCTGTTGATCCTGGGACTGCTGGCATGGATCATCAGCACACTGGCCCAGCAGGGCATCTTCGAGGGACGCCGCTGGGCGATCTTCACGCGGGCGGACGTCTGGTCGCTGCTCGGCAACGGCATTGGCGCAACCCTGAGCGCTGCGGCCGTCGCTGCCGTCATCGCGTTCCCGCTGGGACTGCTGCTGTGCCTGCTGCGGATATCCGACCTTGCCGCCATCCGGGTCCCCACCCGGATCGTGCTGGAATTCCTGCGCGGCATGCCCGTGGTCCTGATGATGTTCTTCGTCTTGCTCGTCTTCGGAACCAATCAGTTCATCGCGGTGGTAGCCGGCCTTGTCCTGTACAACGCGGCGGTCTTCGCGGAGATTATCCGTGCCGGTATCCAGTCCCTGCCGAAGGGCCAGCGCGAGGCAGGCCTGACCATCGGCCTGACCAGTTTCCAGTCCCGCATGGTCATTGAACTGCCCCAGGCCGTCCGGCGCATGATGCCGTCACTCGTTGCCCAGCTCGTGGTGCTGCTGAAGGACACGTCCCTGGGCTACATCGTGGCCTACGGTGAACTGCTCCGTGCCGTGCAGGTCATGGCCGACTTCCTGGGAACCCAGTTCCTGTTCCCGATCTTCTTCGTGGCCGCAGCAATCTACATCGCGATCAACATCTGCGTTTCGCGCATCGCAGTCTGGATCGAACGGCGCGGTTCCAAGAAAGCTGCCGGGGGCGTGGCCAAGGCTGAGCCTGAACCGATTGAAGCCGAAGTGAAGTAGCACGCAGGAAGTGAAGCACCAGGAAGGCCCGGATCACAGATCCGGGCCTTCCTGCCTGAGCGGGGTCCTTGCGGTTAGTTTCCCAGCCACGTCCGCAGCGCCCGGAGGCACTCACGGATCGCATCGGCGTCGACGTGTTCGTTATCTTTATGCGCCAGCAGTGGGTCGCCGGGCCCGAAGTTCACGGCCGGAATTCCCAGTTCGCTGAAACGCGCGACGTCGGTCCAGCCGTACTTGGGTTTCGGTTCCGCGCCGACTGCTGCCACGAAGGACGCGGCAGCAGGATGATTCAGTCCCGGCCGCGCGCCGGCGGCGCTGTCCGTTTTGACCACCTCGAACCCGTCGAGAAGTTCCCGCACGTGGGCCTCCGCCTGTGCCGGCGTCTTGTCCGGAGCAAAGCGGTAGTTGATCTCCACCACGCAGCGGTCCGGAATGACGTTTCCGGCAGTGCCTCCGTTGATCTTCACCGCGTTGAGGCTTTCCCGGTAGTCCAGGCCGTCCACGTTGATGGTGGCCGGTTCGTAGGCGGCCAGCCTGGCGAGGACGGGGGCGGCCGCATGAATGGCGTTGCGTCCCATCCAGGCCCGGGCGGAGTGTGCTGCCTCACCGATGGTGGTTGCCTCGAACCGCATGGTGCCGTTGCACCCGCCTTCCACGGTTCCGTGAGTTGGCTCCAGCAGGATGGCGAAGTCACCCTCGAGAAGCCCGCCGTGATTGCGCACCAGCCGACCGAGGCCGCTCTTCACCGCTTCTACTTCCTCGTGGTCGTAGAACACGAAGGTGACGTCCTTGCCCGGTTCCTTCCCGCCGTCGAACATGCCGGCGGCCAGTGCAAGCTGCACCGCGACGCCGCCTTTCATGTCCGTCGCGCCGCGGCCGTACAGGAGTCCTTCGCCGGGCGCGCCTGAAGGCCAGAACGAAGGGACGGTGCCAAGGGCGCCGTCGGTGGTGGGGAGCGGCACCGTATCCAGGTGCCCGGCCAGGATGACCCGCTCAGCGCGGCCCAGGGCAGTGCGGGCGATGATCGAATCGCCGTCCCGGACGACCTCAAGCTGCGGAATCTTCCGCAGGGCATGTTCGACGGCGTCGGCCAGTTCCTCCTCGTTGGCCGAGACACTGTTGATGTCGATGAGTGCAGCAGTGAGGAGGGCGACGTCCTGGCGGAGGTCCAGGCGGGCAGAGGCGGTTTGAGCAGTCACACGGACAGTCTAGTTCGAGACCTGCTCCCGCCTCTCGATAGACTGGGACCATGACTGAAACCGCTGCTGCTTCCGCCGTGCCCGCCGATAATTCCGCATCCGCCGATGCCCGCTCCGCCTATGGCTACGGCGTGGCCACCATTTCCACCCGCAACGGCGAGGCCACCGTGCTGGACGTTTGGTTCCCCGCACCGTCCCTGGGAACCGCAGCGGATAGCCTCCGGAACGTGGAGAGCGCGGATCCCGTGCTGGCCGAGATCGCCGCAGCCGGCAGCGACGCCGACCGCGGCACCGAGCAGCAGGTCGTTTTCGTCCAGGTGCACCTCGATGAAGCCCCTGCCGACACCGCGGACGCCTACCTCCGCCTGCACCTGCTTTCGCACCGGCTTGTGCAGCCCAACACCATCAACCTGGACGGCATCTTCGGCAAGCTCCCCAATGTCGTGTGGACGAACTTCGGCCCTGCTGCCGTTGAAGGCTTCGAACTGACCCGGGCGAAGCTGCGCAAGCGCGGCCCCGTGACTGTTTACGGAGTGGACAAGTTCCCGCGCATGGTTGACTACGTGGTGCCCGCAGGCGTCCGGATTGCCGACGCCGGCCGCGTCCGGCTTGGCGCCCACCTTGCCGAGGGCACCACGGTGATGCACGAAGGGTTCGTGAACTTCAACGCAGGCACCCTGGGCACCTCCATGGTGGAAGGCCGCATCTCGGCCGGGGTTGTCACCGGCGACGGAACGGACGTCGGCGGCGGCGCCTCCATCATGGGTACGCTGTCCGGCGGCGGCAAGGAGAAGATCTCCCTCGGTGCGCGTGTGCTGCTGGGTGCCAACTCCGGCGTCGGGATCAGCATCGGCGACGACTCGGTGGTCGAGGCCGGCCTGTACGTCACGGCAGGCACCCGCGTCCGCGTCATCGGTCCGAAGGACGCCGACGGAGTGGACACCACCCGGGTGGTCAAGGCCGTTGAACTCTCAGGTGTGCCCAACCTGCTGTTCCGCCGCAATTCCACGAACGGCGCCGTGGAGGTACTCCCCCGCAAGGGCCAGACCGTGGAACTCAATGAGGCCCTCCACGCCAACTGATTCCGCCCGCCCGCAGACGTCAACCGGCCCGATCAGGGCCTCAGGGAGCAACCTCGTGTCACGGAGACGTGGCCTGCGCCGCCTGCTAGTGCTGGGGCTGGTCCTGGCCCTGATTGCCGGCGGTGTCTACACGGCCGTGGCCTTTATCCAGCGTTCGGAAACGCTCATTGCCGAAAAGTGCACTGCCGCCGTCGGATCGCGGGAGGCCGACCTGGCCACCGACCAGGCGGCAAATGCGGCGCTCATTACAGCCGTTGCCGTGCGCCGCGGGCTGCCCCCGCGGGCCGCAAGCATCGCACTGGCAACCGCCATGCAGGAATCCAAGCTGCGCAACATCGAGCACGGAGACCAGGCCGGGCCGGATTCCCGCGGCCTGTTCCAGCAGCGTCCCTCCCAGGGCTGGGGCACCGAGGAACAGGTGATGGACCCGTATTACGCCAGCGGGGCGTTCTACGACGCCCTGGTGAAGATTCCGGACTATGAGTCACTGGAAATCACGGCTGCGGCGCAGCAGGTGCAGCGCTCTGCCTACCCGCAGGCCTATGCGCAGCATGAGGACATGGGCCGGGCATTTGCCTCCGCCCTGACCGGGCAGTCAACCGGGGCACTGGACTGCACCCTCAAGTCGCCCGAGGCCCCTGGCGACGTCCAGGCTGTCCTTGGCGAACTGACCGCCGCCTTCGGGAACGTCCCGGCGACCACAGACGGCACCACACTTGTGCTGGAGGCGAGCGGGACCCAGGCCTGGGCCGTGGCACAGTGGGCCGTGGCGAACGCCAAATCCCTGTCCGTGACGAACGTCGGTGTGGAAGGACGCAGCTGGGACCGGGCGGCCAGCAACGGCTGGCAGCCCTCGGAGAGTCAGTCCGGCCTGGTCACGGTCACGGTCGCTGCCGGGACTTCCTGACGGCCGGGACTCAGACGAGAAGCTCCACGACCGGCTGGACGTAGCTTCGGAAAACCTCGGGCTGGGACAACAGTTCCTTGCTCATGATGATCTTGTCCGGCTCGAGGTACCATGCCCGAGGTTCCGTCAGCGGAAGTTCGATGATCGTCAGGGTGAAGTCCCGCGAACCGCGGCCCACTTCCAGCAGCCGGTCTTCCACCATGTCGCCCAGGAGTTGCGGGGCGCCGCTCGCCTCCCGTTCGGCCTCAAGTGCGGCGTATTCGGAGCGGCGCTCACGGGCCCAGGTCAGAGCCGACCCGAAATGCGCCTGCAGGACGCGCTGGAGGGCGGGAGAGTTCCCGAAGGCGTCAAAATCGGGGGGCTTCACATCGGGCGCCATTTGGGGATGCGACTTGAGCAGCTGCTCCCACCAGGCTTCCCATTCAGTCTTAAGGGCACTGATTCCGCCGACTTCGGACGTGAGGTTGGTGTGGTCCACCGGTCGGATCTTGGGAGCCATATGGCACAAAGCCGGACGCCCGGCGCTGTTGAGGCCTGCAGCGTCCCGGACGTAGAGTGCAATGAGCATGGGACCCGAGGTGTCCATGGTGATCCGCCAACCAGGACCGCCTGTTTGGTGCATCCGAATGGCCTCCCTTGGCTTGTTTACTGTCCCAGTGTATTCCTCTTGACTACTGACGTTAATGGCTTGTTTTAGTGGCTCAGCGCAGACTGGCCCAGGCTCAGCAGGTGCGACGACAGCACGTCCCGGCACATGTCAGCCGTCATCCACTCAGGCTGCAGCAGGACATGCATGGTCAGTCCGTCCAACGTAGCGAGCAGCCGCTCCGCTTCGATAACCAGGCCCTGATGGCCATCGTCGGCCCCTGTCACCCCGGGCGGGCTGAGTTCCATGATCAGCCAGCCCACGACGGCGGCCACGGACCGGTGGCTGCGGTCAGCCTCGGCGACCAGGAACGGCCTGATCCGGGCTGCGTTCTTGAACGCCATCCAGACGCACGCGTCCACGGCCCGCTCCTCGTCCAGCGGGAGGAACTGGCCCAGCAGGGTTAACACGCCGTCCCGGTGCTCAGCTGTCCCGGGAGACAGTTGGGTGAGTCGGTCCCGCGCCGCGTCCAGCCTGCCGGTGATCCTGTCCACCACCACACCGAATGAATGGGCCAGCAACTCGTCACTGCTGGAGAAGTAGTGGCGGACGGATCCCACGGCAAGTCCGGCCTCGTCAGCCACTTCACGCAGGGAGGCCCGTTCCAGTCCGTCCGCTGCAATGATCCTGAAAACGGCTTCGACAACTTCCTGGCGCCGGACTGCGGCATCAACGATTTTGGGCACTCCTACTATTTAGCACAGTTGTGCCGCCAAGGTGTGGGCAACACGGGCGGAAGCGCGGCCAACTGGGATAGCGTTGAGCTCATGAGAATTCTGGTTACGGGCGGCACCGGCTACATCGGGTCCCACACTGTTCTGTCCCTGCAGGAAGCCGGCCATGAGGTGGTGGTCATCGACAACCTGGTCAATTCCAGCGAAGAGTCGCTGCGCCGCGTCGCCGAGCTCAGCGGCAAGGAGGCGGTGTTCCACAACGTGGACCTCGTGGACGAACAAGCTGTCGAGGCCGTCTTTGCGCAGGACCGGATCGACGCTGTGATCCATTTCGCGGGCCTCAAGGCCGTGGGCGAATCCGTCCGTGAGCCGCTGAAGTACTACTACAACAACCTGGTAGGTACCCTGAACCTGATCCGGGTGATGGACCGGCATGACGTCCGCTCACTGGTCTTCAGCTCCTCGGCCACCGTGTACGGCGAGCACAACCCGATCCCCTACGTGGAAAAGATGGAGATCGGCGCCAACAACCCGTACGGCCGGACCAAGGAACAGATCGAGGACATCCTCTCGGACCTTGGCACCGCGGACAGTCGCTGGCACATCGCGCTCCTGCGCTATTTCAACCCGGTGGGTGCACACCCGTCCGGCCGGATTGGCGAGGACCCCCAGGGCATCCCCAACAACCTGGTTCCGTTCATCGCCCAGGTCGCAGTGGGCCGCCGCGAAAAACTGATGGTCTTCGGCGGCGACTACGACACACCGGACGGCACCTGCCTCCGTGACTACATCCACGTGGTGGACCTCGCCGAAGGCCACGTCGCCGCCCTCAACCACGTGGCCGGCCGCACGGGTGTGTTCCGGTGGAACCTCGGTTCCGGCAAGGGATCATCGGTGCTGGAGGTGCTGCGTTCCTTCGAAAAGGCCGTAGGCCACGAACTCCCCTACGAGATTACGGGCCGCCGCGCCGGCGATCTCCCCGCGTTCTGGGCCGATGCCACGTCGGCCCTGGCTGACCTCGGCTGGTCCACTACGAAAACCGTGGACCAGATGTGCGAGGACCACTGGCGCTGGCAGAAGAACAACCCGCTGGGCTACAACTCCTGACATCGGTTGCTCCGTAGGTGTCGTTTTCACGGCCCAAAACGACCGTGGGCCCACGCCGGCGAGGGCCCCGGCCCGAGCTTGCGAGGGCAGGGAGCCGGTGGGGATCAATCGATGAAAGAACGACGCCGGCTGCGCACCCAAGGTGCGCAGCCGGCGTCGTAGTTTAATTCGTCAGCCTTAGCTGGCAGGGTAGTTCCGCTCCGGCTCTCCTGTGTAGAGCTGGCGCGGACGGCCAATCTTGGTGCTGGGGTCGTTGATCATTTCGCGCCACTGGGCAATCCAGCCCGGCAGGCGGCCGATCGCGAAGAGCACTGTGAACATCTTCTCCGGGAAGCCCATGGCCTTGTAGATCAGGCCGGTGTAGAAGTCCACGTTCGGGTAGAGCTTGCGCTGGATGAAGTAGTCGTCACCCAGGGCCTTCTCCTCAAGGCGCATGGCGATGTCCAGCAGTTCGTCGTTGCCGCCGAGTTTGCCGAGCACTTCGTGTGCCGTGTCCTTGACGATCCTGGCCCGCGGATCGTAGTTCTTGTAGACGCGGTGCCCGAAGCCCATGAGGCGGACGCCGTCTTCCTTGTTCTTGACCTTCTCCATGTAGTCCTCGGGCTTGATGCCCTCGGTCTGGATCTGGCGCAGCATCTTGAGCACGGCTTCGTTGGCGCCGCCGTGGGCGGGGCCGAACAGCGCGTTGATACCTGCGGACACCGAGGCGAAGAGGTTGGCGTTGGACGAGCCGACCAGTCGTACGGTGGACGTGGAACAGTTCTGCTCGTGGTCCGCGTGCAGGATCAGCAGAAGGTCCAGGGCCTTGACCATCACCGGGTCCAGCTCGTACTGCTCGGCCGGAAGGCCGAAGCTGAGGCGGAGGAAGTTCTCCACCAGGTTCATGGAGTTGTCCGGGTAGAGCATGGGCTGGCCAATGCTCTTCTTCAGGGCGTAGGCCGCGATGACCGGCATTTTGGCCAGGAGCCGGTACGTGGAAACTTCCACATGCTCCGCGTTGAAGGGATCCAGGGAGTCCTGGTAGAAGGTGGAGAGCGCGGATACGGCCGAGGACAGCACGGGCATCGGGTGGGCGTCGCGCGGGAACCCGCCGAAGAAGCCCTTGAGCTCTTCGTGCAGCAGCGTGTGGCGGCGGATCCTCTGGTCGAAGGCGTCCAGCTCGGTGGGAGTCGGCAGGTTGCCGTAGATCAGCAGGTAGGAAACTTCCAGGAAGCTGGAGTGCTGTGCCAGCTGCTCAATCGGGTACCCGCGGTACCGCAGGATGCCGGCATCGCCGTCGATGTACGTGATGGCCGAAGTGGTGGCCGCGGTGTTCATGAAACCGGGGTCAAAGGCGACGGCGCCTGTCTGCTTCAGCAGTTTGGAAACGTCATAGCCTTCGTTTCCTTCTACAACCTTGATACGGGGGAGTTCGAGCTCGCCGCCCGCGTGGCGCAGGGTTGCGCTGGTGGTCTCAGTCATGGAGTCTCCTCATGAGGCGTCAGGGCCTCTCTGTAGAAAGCTTGATCCAACCTCCGGTGAAGCCGGCCGAGGAGCCTGCAGGGCAGGGATTCCAACGGCCGGGCTGCCTTCTTGTAGAAAGCCACCATTGATAGTCAGTTAAAAAGTACCGCTCCAAGGCAAGGTGACACTAATCCGGTAGTGCCGAAATGCCCCGAAAACGCCCCCGTTGTGTTGCGTGTCACACCATTGTTACGGACCTGTTGCCGCCCGTTGCCGGCTACGCGCCAGCGGTCAGCCGTGCCACTCCCGCGTCGATCCGCTCATCCGCGGCGGTCAGTGCCACCCGGATAAACCCGTTTCCGGCATCGCCGTAGAACACGCCGGGACCCACCACAATCCCGAGCCCGGCCAGCCTGCCTACGGTGTCCCACGTGGCTTCACCGGCACTGCACCACAGGTAGAGTCCCGCCTGGGACTCGTGGATTGACAGCCCGAAGGATTCGAGAGCCGGCACTATCCGCTCCCGCCGCCCGCGGTAGAGGTCCTTCTGGGCCTGCACGTGGGCGTCGTCACCGAGTGCCACGCGCATGGCTTCCTGGACCGGGTAGGGAACGATCATGCCGGCATGCTTGCGGCTGTTGACCAGGTTGGCCATGATGACCGGGTCGCCTGCAACAAACGCTGCGCGGTACCCCGCAAGGTTCGATTGCTTGCTGAGGGAGTACACCGCCAGCAGGCCGTCATGGGATCCCCCGGCGACGCGCGGGTCCAGGATGCTGGGCACCGGGCGGCCGCCGCGCTGGACGTCCCACTCCCCCCAGCCGAGCTCCGCGTAGCATTCGTCGGAAGCCACGACGGCGCCAAGCCCGCGGGCCTGGTCCACTATCCGCTTCAATGATGCGGCATCGCGGACGCTGCCGGTGGGGTTGGCCGGCGAATTGACCCAGACGAGCCGGACCCGCCGCCGTGTCTCGTCATCCAGTTCGTCGAGATCGTCAGCGGCGATGTGTTCCGCGCCTGCGAACGTCGCCCCGATGTCGTAGGTCGGGTAGGCAACGGTAGGGCGGACGACGACGTCACCGGGCTTGAGGCCCAGGAGGAACGGCAGCCACGCCACCAGTTCCTTGGAACCGACAGTGGGCATCACGTCCCTGGGATCCAGTCCGGGAACGCCGCGGCGGCGTGCGAACCAGTCAGCAATCGCTTCGCGGAGCGCCGGCGTACCGTGCACCGTGGGGTACCCGGGGGCGTCGGCGGCCCGCTGGAGCGCCTCCTGGACCAGGACGGGCGTGTGGTCAACCGGGGTGCCGATGGAAAGGTTGACAGGCCCGCCGGGGTGCTTGGCGGCCGTGGCAAGATACGGGGCCATGGCCTCCCACGGGTAGTCGGGCAGGCTAAGGCCGAAGCTGCGTACCGCGGATGTCACGCCAGGTGCCTCAGTGGTCCTGGTTCTGCGGCGGCAGGGCAGCAATCATCGGGTGGTCGGTGTGGGTGTTGCCCACCTTGGCGGCGCCGCCGGGCGACCCCAGGTCGTCGAAGAATTCGACGTTCGCCTTGTAGTAGTCGGCCCACTCGTCAGGGGTGTCATCCTCGTAGTAAATGGCCTCGACGGGGCAGACAGGTTCGCAGGCACCGCAGTCGACGCATTCATCCGGGTGGATGTAGAGGGACCGCTCGCCCTCATAGATGCAGTCGACGGGGCATTCCTCAATACATGCCTTGTCCTTGACATCTACACACGGCTGCGCGATTACGTACGTCACGTCCCTTGCCTCTCCACGTTGGTTCCGGCACTCGGCCGGTGATCTTCCCGGCCTGAGCGCCGGACTGCTGACTTCTGAGCCTATTATCTATCAGCCTGTTCCCGCGAACCTAGCAACGCGTCATAGAAGCCCGGCGTCACAGAAGCCCGGCGTCATACACGCCCGCGGTGCTGACAGGAAGGGGCGTCCTAGGATGAAGTGGTGACGTCACAGGCCCCCGATTTCCGCCAGTTCCTCGACAACGCCCCGCTGGGCACGCGGGTGGTGGTTCGCTACCGCATCCCGGAGGGCCTGACGGACGCGCTGGGCGACCTGGTGGGGATCACCGCGGCCGAGTGTACCGTCCGCACCCGGCGGGCCGACGTCGTCATTCCCCTGGCCATGGTAGTGGCAGCGAAACCGGTACCACCGCCTCCCCCGCGGCGCGCGGCGCGAGCGGCGGGCTAAGCCTGCCGTCCGGCGGCTTCAGGCGCGCCGGGGCGGTTCCCGGTAGCGCCGGCACCACACGAGCATCAGCACGGTCACCGCGGCGATACCGTAGATCCAGAGGTAGCCGGGAACGTCCGCGGCGATAAGCCGTTTGCCGGGCTCCAGGTTCGACCACAGACCTGCCAGGACGTAGCACAGCACGCCGCAGGCCGCCGGCGGGATCACCGACCTAAAAGCCGCCCCGAGGAGCAACTGGACCGAGCCCAGAAGGACCAGCGCCGCCACCGCACCCCAGGGAAGAACGACGCCGGACACCATCCACTGCTGGCGATGCAGGGCCGTGCCTGCCGCCGCAACAAAAAGAGCTGCCGGCACGGCGGCGGCGATGCCGCCTGCCATACCGGCAGCTCTATTGTTCACGAAGGTAATAACCGGAACGTGCCGGGGGTCAGACCTTGGCGCGGGCGCGGTTGGCCTTGGCGCGCTCGTTGGTGTCCAGGATCACCTTACGGATGCGGATGGACTCCGGGGTAACCTCAACGCACTCGTCCTCGCGGGCGAATTCGAGGGACTCTTCGAGGGTCAGGTCGCGGGGCGGCGTCAGGTTCTCGAAGGTGTCGGAAGAGGCTGCACGCATGTTGGTGAGCTTCTTTTCCTTGGTGATGTTGACGTCCATGTCGTCGGCGCGGGAGTTCTCCCCCACGATCATGCCTTCGTAAACCTCGGAGGTGGGCTTCACGAAGAAGGAACCGCGTTCCTGCAGGTTGATCATGGCGAACGGCGTGACAACACCGGCGCGGTCGGCGATCATCGAACCGTTGGTGCGGTATTCGATCGGGCCGGCCCAGGGCTCGTAGCCCTCGGAGATGGAGGCTGCGATGCCGGCGCCGCGGGTGTCCGTGAGGAACTTGGTGCGGAAGCCGATCAGGCCACGGGCGGGAACGATGAACTCCATGCGGCACCAGCCGGTGCCGTGGTTGGCCATGTTGGTCATGCGGCCCTTGCGGGCTGCCATGAGCTGGGTGACGGCGCCGAGGTACTCTTCCGGCACGTCGATGGTCATGTGCTCCATCGGCTCGTGGATCTTGCCGTCGATGGTCTTGGTGACCACCTGCGGCTTGCCGACGGTCAGCTCGAAGCCTTCGCGGCGCATCTGCTCAACGAGGATGGCCAGTGCCAGCTCGCCACGGCCCTGAACTTCCCAGGCGTCGGGACGCTCGGTGGGGAGGACCTTGATGGAGACGTTACCGATCAGTTCCTTGTCCAGGCGGTCCTTCACCTGGCGGGCCGTGACCTTGGCGCCCTTGACCTTGCCGGCCAGCGGCGAGGTGTTGATACCGATGGTCATGGAGATCGCGGGATCGTCCACGGTGATCAGCGGCAGCGGCTGCGGGTTCTCGGCGTCGGTCAGGGTCTCACCGATAGTGATTTCCTCGATGCCGGCGACGGCCACGATCTCACCGGGGCCTGCGGACTCGGCCGGGACGCGGTCCAGGGCCTTGGTGGCCAGCAGTTCGGTGATTTTGACGTTCTTCAGTTCGCCGTTGGCGCGGGCCCATGCAACGGTCTGGCCCTTGCGGAGCGTGCCGTTGTAGATGCGAAGCAGCGCCAGGCGGCCCAGGAACGGAGAGGCGTCGAGGTTGGTCACGTGCGCCTGCAGGACGCCGTTGGGGTCGTACGTCGGTGCCGGGATGTGCTCGATAATGGTCTTGAAGAGCGGCTCGAGGTCCTCGTTCTCCGGGGCCGTGCCGTCGGCAGGCTGCTCGAGGGAGGCGCGGCCAACCTTGGCTGCTGCGTAGACAACCGGAACTTCGAGGATCTTGTCCAGGTCCAGGTCGGGAACTTCGTCCGCGAGGTCGGAGGCCAGGCCAAGGAGCAGGTCCATGGACTCGTGGACAACTTCTTCGATCCGCGCGTCGGGGCGGTCGGTCTTGTTGACCAGCAGGATCACCGGCAGGTGCGCGGCGAGGGCCTTGCGGAGCACGAAACGGGTCTGGGGCAGGGGTCCCTCAGAAGCGTCGACGAGCAGCACTACACCGTCAACCATGGACAGTCCGCGCTCCACCTCGCCGCCGAAGTCCGCGTGGCCCGGAGTGTCGATCACGTTGATGGTGATGGTCTCGCCCTTTGAGGACGGTCCGTTGTAGGCCACGGTGGTGTTCTTGGCCAGAATGGTGATGCCCTTTTCGCGCTCAAGGTCACCGGAGTCCATCACGCGGTCTTCGAGGTGGTTGTGCTCGGCAAAGGAGTTGGTCTGCTTGAGCATGGCGTCGACCAGCGTGGTCTTGCCGTGGTCAACGTGGGCCACAATCGCGACGTTGCGCAGGTCACTGCGCGATGCAGTGGCTACCGCAGTGTTGGTGGTGGTTTCAGACATGCGTTATTGCTCGATTCAGTGGTGAAGTCAGCTGTGGTATCGCGACATTTCCAACCGGAACGCACGACGAGAAGACCCTTTGGCACAGGGCACCTGCTACCAGTCTAAGCGCTAGGTCATTTATTGGCCTAAAAACCCGAAACGGGCCCCTCCGCGCCCCCGTTACAGGATCGTCACCGGGATGGGATGAATAGTGCCTAAAGTTACTGGCTATTCCTTGTGCTATGCCCCATCATTACGGGATAACAGCAAGCCAGCCCGGAGACCATAGATGCGAATCGCCTCAGCTCTGACTCGCTTCGTCGCACCTGTGATCGCCACCGGCGTTCTGATGGCCGGCTGCGGGCAGCCCCCCCAGACACCAGATGCCGCCCCGGCGTCGTCGGTTCCCGCAGCATCCGCAGCCTCACAGCCGCCGGAACAGACGGCCACCAACGCCGCGCCCCGGAAGTCCGCGGCCGCCCCTGTGGCCGCCGAACCCGGCGCGCCGGTGGCCGCAGGCGCGGCACCGAAGGCACAGCTCGCCCCGGAGCCTGATCCGGCAACGATGGTTCCCGGGTCGACCTACCTTAACCCGGCCAACGGCCGCATTGAAGTCATCGTGGCGGACATCAGGCGGACAGCCGTCCTGATCGGGGACTCGCAGTCCGAGCCGGAAGCCGGCTGGCCACGCCAGGGGCTCGCCGGCATGGGCTATAACGTCTTCTTCTGCGGACGCGGCGGCACAGGGTTCGTTGCGGCGAACGGCAAGACCGGAAACTACATCGACGCGCTGCAGCGCGGCGACTGGAAACTCCCCTACGGTTCACCCGGACTCGTGGTCATCCAGGGCGGCGGAAACGATGCCGCCCGCGGAGCCACCGACGCCCAGATCGCGGCCAATGCCGAGCGCCTGATCTCGACGCTCAAGCAGCGATACCCCGGATCCAAGTTCGCCATGATCGGCACCCTGGCCCGCGGCGTCAACTACGGCGGCGGGCGCCGGTCGCAGGTCGATGCACTTCTCGGCACCGTCGCAGCCAAGCACGGCATTCCTTTCGTCAGTGTCGGAGACTGGCTGACGAAGTACAACCTGGCCAAGGAACTTGCCGACGGCGTACACATGAACGACGTCGGCCACAAGGCGCTGGGCACGATCCTCGCCACCAGGCTGATGGAACTGGGGCTCGAGGCTCCGGCCCGGCCGGCCACGTCCGTGCTACCGGTGGGTTGACCCGCCGATAAATGGAGCCGGCCCCCGCCCCTGACGGGCGGAGGCCGGCTCCTTTTCTGCCTACCTACTCAAGGCAACGTGCTCAGGCGACTTCGGGCGGCAGCATCAGCCGGGCACCCGGGATGGCGTTGAGCAACGCCTTGGTGTACTCCCGCTGCGGCGCGTCGAAGACGTCGTCCGTTGAACCGGTTTCCACCAGCTTGCCCTTTTCCATCACACACACGTGGTCCGCGATCTGACGGACCACGGCAAGGTCGTGGGTGATGAACAGGTAGGTCAGTCCCAGCCTGGACTGAAGCTCGGCGAGGAGGTTCAGCACCTGCGCCTGGACCAGTACATCGAGTGCGGAGACCGCTTCGTCGCAGATGATCACCTCAGGGTCAAGCGCCAGTGCACGGGCGATGGCGACGCGCTGGCGCTGGCCGCCGGACAGCTCGTTGGGGTACCGCTGCATGGTGGACTGCGGCAGCGCCACCTGGTCCAGGAGCTCGCGGACCTTCTTCTCGCGGCTGGCCTTGTCACCGATCTTGTGGGTCCGCAGCGGTTCCTCGATGGTCCGGAAGATGTTGTACATCGGATCAAGCGAGCCGTAGGGGTCCTGGAAGATCGGCTGCACACGGCGGCGGAAGGCAAAGATTTCCTTGTTGTTCAGCGTGGACGTATCCACGCCGTCGAATACGATCTTGCCTGACGTGGGCTGCAGGAGGTTCAGCACCATCTGCGCCACGGTGGACTTGCCGGAACCCGACTCCCCCACGATCGCCGTCGTGGTTCCGCGTTTGACGCTGAACGAAACGTCGTCGACGGCGGTGAAGTCCGTGGACTTCCCGAAACCGGACCGCAGCTTGAACACCTTGCGGAGGTTCTGGATCTGCAGCACGTCTTCGGGCATGGTCGGCTCCACCACGATGTCCGCGCCGGAAGCTGCGCCCGGAGCAAGCAGTTCATCCGACTCGACGCCGAGCTCCTTGGCCACTTGGATGCGCCGTGAAGCCAGCGACGGCGCCGAGGCCACCAGGCGCTGAGTGTACGGGTGCTGCGGGTTCTGCAGCAGTTCCAGCGACGGACCCGCTTCCACCACGTTGCCCCGGTACATGACTACCACCTTGTCCGCACGTTCTGCGGCCAGGCCCAGGTCGTGGGTGATGAGGAGCACCGACGTGCCCAGTTCCGAGGTCATGTGTTCAAGGTGATCGAGGATCTGGCGCTGCACCGTCACATCGAGGGCGGAGGTGGGCTCGTCCGCGATGAGCAGCCGGGGCTGGCAGGAGAGGCCGATCGCGATCAGCGCCCGCTGGCGCATGCCGCCGGAGAACTCGTGCGGATACTGCTTCGCACGCCGCTCGGCGTCAGGAAGACCTGCCTGGGCAAGCACTTTCGCAACGTCGGCCGGTCCGCTGGGCCGTCCGTTGGCACGCAGCGTTTCCTTAACCTGGTAACCGATCTTCCACACCGGGTTGAGGTTGGACATCGGGTCCTGCGGGACCATGCCGATGGTGTTGCCGCGCAGCTCGATCATGCGCTTTTCAGGGGCCTGCGAAATGTCTTCGCCGTCCAGCAGGATCTGGCCGCCCGAGACCCTGCCGTTGCCGGGCAGCAGCCCGATCGCGGCCAGCGCTGTCGTCGACTTTCCGGAGCCCGACTCCCCCACGATGGCGACGGTTTCACCCGGCATGATGGTCAGGTGGGCGTTCCGGACGGCCTGGACTTCGCCCGAGCCGGTCTGGAAGGAAATGGCGAGGTCGCGGATTTCCAGGAGCGCCTTTTCCGCCCGGCCGGCCTCGCTGATAATGACGTCGGAAGTTGTCATGGTTGCCTCGTTCATCGTTGGCGGCTCTTCGGGTCAAGGGCGTCGCGCAGGGCATCGCCGAGCATAATGAAGCTCAGGACGGTGACGGACAGCGCCATGGCCGGGTACAGCAGGATGGCCGGGTTGGTGCGGACGGACGACTTGGCGGCGGCGATGTCGTTACCCCAGGACATGATGCTCCCGGGAAGTCCGATGCCGATGAAGGACAGCGTCGCTTCCGCGACAATGAAGACGCCGAGCTCCATGGTGGCCAGGACGATGATCGGCGCGAGTGCGTTGGGCAGCACGTGCCGGACCAGTGAGCCGAGCCGTGAAACGCCCAGCGAACGCGCAGCGGTCACGAAGTCGGCGTTGCGCACTTCGATCACCGCACCGCGCGTAATGCGGGCCATCTGAGGCCAGCCGAGCACCACCAAAACCATGACCACTGTCCAGACGCCCCGGTTTTCACGCATGAACGGCAGCTGGGAAACCACCAGCGCGCCGAGGATGAGGGGCAGTGCGAAGAAGATGTCGCCGAGGCGGGCAATGACGGCGTCAATCCAGCCGCCGTAGAATCCCGCGAGGGCACCGAGCGTGACACCGATGATGAGGACGAACAGCACCGAGAAGACACCAACCATCAGCGATGCCTGGGTCCCGTGGATGATCCGGGAATAGACGTCGCAGCCCTGGAAGGTGAAGCCGAGCGGATGCCCTGCCGCCGGGGCTCCGTCCGAATTCGCCAGCTGGCAGTTGTCATTCGGAGCCACCTGGGTGAACAGGCCCGGAAAGAGCGCCACGATGATGATCAGTGCGATCATCATCGCGGAAATAATGAACAGCGGACGACGGCGGAGCTTGCGCCAGGCATCTGCCCAGA
Source organism: Arthrobacter oryzae (assembly GCF_030718995.1). Classification (NCBI taxonomy): domain Bacteria; kingdom Bacillati; phylum Actinomycetota; class Actinomycetes; order Micrococcales; family Micrococcaceae; genus Arthrobacter; species Arthrobacter oryzae. The sequence goes on from NZ_CP132204.1 coordinate 211,758, forward strand.
GGCTCAGCGGTGCCTGGTCCGTTTTGAGCGAGTCCGTTGCGAGCAGAGGGGTCTCCTCCACGGGGGCAACGAAGTGCTCGATTTCGCGATTAGTTTTCATAGCGGATCCTTGGATCAAGCCAGGCGTACAGCAAATCGACCAACAGGTTGGCAACGACGAAGACGAGCACCAGCACGCTGACAATCGCAACGACGGTGGGGCCTTCGCTGCGGATGACAGCCTGGAACAGCTTCTGGCCAACGCCGGGGACGTTGAAGATACTTTCCGTGACAATGGCCCCGCCCATCAGGCCGCCGAGGCTGGCGCCCAGGTAGGTGATGACCGGAATCATGGAGTTGCGCAGGATGTGGGTGACCACAACGCGGGGTCGTGACAGGCCCTTCGCGGTGGCGGTGCGCACATAGTCGGCGTTCATGTTTTCGATGACCGATGCGCGGGTGAGCCGGAGGACGTAGGCGAAGGAAACCAATCCCAGCACGGTGGCCGGCAGGATCAGGTTGCCCCAGTCTGCGTTTGCGCCGACCGTGGGTTTGGCCCAGCCCAGCTGCACGCCGATCAACAGCTGCAGGACGAAGCCGAGCACAAAGGTGGGAATGGCGATGACCACGAGGGATGCGACGAGCACCGTCGCATCAAAGATCTTTCCTTTGCGGAGTCCGGCAATGAGGCCGAAGGTCACGCCGAAGACGGCCTGGATGACCAGTGCTTCAACGGCGAGCATGACGGTCACGGGGAAGATCCGGCCCAGGGATGCCGCAATGGGCTGGCCGGTGAAGTCGACGCCGAGGTTGAAGGTGAACAGGTTCTTGAGGAAGAGCCCGTACTGCACCCAGAACGGCTGGTCGAGGTTGTACTGCTGGCGGAGCTGCGCAATAACGGCTTCGCTGGGGGGACGGTCGCCGAAAAGCGCCCGGATCGGGTCGCCGGGAAGGGCGAAGACCATGAAGTAGACGAGCAGCGTGGTTCCGATGAACACCGGAATGATCTGCAGCAGGCGCCGGAGGATGTACTGGATCACAGCAACTCCTCCTGGGCGTTGGTGGGGCTAAGGGGGATCATGTAGGACAGCTTTCGTGCCGGTTCCAAGGCTATGGGGGCCCGGCTTTGTGGCCGAACCCCCATGAGCTTTTGACGTGGATTTGTTCCGAAGACTACTTGGCGGTGATGGCCCAGTACTGCAGAACACCGTTCCAGCCAGCATCTACGTTGCTGACGTTCTGGCTCCAGACGGCCTGGCGTGCGGAGTACCACAGCGGCAGGTTCGGGAGTTCCTCGAAGAGGATTTCCTGGGCCTCGGTGAACTTCTTGTTGGCGTCGTCCGTGGACTTGGCGCCGAGGCCTTCGGTGAGGAGCTTGTCGAACTCGGGGTTCGTGTAGCCCTCATAGTTGGCGCTGGCGTCGGTCTTCAGGAGCGGGCCGAGGAAGTTGTACAGCGACGGGTAATCTGCCTGCCAGCCGGCGCGGGTCAGGCCGGGAAGGCCCTTGGCGGTACGCAGCTTCAGGATTTCAGCGAACTTGGCGAACGGCTGGCCTTCGGCCTTGATTCCCAGGTTGTTCTTGAAGTTGTTGGCAACGGCGTCGATCCATTCCTTGTTGCCGCCGTCGGTGTTGTAGGCAAGCTGCAGGGTCTTGTCCGCCGGCCACGGGCTGATGGCGTCGGCCTGCGTCCACAGTTCCTTCGCCTTGGCGGCGTCGAACTTCAGGACCTCGGAGCCGGCAACATTCTCGTTGTAGCCGTCAACGGCCGGGGAGGTGAAGTCCTTGGCCGGGATGCGGGTGCCGGAGAAGATGACCTTGGTGATCTCTTCGCGGTTGATGGCCATGGACAGCGCCTGGCGGCGGAGCTTGCCCGCTTCGCCCTGGAACTCAGGGAGGTAACCCGGAATGTTCAGGGTGGAGTTGCCCGCGTACGGCTTGTTGAGGTGGTTCTCAGGGAAGTCCGTGGTGTAGGTCTTCAGGGCGTCGGTCGGCAGGACGTCGGTAACGTCGAGGTTGTTGCCCTGGATGTCCGTGTAGGCCGGAGCCGGGTCGGTGTAGAACTTGAAGGTCACGCCGCCGTTCTTGGCAGCACGCGCACCCTGGTAATCAGCGTTCTTGACCAGTTCGATCTGGCTGTCGTGCTGCCAGGCGCCTTCCTTGGCCATCTTGTACGGGCCGTTGCCAACCGGGTTCTCGCCGAACTTCTTCGGGTCCTTGATGGCATCTGCCGGCAGCGGCATGAAGGCGGAATAGCCGAGGCGCAGCGGCCAGTCAGCTTCCGGCTGGGTCAGCTTGACCGTGATGGTTGAATCGTCCTTCAGGGCAAGGCCGGAGAGGGTTTCCGCGGTGGGGGCCGGGACGTCGGTGTCCTTGCCGTCCGCGTCCTTCTCCGTCTTGGTGGCGCTGACTGCGTCGTAGCCTTCGATGGATTCGAAGAAGCTGCTGTTGCTCTGGGCATTGGTGCTCAGGGCGGCAAAGTTCCAGGCGTCAACAAAGCTCTTGGCGGTGACTTCCTCGCCGTTGGTGAACTTGCTGCCGGACTTGACCTTGATGGTGTAGTTCTGGCCGTCCGGGGACTCGATGGACTCGGCCAGCGCGTTGACTGACTTGCCGCTGGGGTCGTAGCTCCGCAGGCCCTCGAACAGAAGCTCGACGACGCGGCCACCATAGACTTCGCCGGTATCGGCGGGCATCAGGGGCTTCTGCGGTTCATTGCTGTACGCAGTGATGACCTTGTTGGGGTCGCCGGCAGCCTGGCTGGCACCGTCCGCGGCGCCGCCTCCGGCGCCGCATCCGGTCAGGGCAAGGGCCGCGATGGCCACCATGCCCAGTGCTTTGGAAGTGCGCGAAAAACGCATTCCGCCTCCTATGAGTTGTGGGAGTTGAGAAGGGAAAGTCTTGTGCTTCCCCGCAGGCCGGGCACAGAGGTGTACTGTGACGTGGCATACATAAGTGAGTAGCGTAACCGCAAATTGTCCAGATGTTGGAACTCTGTTGCCAAACTGTAACTCGGTCACGATTTGACCACTAACGTCAACACCGGAGTATTTCAAGTCACAGGTTACTCAGTGGTAGCCTACACCTGATGTGACGTACGCTACTCCACTCCGCTCGCCAGCAACTGCGCCCGCAACTCCCTCCGCTCACGCTGTTTTTCGGGGTCCGGAAGGGGCACCGCGGCAAGAAGGCGCTGTGTGTAGGGTTCCTGCGGATTGCGCAGGATCTGGTCCCGGGTGCCCTGCTCAACGATCCTGCCCCGCTGCATCACGCAGATGTGGTCGGCCAGCACGTCGACCACTGCCAGGTCATGGGTCACGAAGAGGCAGGCGAACCCGAGTTCTTTCTGGAGGTTCTGGAACAGTTCAAGCACCTTGGCCTGGACCGACACGTCCAGTGCCGATGTCGGTTCGTCGGCCACCATGAGCTTGGGTTTGAGCGACAGCGCCCGCGCGATGCCGACGCGCTGCTTCTGCCCGCCGGACAACTCATGCGGATAACGGTTCCGGTAGCTCCGGGGCAGCTCGACCTGGTCCAGGAGGGCCTCGATACGCTTCTGCAGGGCGCTTCCCTTGGCCTCCCCGGCGAGGAACATGGGTTCGCCGATGCTCTCGCCGATCGGAAGGCGCGGATTCAGCGACGACGACGGGTCCTGGAACACCATGCCGATGTGGCGGCGGACGTGGTGCAGCTGTTTGCCGTTTCTCCTGGCGCCGGAAATGTCCTGGCCAACGACCCGCATCGTGCCGCCAGCGACAGGAAGCAGGCCCACGGCCGCACGGCCAATGGTGGTCTTGCCCGAGCCGGATTCGCCGACCAGCCCAACCACCTGCCCCGGATAGATCACGAGGTTTGCCCCCTCCACGGCCCTGAAGGCAGGCACACGGCCCTGTTTGGGATACTCAATGGCTACATCGGTAAGTTCAAGAACGGGTTCACCCTGGGGCTGTTCTGCGGCCGCCGCAGCAGCAAGCGCCGCAGCGTTGTCCCGCTCGCGGCGGACCAGTTCCTCCGGATCCACCGATTCCAGTTCGGCGTGGGTGGCGGCGGCCAGGGCGGCGGTGACGTCCACCTCCTGCCCTTCCTCCGCACTGCCCTGGCCGAGGTGCGGCACTGCCGCCAGCAGTGCCTGCGTGTATTCGTGCCGGGGGTTGCGGAAGACCTGCTCCGCCGTTCCGGTTTCCACGATTAGCCCCTGCCGCATGACAGCGATCCGGTCTGCAAGGTCCGCCACCACACCCATGTCATGGGTGATGAGCACAATGGCGCTGTCCAGCTTGTTCCGCAGGTTGCGCATGAGGTCCAGAATCTCGGCCTGGACCGTCACGTCCAGGGCTGTGGTGGGCTCGTCGGCAATCAGCAGTTTGGGGTCGCAGGACAGCGACTGCGCAATCATCGCCCTTTGACGCTGGCCGCCGGACAACTGGTGCGGATAGGACTTGAATGCTTTCTCGGGGTCCGGGAGTTCCACCAGTTCCAGCATCCGCAGGGCGCGTTCCTTGGCCTGGTCCGGCGAGACTTCGTTGTGCAGCCGCACCGTCTCCACGATCTGTGCCCCGACCGTGTACACAGGGTTCAGTGCCGTCATGGGTTCCTGGAAGATCACGGCCACGTCCTTGCCGCGCACCGCCCGGATGTTGGCCGGACTGGCTCCGAGGAGCTCTTTCCCGGAAAGGCGGACGCTGCCGGACACCCGGCTGTTGCTGGGCAGGAGGCCCAGCAGCGCCATGGAACTGGCGCTCTTGCCGGATCCGGACTCCCCCACGATGGCCAGGACTTCACCTGCCCTGACTTCGTAATTCAGGCCGATGGCCGCGGGCACCCACTTCTTGTCCACGCCGAAGTCGACGCTGAGGTCGCGGACCTCCAGGACAACTGCTCCCTTGGCCGGATCCTGCGCCGGGGCACTGTCCTGGTTCGGGGTGATGTTGTCAGTCATGACGGGTTCCCTTCCGCCCGGGCCGCGGCTGCACGGGAGATTAGTGCTGCGGCCCGGAATCCTGAATTATTAGGGGCATGAGCAGTGTGCCGCACGCCGGAAATGTTGAAGTCTTCAAAGCCAGCACGAACAAGTGGTTCGCCTGGCTTTCCTGGCTCGTCGCAGCCCTTGGCCTGGTGGTCACTGCGGCGGCCGGCGGGCCGGCCGCCTTGGTGGGTGCGGGCCCGCTGCTGCTGATCGGTTTTCTCGGCTGGCTGCTCTTCTGGATGCCTTCCGTGGTGGTCCACGACGGCGGCATCACCTTGGAGAATCCGTTCCGGTCCGTTGACGTGCCGTGGGCGGCCCTGGTTAATGTTGATACCCGGTACGCCCTGACCCTCGTTACTCCGGCCAGGAACTATGTCTCCTGGGCTGCACCGGCGCCGGGAATCTGGGGCGGCCGGAACGCCCGCCCTGAGGACCTCAAGGGCCTGCCCTCCGCAACGTATGGACCGGGGAAGTCCGTTCGCCCGGGTGACCTGAAGACCACCGACTCCGGCCAGGCCGCCCGGCTGGTCCGCGGGCGCTGGGAGGCATTGGTCGAAGCGGGTGCCGTGGACGCCGGCAACGCTGAAACAACGGCTGTTAGGGTGACATTCCGGTGGACGGCACTGGCCGCCACCGCCGTCCTCCTGGCGGCCAGCTACTGGGGTGTCGCAGTTCCCTAGGGCCGATGCCTGATAAGAGCGCATTCAGTCGCCTGCGGGCTCGTCGGCTGCGGCAGTCGGAATCCTGCCCGGTTCGCCGGACTTCCGGGTCTCCTTGGCCTTCTTGGCGTTGAACTTCTTCTGCCTCGGATCGAAGGCATCCCGCAATCCGTCGCCAATGAAGTTGATGCTGAGGCAGATCAGGACAATGAAGAGGCCCGGGAACCAGAACAACCAGGGCCGGGTGGCGAATGCTTCCTGGTTTTGTGAAATGAGCAGGCCCAGGGAAGTGTCCGGGGATTTTACGCCGACGCCCAGATAGCTCAGGGCCGTCTCCAGGAGGATCGCGGCGGACATGGTCAGGGTCACGTTGACGATCAGCACGCCGATGGCGTTGGGCAGGATGTGCTTGAAAATGATCCGTGAATTGCTGGCGCCCGAGATGCGTGCCGCATCAACGAACTCCCGCTCACGCAGGGTGAGGAACTCTCCGCGCATCAGCCGGGCGAGGCCGACCCAACTGACGAGGCCCAGGAAGATTCCGAGGATCAAAATGCCGTTGCTGGCCGCGAAGCCCGAAAACCAGCCTCCCTGGTCCCGGCGGTTGACGCTCTGGGCCACGACGGCGGCGAGCAGCAGTACAGGGATGATGATGATGACGTCGGTGATCCGCATCAGGATGGCTTCCACCCAGCCGCGGAAGTATCCGGACAGTCCGCCCACTACAGTGCCCAGCAGGCCCGCGATGGTGCCGATCAGGAGCATGATGGTGATGGACTGCTGGGCTCCGCGCATGGTCATGGCGAAAAGGTCGCGCCCGATCCGGTCCTGCCCGAACGGGTGCTCACCCCAGGCCGGCGGCAACAGCGATGCGGTTGGAACGCCGTCGTTGACAAGCGGTGAGACGTCCAGATGGTCGTATTTCCACCAGCCCGGGATCCCTGCCCAGCCCACGGAGGTGAAGGCCATCAGGAAGATGACGGCGAAAATGAACAGGCCGGCGATGGCTCCGCTATGTCCGAGGAACCGCTTACGGACAATCTGCCCCTGGCTCAGTCCTTTCGCATCGGGCTCGAGGGGTGCGCCCGGGGGCCTGGGGTGCGAGTGTTCGGCGAGGAATTCTTCCTGCTGGGTGGGCTGGCTCATGCCTTAATCCTTACGCGGGGATCGAGTGCGGAATACGCAAGGTCTGCTATCAGGTTGAACACCATCGCGGTGACCGCCACGCAGACGAAGACGCCCATGACGGGATTCGGGTCGGTGTGCATGATGCCGTCCAGGAACAGGAACCCCATGCCGCGCACGGAGAACACCGTCTCCGTGATGACGGCCCCGCCGATGAGCGCCCCGATATCAAAGGCCACGATCGTTGCAATCGGAATCAGCGCGTTGCGGAAAGCGTGGCCCATCACCACGGACCGTTCGGAAAGACCCTTGGCACGGGCTGTCCTGATGTAATCCATGTTCATGATTTCCAGCATGGAGGACCTGGTGAACCGCGTGTAGCTGGCCAGCGAAACAAGGATGAGGGCCATGGTGGGCAGTATCAGGTGTGTAAAGGTGTCCAGGGTCAGGATCCAGAAGTCGCCCTGGATGTTGGGGGTGCCTGCCCCGATGGTGGCGATCGGCCTGCCGCGCACCCTACTGTTGCTGAAGTAGCTGGGCCAGGCCTGCATAAAGCGGTCCATCAGGATAAGTCCGCCCACCAGGAACGCGGTAATTCCGGCAGCCCGCATCGACTGGCCCCGGTCGTAGCCTCCCATCAGGTAGCCCGTTCCAACGCCCACGCCGATTGTCGCGACGGCCAGGAGCACGATCATGAGCGCTGTCGCCTGGTTCAGGAGCGGCTGGACGGCGAAGTACGCAACCAATCCGATCCCCACCACGATGAGCGATGCCTGTAGCGCCTTCCTATTCTTCAGCCCGGCCACCAAAAGCGTCACGGCGAACGCGAGGCCCACACCGGCAATCGCAATGACCACCGGACCAAGGCCGGGATTCCGGAACCATTGGACAACGGAGAAGTAGATCAGGATGAGGCTGACCGCGAGGAACACTATGCCGCCAGACACGAGCCGGCGGCGCGCCTCGCCGCCGACGGCTACGGCAACGATCAGGCCCGCGACGGCGCCAATGCCGAGTGCCACCGGCAGTGGAATTTCGGGATTGCGGAGGAAATCGTTGAACCCGATGGCTCCGTATTCCTTCAGCAGCACCGCGACCCAGAAGATGGGCAGGGAGAAAAACAGGAACGCCATGAAAGTCACGCCGTAGTCCAGCGCACTGTACTGCCGCAGTGCCGTGATGATGCCGAGGGCAATGCCGATAAGAATGGCCAGGATCGTGGCCCCGGTGACGAGTGTGAGGGTCTGCACCAGCGCGAACCCCAGGGCTTCGGTAATCGGCTGGCCGGCGATGTTCTTGCCCAGGTCGCAGGAACCACCGAAGGGAACCAGGCACCTGGCTGCTCCGCCAAGCCACTTGAAGTACCGGAGCGGTGCCGGGGTATCCAGGTCAAGGAGCTGGCTGCGTGAGTCCATCAGCTGTTGTTTGTTCGGGGCGCTGCTGGCGCGGAACTCCTCCAGTGGATCCCCTGACGACGCTGTCAGGAGGTACACGAGGAATGATGCCCCGAGAAGTATGAGTGCGGCCGTAATCAGCCGCCGGACGATGTACGTCACCATGGTGGGAAGCCTCTATATCCGGGCCGGGATCTCACCGGGCCCATCGCAGAATCAGTCCGGCTTCCCGCATGAGGTGGGCGGAAAACCGGCAGAATGCCGGTGGTGCCGGAGAAGGCGCCGGGACGTTGATGCATGTGTCCCGGCGCCTTCTCCTGCTGTTCACTCGCTGAGCGGGGCTTTACTTCTCAGCCCACTCCCAGAAGTTCCACCAGACACCGGTCTGGTTCGGCATGAACTTCACGCCCGTGATGCGGTCGCTGTAGGCGTCCACTCCTACGGACTGGAAGAGCGGAAGGCCGTAAGCGGACTCCCAGATCTTCTTGTCGATCTGCGTAATCAGCTCGTCCTGCTTGCTGCGGTCGGTGGTGACGATCAGCTCATCCATCAGCTTGTCGGCTTCCGGATCGCTGAACAGGTTGAAGTTGGAGCCGTTGCCGCTGCGGAAGATCTGCGGCACGCCGGATACACCCACGCCCGGGTTGATCCAGCCGAAGATGGTGGCATCGTAGCTGCCGTCGCCCAGGGCCTTGCCCCAGTCGGAGGCACCCAGTCCGCCGTCAACGATCTTGAAGCCGGCCTTGGTGGCAGATTCGCGGATCAGGGAGAAGGCGTCAACGCGGTTGGGGTTGTCCTTGTTGTACATGATCCGGACCTCGGGAGTCTTGCCGGCAAGGAGTGCCTTGGCGCCGTCAATGTCCACATCCTGGTATGCCGAAGAACCGTTGTTCTTTGCGGATTCCTCATAGGCTGCTTGGGCCGGAACGAAGAGCTGCGAGTCGAGCGGCTTGGCTTCCGGATCGAGCTTCTTCACGATCTTGTCGACGATGTCCTTGCGCGGGACCGTCTTCATGAAAGCTTCGCGGACGCTCTTCTCGGCGAACGGACCCGAGTAGTTCAGGTCGATGTGGTCGTAGGAGAGCTGGTTGCCCTGTTCCACAGTGACGCCCTGGCTCTCAAGCGCCTTCAGCTGCTCGATGGTGTCTGCCGAGGCCTGCGGAGCGATGATGTCGGCTTCGCCGTTCTTCAGTGCCTGGACCTGCGCCGGGGCGGAACCGATGTAGCGGACGGTGATCTCGTCCAGGCTCGCTTCCGGGCCCCAGTTGTAGTCCTTGTTGCGGACCATGGTCAGCGACTGGTCCTGGGTGATGCTCTTGACAATGTAGGGGCCGTTGGACAGGTAAAGGCTGGGATCGGAAGGCAGGGTCTTCGTGTCGAAACCGGTGTTCCAAAGGTCAGCCATGGCCTTCAGCTTCTCGTCGGCGGGCTTCGGTGCCTTGGCATCGCCCTTCGGCTTTTCCTTCAGGTAGTCCACGAATGCCTTGGCGTCAGTGAGGCCGGCACCCTTGGCCAGGACATGCGCCGCAATGTCGATGCCCGGACCGCCGAGAACGGTTTCCCAGTCAGCGAACGGCTTGGAGTACTTGATGGTCATGGAGCGGTTGTCGTCACCGAGCTCGGGGAAGTCAGTGAGCTTGAGTCCGGTGGGGTCCCCGGCGTAGGAGAAGTACTGCGTACCCGTCTTCGCCTCCGAGTCGACGTCATCGTAGTACCCCGAGAATGCTGCCCACTGCAGCAGGAGGTCAGCCGCCGTCACCGGAGTGCCGTCGGACCATTTCACGCCCTCATTGATGGTGTACTTCACCGTCAGCGGGTCATCGGAAGTCTTTTCCATCTTGCCGAACTTCTCGTTGCGCACAACGTTCAGCTGGTTGTCGATGTAGTAGAAACCCGAGTGGGTGGCATAGCTGATCTTCGAGTTGATGTCCGTGTTGCCATCGGCAGTATTCGGGTTGAACGTGTTGAACGCGTTCACCTCGACCACCGTGGCTGAACCACCCTGTTTGCCGGCAGTAGCGCTTGACGGGGTTGACCCGCCGCTGTTGCCGGCGCAGGCGCTGAGAGCTAGCGCGGCTGCAGCCGCGACGCCTACCGCTTTGGAAATACGACCTAAGCGCATTCCGCCTCCTATGTTTCTGTGGTGTTGAAAAGACCGCCGCTGTAGGCGCCGGCCAGACCGCCCATTCCCCCAGTGAGAATGTGGCTCGTCTCACATGAGCAGTAGCCTAGACCCGAAAAGTATGCCCATGGGACCAAAGTTGCCCATGGGTAAAGGTTGTTACCGAGCTGCAACAAAGTACCTGCGGAACCGTTTTCATCAGGGGTGAAGGACGAGGTGCAAAAGCAGTCCGTAACCCGTCCTATGACGACAGAAAGCCCCGATTCCGAGGAATCGGGGCTTTCACCGTTAATGCTCTAGTCGCCGGCGGTGGCTGGTCCTGCTACACGTTGAAGCGGAACTCGACGACGTCGCCGTCGGCCATGACATATTCCTTGCCTTCGATCCTGACCTTGCCCCGGGCCTTTGCCTCAGCCATGGAGCCGGCCTCGATGAGGTCGTCGAAAGAAACAACTTCGGCCTTGATGAAACCGCGCTGGAAATCCGAGTGGATGACGCCCGCTGCCTGCGGGGCGGTGTCCCCCTGGTGGATGGTCCAGGCACGGGTTTCCTTGGGACCGGCGGTGAGGTAGGTCTGCAGTCCCAGCGTGTGGAAGCCGACGCGCGCCAGCTGGTCGAGGCCGGACTCGTCCTGACCGTTCATCTCCAGCATCTCGCGGGCTTCTTCCTCGTCCAGTTCCACGAGGTCGGATTCCAGCTTGGCGTCCAGGAAGACGGCGTCCGCCGGAGCAACCATGGCGCGCAGTTCTTCCTGTTTCTCGGGGTTGCCCAGAATTCCTTCGTCAGAGTTGAAGACGTAGATGAAGGGCTTGGCCGTCAACAGGCCGAGCTCCTTGAGGTGCTCCATCTCGAGCTTGTCGCTCTTGATCGAGGAGAAGATGGTGTCGCCGCGTTCGAGCACGGTCTGCGCCGCCTTGATGGCTGCGAGTTCTGCGGCGTCGCGCTTTTTGATCTTGACTTCTTTTTCGATCCGCGGAATGGCGTTTTCGATGGTCTGAAGGTCAGCCAGGATCAGTTCGGTGTTGATGGTCTCCATGTCGGAGCGGGGATCCACCTTGCCGTCAACGTGGATGACGTCAGGGTCATCGAACACGCGGACAACCTGCGCGATGGCCTCGGCTTCGCGGATGTTTGCGAGGAACTTGTTGCCCAGGCCTTCGCCCTCCGATGCGCCCTTGACGATCCCGGCGATGTCGACGAACGACACCGGAGCAGGCAGCAGGCGCTGCGATCCGAAGACGGCGGCCAGTTTGGCAAGCCGCGGGTCCGGGAGGTTGACCACGCCGACGTTCGGCTCAATCGTGGCGAACGGATAGTTCGCCGCGAGCACCTGGTTGCGGGTCAGTGCGTTGAAAAGGGTTGATTTGCCGACGTTGGGCAGTCCGACGATGCCAATAGTAAGAGCCACGAGCACTAATTCTACCGGTAATCGGGCCCGCCCCTTATCTGCCGCCTGGTGTGCAGTGCGTCTGCGCAAAAAATGTCAGAGGCCCGTGCCACAGTGAACCCATGGACGCTTTTGCACTGATACTTGCCCTGTTAATGCTGATTCTCGGCGCCGTGATCGGCGCCGCCTGCAGTTATATGGTGCTCCGGCGGCGGAGCGTGGCCCTGGAGCAGGATTTCGACGGCGTCTCGGCCCGCCTTTCGGAGGTCAACGCCCAGTTCGCGGCGGCCGACGCCGAGCGGCGCCTTCTGGCGGTTCAGAACCGGGAGCTGGGCGAGTCACGCAACCAGGACGGCAGCGTCCTCCGGGCCCTTGCTCCTGTGGCGGAGAAGCTCACCGCAGTGCAGCAGCAGGTGTCCCTGCTCGAACGCGACCGCCTGGAACAGTACGGACAGCTGGCGCAGCAACTGCAGGAGGCCCGCCTCTCCGACGAACAGCTTCTCCGCTCAACCCATGCCCTGGAGTCCGCCCTGCGGTCCAACAGCGCCCGCGGCCAGTGGGGCGAAGTCCAGTTGCGGCGGGTTGTGGAGGCCGCCGGCATGCTCCGCCACGTGGATTTCCACGAGCAGCAGCACAGCACGGGTGCGGGCGCGGGCGCGGGCGCCGCCGTACGGCCGGACCTCGTGGTGCAACTTCCGGGGCAGAAGCAACTGGTGGTCGACGCAAAGGTGCCCCTGGCGTCCTACCTTGAGGCCCAGGATCTGGGGACCCCGGCGGGACGCCAGCAGCACGGGCACTCGATTAACGGCCAGAACGCGTTGCTGGCAGCACATGCCAAGGCCCTCAAGGCCCACGTGGACGCCCTGAGCAACAAGAAGTACTGGGACATTCCCGGCAATTCGCCGGAACTCGTGATCTGCTTCCTGCCGGCAGAATCCATCCTGGCGGCCGCGCTGGCGGCGGACCCCGGCCTCCTGGACTACGCGCTGACGAAGAACGTGGTGCTGGCGTCCCCTGGCACCCTGCTGGCCGTTTTGAAGTCCGTGGCATTCACCTGGCGCCAGGACGTGCTGACAGACAGTGCCCGGGAGCTGTTCGAGCTGGCGCGGCAACTCTACGAGCGGATGGGAACGCTCGGCGACAACGTGACCAAGCTGGGGTCGTCGCTTAAGACGTCCGTGGACCGTTACAACTCGATGGTGGGGACACTGGAAGCACGTGTGCTTCCCACGGCACGAAAGCTCAACGCGCTTGAAGCGGAGGGACTGGTGACGCCGCCTGCGATCGACGTGACGCCCCGGTCGGTGGCTGCGCCGGAACTCCAGTCGGAAGAGTCAGCCGCGTAGCCCGCAGCCGGCGGCAGTCAGACCCGCGCCCCGCGCCCGCCCAGGGCGCGGGTCACGTCGCCGGATTTCTTCAGCGTTGCGCGAAGCTCCTTGGGAAGCGAGAAGAGCAGGTCTTCCTCGGCCGTGACCACTTCTTCCACAGCGCCGTAGCCGTAGTCGGCGAGGAGCCGGAGCACGTCCTTCACCAGCACCTCCGGAACGGACGCACCGGACGTCACGCCGACTGTGGCGACGCCCTCGAACCAGGCCTCGTCCACTTCGTTGGCGAAGTCGACGCGGTAGGAGGCCTTGGCCCCGTATTCCAGGGCAACCTCCACGAGACGGACGGAGTTGGAGGAGTTGGCGGAGCCCACCACAATAACCAGGTCGGCCTGCGGGGAGATCTTCTTGATGGCCACCTGGCGGTTGGTGGTGGCATAGCAGATGTCGTCGCTGGGCGGATCCTGCAGCGTCGGAAAGCGTTCCTTCAGCAGCCGGACCGTTTCCATCGTTTCGTCCACGCTCAGTGTGGTCTGCGAAAGCCAGATGACCTTTTCCGGATCCCGGACCGTCACCTTGTCAACTTCGTGCGGGCCGTTGATGATCTGGATGTGCTCCGGTGCCTCCCCGGCAGTTCCTTCGACTTCCTCGTGGCCGTCATGGCCGATCAGGAGGATGTCGAAGTCGTCCTTCGCGAAACGGACAGCTTCCCGGTGCACCTTGGTCACCAGCGGGCACGTCGCATCAATGGTGCGGAGCCCGCGGTCCTCTGCGGACTGCACCACGGCCGGCGATACCCCGTGGGCCGAGAAGATCACCAGGGCGCCTTCGGGGACTTCATCGGTCTCATCTACGAAGATGGCGCCTTTTTCCTCGAGCGAGCTCACGACGTGGACGTTGTGGACGATCTGCTTACGCACGTAGACGGGCGGACCGTAATGTTCCAGTGCCTTCTCCACCGCGATGACGGCCCGGTCCACTCCGGCGCAGTAGCCGCGGGGGGCCGCAAGCAGCACCTTTTTGGGACCTGACACCGGGGCCGCAGCCAGCACGTCCTCAGGCGAACGGCGCCTGCGTGGAATTGAAGGCATGGGGATGGAGACAGCTGAGGAGGTCATTGTTCAATGCTACCGGGAACGCTGGTCGCCGCTTGTGCGGCCCGCAACGGCGCCGGCAACAATGCGGAGAATGACGCCCGCCACGATGAGGACGGCACCGGCAATAAGGGTTGCCACGATCCACTGTCCGAACCGCTCGGACGATGCCGCCACGAATTCGCTCTTGAAGATGTCCGCCACCTCGTTGCCGCTGGCCGTCCCGCCCACCGCGAGGCCCGCCGCGTCGGAGCCGAGTTTCCAGACCGCTGCCAGCACCAGCGCTCCGAGCCCCGTGCCCACGAGCACAGTCCAGCGCCGACGTGCGGCAATGAGGGCAAGCAGAAGGGCGATCGCCGAGCCGGCCGCCAGTGCATACCCCATGGGGGCATAGGCCGAAACCTGGTCCACGAGCTGGCGCTGGCTCGGTTGCCCGATGTCGATGAGAGTTTGGTCCGGCGCGTCCAGCGGAACGTTGGTTGCCTCGGAGATCTGCCGGGTCAGCAGCCCCACCAAAGGGGCCACATCCAGGGTGAGGGACGTCGATGGTTCAGTCTCCGGGCTGGCGGCCCCGGGCGCCGGGAAATTGAGCCGGTGGCTCTTCCTCAGCGTTTCCTCCCATGCCGCCGGATATCCGGGGAGCGTGATCAGTGAGCTGGCGGCAGAGTCAAGGATCGGCTGGACAAGTTCCGCGAACGGTTCAGGAATTCCCGCTGCCGGATCAATGCTGCCGACCGCTGCCGAAGCCAGTCGTTCCTGGAAGACGGTGTCTTTGCCGAGCGGGGCGGCGAGGGAAACAAAGCCGTCCTCCTGCACAATGTTCCGGTCCACCCAGATGGCCGGAACGGAGACTGCGGCCAGCAGCAGTCCAAGGATGACGGCGGCAGCTGAGACAAAAGTGCGCAAGGGATTCCTCGGTTGTGGTTGGCGGTACTGCCATCCTAGGGGTGCCGGCCGGGAAGCAAAAATGTCGGCGGACAGTGGTAGAGCTATGGATAGAGTTGATTCGGTCTGGTGCCATTCCGCTTTGATGCCACGCCGTTTTGATGCCATTCCGTTTTGCACTGCCACCCGCGAAGGATTCCCATGCCCCAGGCTCCCTCCCCGTCACGGTCCCGCCGTGGCTGACAACATGCCCGCGGCCACCACGGTTCCTGCTACGGCCGCCGAAACGAGTCCGGACAATCCCTGGCCCCTGCAGCTGCTGTCCCAGAAACTCAAAGCCCACATTGACCGGACCCCCGCGGCCTGGGTGGAGGGCCAGGTCATTGAGCTGAACCGACGCGGCGGCAGCGCCTTCATGACACTCCGGGATGTGGACGCCGAGATTTCCCTGCCCGCCTCCATCTGGTCGAATGTGCTGGATCGCCAGGAGGTTCCCCTGGAACGGGGCTCCCGGGTCGTGGCGCTCCTGAAGGCCGAATTCTGGCTCAAGACCGGACGCCTGAACATGTCGGTCAAGGACATCCGGCCGGTGGGACTCGGCGACCTGCTGGCGCGGATTGAGCGGCTCCGCCACGCGCTTTCCGCGGAAGGACTCTTTGCGGATTCCCGGAAGAAGCGCCTCCCGCTCCTCCCCCACCGCATCGGGCTGATCACCGGCCGCGATTCCGATGCGAAGAAGGACGTGCTGCGCAATGCCGCACTCCGGTGGCCCGCCGTCGAATTCGAGGTCCGGGAAGTCGCGGTGCAAGGAGCCACTGCCGTCTCCCAGATCATGGGTGCCCTGCGGGAACTCGATGCTGACCCGCACGTTGACGTCATTGTGATTGCCCGCGGCGGCGGTGCCCTTGAGGACCTTCTCCCCTTCAGTAATGAGGAGCTGATCAGGGCGGTGTCCAACGCGTCCACCCCGGTGGTCAGCGCCATAGGCCACGAAGCGGACCGCCCCATCCTGGACGACGTTGCGGACCTTCGGGCCTCCACGCCCACGGACGCCGCCAAGCGGATCGTTCCCGACGTGACGGAGGAGCTTGCGAGGGTACGGCAGGCCCGGGACCAGCTGCGGCGCGGGGTGAACCGGCTGGTGGATCGGGAATCCGACCGGCTGGCCTCCCTGCATTCGCGGCCCGTACTGGCGGCGCCTGAGGTCATGGTCAGTGCCCGCGCCGAAGACGTGGCACGGCTCAGCAGCCGCTCCCGTGCAGCCATCGGCGCGGCCGTCCTGAGGGGCGCCGACCAGATCCTCCACCTGCGCAACCAGGTGCGCTCGCTCTCCCCGCAACAGACGCTGGACCGGGGCTACGCCGTGGTCCAGGCCGCCGGCGCGGGCAAGGACGCAGACGCTCAGCGGGAAGTCGTCCGGCACCCTAGGCAGGCTCCTGAGGGCTCGGACCTTTTCGTCCGGGTTGCGGGCGGCAGCTTCAACGCCCGGTCCACGGGCGGCCACCGGATGACGGGCAGCTGAACCGGTCCTGCGCCGGAGGCAAACCGGCGACGTCCATCCATTTACCACCAGCAGGGAGCAACACATTGGCAGCAGAACAGAATCCGAATGCGGACATCGAAGCACTCAGCTACGAGGAGGCCCGGGAGCAACTCGTCGCCGTCGTCGGCAAGCTGGAGGCCGGCGGCGCCAGCCTGGAGGACTCACTCGCGCTGTGGGAGCGGGGCGAAGCCCTGGCCAGGCGCTGTGAGGACTGGCTGGAGGGCGCCCGCAAACGGCTGGCCGCCGCCCGGAACCAGGCGGGGCCGGAGTCTTAGCCCCCAGGGCTTCACCAGACCCGGCGGAACCGGATCCCGTCAGGACCGTTCCACCAGGCTGCGCTCAAGGGCGACGTCGAACTCTGCCTTGGGCCACTGAAGGTGGAGGTCTTCCATGGCCTGGAGCAGCAGCTGCTGCACGGCGATCCGCGCGTACCACTTCTTGTTCGCGGGGACCACATGCCAAGGCGCCACCTCGGTGTGGGTGTTGTCGAATGCCGCCTGGTAAGCGGCCATGTAGTCGTCCCAGAACGCGCGTTCCTTCAGGTCGCCGCTGCTGTACTTCCAGTGCTTCGAGGGATCGTCCAGGCGGGCGAGCAGCCGGGCTTTCTGTTCGTCCCGGCTGATATTCAGCATCACCTTGACGATCCGGGTGCCGGTGTCTGTCAGCCTGGCTTCAAATTCGTTAATCGCCACGTAGCGTCGCTCGATCTCGGCCGGAGAGGCCCAGCCGCGGACCCGGTGTATGAGGACATCCTCATAATGCGAGCGGTCGAAGACACCCACCATTCCCGCCGCCGGCACTTCCTTCTCGATCCGCCACAGGAAGTCGTAGGATTTCTCCTCGTCGGTGGGAGCCTTGAACGCCTTGAGCTGCACGCCCTGCGGGTCCATGGCACCCACCACGTGGGCCACGATGCCGCCTTTTCCGGCCGTGTCCATGGCTTGCAGGATCAGGAGGATGCGCTTGTTGCCGCCAAATTTGGCTTCGGCGAAAAGCTGCTCCTGGAGCGTGGCAAGTTTGCCGTCGAGTTCGGCCAGGAGGGCCTGCCCGTCGGATTTTCCGCCGGGAAATCCGGGGGTGGAATCAGGGTCCACATCGGCCAGCTTGAATCCATCACCTGCCGCCAGGGTCCCGGAGGGGTGTTCGTCGAATGTTTCAATGCTTGCCATGGGAAGCCTTCCGCCGAGGTGTCGCCAGTCCGGATGGCCGCGTCCCCGCGCCCGCATCCGACTGCCGCCGCCCGGGATCCACCGGGCGGCGTTGCTGACATCAGGCTAGTTCCCCTGGTACCGGCTCAGGAAGTCCCCCATGCGGCCAATTGCCTCTTCGATGTCCTTTACGTTGGGCAGCGTGACCATCCGGAAGTGGTCCGGCCGCACCCAGTTGAAGGCGCGTCCGTGGGAGACCAGGATCTTCTGCTCGCGGAGCAGGTCCAGGACGAATTTTTCGTCGTCGCGGATATGGAAGTAGTCGGGGTCCAGTTTCGGGAACAAGTACAGTGCTCCCCTGGCCTGCTGCGTGCTGACGCCGGGGATGGCGTTGAGCAGGTCGTACGCTTTGTTCCGTTGTTCCAGCAGGCGCCCGCCGGGCAGGATCAGGTCGTTGATGCTCTGGTATCCGCCCAATGCGGTCTGGATCGCATGCTGGGCGGGAACGTTGGCGCACAGACGCATGTTGGCCAGCAGGCTGATGCCTTCAAGGTAGTCGGCGGCGTCCTTCTTCGGCCCGGAAATTGCCATCCAGCCCGCCCGGTAGCCGCACACGCGGTAGGCCTTGGACAGCCCGCTGAACGTCAGGCACAGGACGTCGTCGCCGGTCAGGCCGGCCAGGTTCACGTGGACGGCGTCCTCGTACAGGATCTTTTCGTAGATTTCATCGGCGAAAAGCACCAGCCCGTGCTTCTCGGCGAGAGCCACGATCTTCTTGAGGGTCTCCTCGGGATACACCGCACCGGTGGGATTGTTCGGGTTGATCACCACGATTCCCTTGGTCCGCGGAGTGATCTTCGATTCAAGGTCCTCCAGGTCCGGCTGCCAGCCGGATTCCTCGTCACAGAGGTAGTGCACGGGCCGCCCGCTGGCGAGTGCCACGGAGGCAGTCCACAGCGGGTAGTCCGGCGTGGGGATGAGAACCTCGTCGCCGTCGTCGAGGAGCGCCATGAGCGACATGGTGATGAGCTCGCTGACGCCGTTGCCGAGGTAGATGTCGTCGACATGGATGTTCTGGATGCCGCGGGTCTGGTAGTACTGCGAAACAGCGGTGCGGGCGGAGAATATGCCGCGGGAATCGCTGTATCCCTGCGCGTGCGGCAGGTGGCGGATCATGTCCACCAGGATGGCGTCCGGCGCTTCAAACCCGAACGGGGCCGGGTTTCCGATGTTCAGTTTGAGGATGCGGTGTCCCTCTGCCTCCATCTGCTGGGCGGCCTGAAGAATCGGTCCACGGATGTCGTAGAGGACATTATGAAGCTTGGTGGACTGCTTGAATTCTGCCATCCATCAAATATGCCATATGGAGGATGTACTTCTGCTGAGACGTGACTCACAGCAGGAGCAACGACGGCGCCCGCCGGACCTCCAAGGGTCCGGCAGGCGCCGTCGTGGTGGTGGCTGCTGCTATTTCACCAGGCCCTTGTCCTTGAGCCAGGCGGCGGCCGCATCCTTCGGGTTCTGCTTCTGGCTGCCGCTGACGGCACGGTTGAGGTCGATCAGGTCTTCCGTGGTCAGGATCCTGGAAACAGAGTTGAGCGCTTCCTTCGCCTTGTCCGTCATCTTGGCCTTGTTGTACAGCGGCAGGACCTGCTGCGCGATGAAGTTGTTCTTGGGGTCTTCCAGGACCACCAGGTCGTTGTCGGCAATGGCCGGCGTCGTGGTGTAAATGTCCGCGACCTGGACCTGGTCCTCCAGCAGCGCCTTGACCGTGATGGGACCGCCGCCGTCGCTGAACGGTTCCAGCTTCTTGGGCTCGCAGCCGTAGTTCTTCTTCAGCCCCGGCAGGCCGTAGGCGCGCTCGGCGAAGGTGGCCGGAGCTCCCACCACCAGCTCGTTGCAGACCTTGGCGAGGTCTTCGATCGACTTGAGCTGGTACTTCTCCGCCGTCGCCTTGGTGACCACCATGGCGTCCTTGTCTTCAGCCTTGGAGGCCTCCAGCACAGCCAGTCCCTCGGGCAGCTTGGCCGGCAGCGCCTTGTAGATCTCCTCGGCCGAAACCTCGGCCGCTTCCTTGTCCACGTGCAGCAGGAGGTTGCCGCTGTAGTCCGGAATGACATCCACGGAGCCGTCCTGCACAGCCTTGAAGTACACTTCCCGGGACCCGATGTTGGGCTTGGTGCTCGCGGTGACTCCGGCTGCATTCAGTGCCCCGGCATAGACCTCGGCAATAATCTGGCTTTCGGGGAAATCGGCAGAACCGATGACCAGCGCGGAGCCTGATCCCGAACCGCCGGTCGCGGGCGCGCTTCCCAGCGGATCCGACCCGCCGCCGCAGGCGGACAGCGCCAGGGCCAGTCCGACGCCGGCGGCCAGGCCGCCGAAGGCGCGACGGCCCAGGATACTAGGGTGGGTTTCCTTCATGATGTACCTCCTTGAACAACAGGCTCCGCGGACACGGGGTCTGTGAGATTGGCCGGTGCCTGCTGGCTCCGGCGGGGCATGGCAGGGGCTCCCCGCGACAGGAACAGCCTCTGGAAAACGGCGAGCACAAGATCGACGGCGATTGCCAGCGCTGCGATCAGCAGCGAGCCGCCCAGCATCTGCGGAAAATCGGACAGCACCAGGCCGTCGAAGAGGTACCGGCCCAGGCCGCCAAGGTTGATGTACGCCACCACCGAGACGGTGGCGATCACCTGGAGCACGCCGGTCCTGAATCCGCCGAACATCACCGTGAGGGCATTGGGAAATTCGGCCCGGAACAGCACCTGCAGTTCGGTCATGCCCATGGCACGGGCCGCATCCACGACGTTCCGGTCCACGCTGGCAATCCCGGCGTACGTGCCTGCGAGCAGCGGAGGAACGGTGAGAATCACCAGGGCCCAGATCGGTGGCATCAGTCCGATACCGGCCAGGAGGACGAAGAGCGTCAACAGGCCAAGGGTGGGCAATGCCCGGAGCGCGCCCGCCAGGGCAACCACCGCCACCCGGCCGCGGCCGGTGTGGCCGACGTAAAGGCCGATGGGGACGGCTATGGCCGTAGCGATCAGCATCACCAGGCCGGTGTACTGGAGGTGCTCGGCCAGCCGTGCGGGAATGCCCGTGCTTCCGGTCCAGTGCAGCGGGTCGCCCAGCCAGGCGAACGTATCCGTAAAGACGTTGCTCATGCGGAGGCACCCCCGGTCCTGACATCGGACAACCGCTCCGCCGCCGAAGGGAGATCGGTTTTGTCCGTTCGGGCTGCCGCCCTGGTCCAGGGGGTCAGAAGCCGTTCCAGGAGTACCAGGACCGCGTCCATCAGCAGCGCAAGGACCAGAATGGCAATTATCCCGACCATCACTTCCGTAATGAAGCCACGTTGCAGCCCGGAGGTGAAGAGCATCCC
The DNA here is from genome assembly GCF_030718995.1 of Arthrobacter oryzae. Classification (NCBI taxonomy): domain Bacteria; kingdom Bacillati; phylum Actinomycetota; class Actinomycetes; order Micrococcales; family Micrococcaceae; genus Arthrobacter; species Arthrobacter oryzae. The sequence continues at coordinate 232,768 of NZ_CP132204.1, forward strand.
GAGGTTCCCGATGCCCAGCAGGGCGGCCACGCTCACCAGGGAGATGTTGCTGACGGACACCACCCGCAGTCCGGCGAACAGCACGGGAAGGGACAGCGGGAGGTCGATCTGGAGGAAACGTGCAGCGGGCTTGAAGCCCATGGCGACGGCGGCCTGGCGGAGGTCTTCATCCACGGAGTCGAAGGCGTCGAGCGCGGCCCGCACCAGGAGGGCCACCGCGTAGATGGTGAGGGCAACGATGACGTTGACCGGGTCCAGCACCCTGGTTCCCAGGATTGAGGGGAGGATGATGAATAGGGCGAGGGACGGAATCGTGTACAGCAGTGACGTCGCCGTAACCACCACGGAACGCAGGGTCCTGTTCTGCCGCGCGAACTGGGCCAGCGGAATCGAAAGCAGCAGGCCGAATACCATCGGCAGGATGGCCAGCACCAGGTGCTGGCCGGCCAGTTCGAACACCCGTCCGCTGTTGGCCAGGAACCATTCCATCAGAGGGCGCCCTGCCGGACCAGCCGGGCCGATTCAATGACGGCAAGCACCTCATCCGCCCGGAGGACACCGGCGAACCTGCCGTCGGCGTCAACGGCCACGCCCAGGCCCGACGGCGAGGACAGTGCCGCGTCAAGGGCACGCCGGAGCGTCTCGCCTTTCCGGAACAGCGAGCCGCCGGGGATGAGCGCGGACCCCGCACCAGGGCTGGACCAGCCCAGTGGACGGGACTCCGCATCCACCACGAGCAGCCAGTCGCCGCCCCCCGGAGCCGCCGTTCCGGATACGAGGTCGCTGTGGCTGATCGTTGGCACGTCATGCAGGGTGACGGCGTCGGACGGGCTGAACGCAAGGTGGCGGAACCCCCGGTCCTTGCCCACGAAGGAAGCCACGAAGTCGTTGGCCGGCGCCCGGAGGATCTCTTCGGGCGTGGCGTACTGCGCCAGCTTGCCTCCCGTGGCAAACACGGCAACTTTGTCTCCAAGTACAGTGGCTTCGTCGATGTCGTGGGTGACGAAAACGATGGTCTTGGCCAGGTCCCGCTGCAGGCGGAGGAGCTCCTGCTGCAGTTCGTCACGCACCACGGGGTCAACGGCGCTGAACGGTTCGTCCATCAGCAGCACGGGCGGGTCAGCCGCGAGCGCCCGTGCCACGCCGACCCGCTGCTGCTGGCCGCCGGACAGCTGGGAGGGGTAGCGCTTTCCGAGTACTGAAGCCAGTCCGACGACGTCCAGCAGTTCCTCGGCGCGCTTGCGCGCTTCCGTTTTGGAGACGCCGTTCAGCCGCGGAACAGTGGCGATGTTGTCCACGACGGAGCGGTGGGGCATCAGTCCGGAGGACTGCATCACGTAGCCCATTGACCGCCTCAGCTGCGCAGCAGGCACCGAGGTGACGTCCTTCCCGTCCACGGTGATGGTGCCCGACGTGGGCTCCACCATGCGGTTGATCATCCGCAGGGAGGTGGTCTTCCCACAGCCGGACGGACCCACAAATACCGTAATAGAGCCCTTGTCGATGGACATGGTGAGGTTGTCCACGGCCGGCTGCCCGCTCTGGTACTGCTTGGTGACGCTCTGGAATTCGATCATGGCTTCAGCCATTTCCGGGCTTACCTAACTGTTGGCGGCAACATCGGACGGTCAAGCCGGAAGATCATAAGCTTCCTGATTTTCGGCTGTAAAGCAGGGTACACACAGCGTAACCAGCGGCATCGACAAAGTCAGCGGTACCGCGGCTACCGTAAGCATTCGGTGACCTTCGCCTGTTGGATGGGTGGCGATGCCGGACTGCGTCATTTCCCGAACCCCCGGCACCGCCTCCTTCATCCCCGCGGCGGTTCACCTTCGCTTCCGCTTACCCCGTTTCCCGTCGCCGCCGGTGCGGTCGCCGGCCTCCTCCTGCCCGTAGCGTTCGGCCGCACGCTGGCTCTTGCCGGCCACCACAACCTTCTGGTGCCATTCCCGCTGGTAGGCCCGACGGGCTGCTACATCGTGCCGGCGGTTGAGCGCCGCGAGCTCACGCTGGAGCTTCCGGTAGCTCTCCCACCGGCGCTCCTCGAGGGTTCCGTCAGCGAGCGCCGCCTGGACGGCGCAGCCGGGTTCGCGGTCGTGCGCGCAGTCAGCGAAGCGGCACCGGCTGAACAGTCCCTCGAGATCGCCGAACATCTCGCCCATCCCGTCGTCCGCGTCGAAGAGCCCGAATCCGCGGACGCCGGGGGTGTCCATCAGGACAGCTCCGCCGGGCAGCGGAACAAGCTCCCGGGCAGTGGTGGTGTGCCTGCCTTTGCCGTCGCCGGAGCGGACGGGACCGGTGTCCTGGGCGTGATGCCCGGCAAGGGCGTTGATCAGCGTGGACTTCCCGGCACCGGAGGGTCCCAGCAGGACGAGGGTCCCGCCGTCGGGCAGGTGTCCGAGCAGTTCGTCGAGGCCGTCGCCCTGCTCCGCCGATGTGGTGACCACAGCGACGCCGGCGGCCTGGAGGATGACCTTCCCGACGACGTCGTCCGCGATATCGGCAAGGTCCGCCTTGGTGATGATCACCAGCGGGGTGGCCCCCGAGTCCCACGCGGCCACCAGCGTCCGCTCCAGCCGGTTGTGGGTGAGCGGCCGGTCCACGGGGACCACGACACCCACCACGTCGACGTTTGCGCCCAGCACCTGGGCTTCCGAGGACGCTTCGAAGGCCCGCTTGCGGCTGAGCGCCGACTGGCGGGGCAACACCGCAATGACGGCGGGCTCGCCTGCTGTGTTGACGCCGAGCCACACCCAGTCACCGGTGGCGGGGATGTCGCCGTGGACCGGGTAGGGCAGGTGGCGGAGCTCCGCGGCCCCGGCGATCAGGACCCTGTTGCGGTCGACGCGGACCACCCGCCCGGGGCTCTCTCCGCCGGGGACCGGGTGGGCAGTGAACAGTGCAGCCGTCCGTGCTGTGAAGCCGTAGTGCACGGGCCCGGCCATCGCCGGAGCTGACTGGTTGGTTACTGAATTTTCTGCGGCCAGCACGTGGCCTGAAGTTGTTTTCAATGAAGAACCTCTGGTGAGGCCCCGTTGGCACGGACTCCGTTGTAGTTCAGCGCTAAGCAGCTGCTGGAAGTCAGGACGTGCGTTGAGCCGGGGCAGGGTAAATGACGTTGCTGGCGCTCGTGGCGCGCCGGAATATTGCAGTCATCATCTCCACCTCCCCCGTCTCTGCGGTCATGGCTTTCGAAGCCAGACGGTCCGCTTCGCCGGCGCTTTCGCCGACGGCTTTTCAAGGGTAAGCCGACGGGTGCCGGGTTGGCTAGGGGCTGGAGTTAGGCGTTCGGGGTCGGGCGCTGCCGGTAATCCGTTCTTCGGCCTAGAGTTGGGTCTGTGACGAACCTTGAAGTGAGCCCCAAAGAAGAACTGTGCCCGCCGGGACAGCCCGGAGGCTACACGGGAAACGGCCCGTGCCTGCAGTTGTGGCCGGCACGGGAAGTTCCGCTCGGAGGCGTACGTGCCATGAACGTCTTGCGGACCCTTCCGCAACGGGGCCTCCCCACCGTTGGCGCATGGTGCTTCCTTGACAGTTTCGGCCCGGACCGCATCGCCATGTCCGTCCTGCCGCACCCGCACACCGGCCTGCAGACAGTGACGTGGCCGCTCGCGGGGAACATCAGGCACCGCGACAGCGTGGGCAGCGACGTCATCGTGCGTCCGGGCGAGCTCAACATCATGACGGCGGGCCGTGGCGTCTCCCACTCCGAGTTCGCCGTGCTGCCGCAGCGGCCGGCTCCTGGCACGGAGGGCGGGGCCGGAACGTCCGACGCCGGAACGGAGCTGCCGCTGCAGCGAGGCCTGCAGTTGTGGGTCGCCCTTCCGGACGGCGAGCGCCACCGGGCCCCGGCGTTCGAGCAGCACCGCGACCTCCCGGAAGCGGGCGGAGACGGCTTCACCGCAACAGTGATGGTGGGGAGCTTCGCCGGAGTGGCATCTCCGGCCACCATGTATTCGCCGATTGTCGGTGCGGACATCACCTGCACCGGAACCGTCACCCTGCCTCTCAACCCCGAGTTTGAGCATGCAGTGCTGGTGCTCGACGGCGGCATCACCCTCGACGGTCAGGACGTCCCGCCGGGCCCGCTGGGCTACCTCGGCACGGGCCGCCGCCGCCTGGAGCTTGAGGCGCTGCCGGACACGCGATTCATCCTGCTGGGCGGGGAACCGTTCGAGGAGGAGCTGCTGATGTGGTGGAATTTCGTGGGCAGGACGCACGATGAAGTGGCACAGGCCCGCCAGGACTGGGAGGCGCAAGGGGACCTTCCGGACCCGGACGCAGAAGCCTCACGGTTCGGGCTGGTCCGCGGACACGGGCCGGAGGCCGGAACCGAAGCCGGGCGCATTCCTGCTCCTCACCTGCCGGGTGTCCGGCTCCGCCCCCGTACGCGTTCCTGACGGACCCGCTGCTGACGGACCCGCTGGGGGCCTTGGCGAAGCCCGGCAGCTATTCCTGCTCGGCCACCAGTTGCAGGACGCCGAAGACGGGATCCTGTTCCAGGACACGAACATCCGTCACGCCTTCGGCGGCCAGGCTGCGCTTGAAGGAATCCTGCAGCCGCACAACATTCATGCCGAGGCCGCTGCCCAGGATCACCGGCCCCTGGATTCCCAGTTTCCTGAGCGCCTGCGCGGCCAGGCCTGCGAGGTCCCTGCCTGCCTGCTCAACAAGCGCCTGGCTGGGGGTGTGGCCTGCGTCGGCCGCCTCCACCACAAGGCGGGCCTGTTGGGCCCAGTAGCGGCGCCCCGTCTCCGGGGAGTGGAAAAGCGCTATCAGCTTGTTGGGATCATCGATGTTGCAGGACCGCAGGAGTGCCGTGGTGAGTTCGTCGGGTTCTAGGCCCTGGTTCATGCGGCGAAGGCTGTGCCGGACAGCTTCGCGGCCAAGCCAGTAACCGCTGCCCTCGTCACCGAGCAGGTAACCCCAGCCGCCGGCCCGGGCCTCCTCGCCGCGGGCATTCTTGCCCCACGCCGCGGAGCCGGTCCCTGCAATGACCGCAACTCCCGTGCTTGCGCCGCCGGCCGCCAGCAGCAACCGGGAATCGTGGACCACCGTGATTTTCGCGCCGGGAACATGGGGGGCTATCAGCGCCGCGAGTGCAGCTGCGTCCTCGTCCGTGTCGATGCCCCCGGCACCGGCGTACACCTGGGCGATCTCCCCACCGCCTATCTTCGCAAAGAGCTCAGCCAGGTGAAGTGCCGCCTCCTCCCGGCTGACATTCTGTACATTGGAGCTGCCGACGCTTTCGTCAGCCACCGCCTGTCCGTGTTCGAAGCGGACGCCGCGCGTTTTGGTGCCGCCGATATCCAGTCCGATTACCGCGCCGGACGTCGCAGCCGGCGGTGCGGCGGGCCTGGCGTCAGGCCGGTCGGCGTGGACACGGCCGGTGGAAGGAACAGAATCCGTTGCCGGCAGGTTGTCAGAATTAGTCACGAGAACAGACTACTGATTCGCTACAGGGAGCAGGGAATGACAGGCGCCATCTTCGGGACACCAATTATCGCGGCACCCATGGCCGGGGGCACGTCGACACCCGGGTTCGTGCAGGCCGTGGACCGGGCCGGAGGACTGGGTTTCCTCGCCGCCGGGTACAAGACCGTGGAATCCATGCAAACCGACATGCGCGAGGTCCGCTCGGCAGGTGCCCGCTTCGGCATGAACCTCTTTGTCCCCGACCGCTCACAGCTGGATCCGCCGCCCCTCGTCAGGCAGCAGCTCGAGGATTACCGGCGGAGCCTCGAAGCGGACGCCCGCCAGTACGGGGTGGTTCTTCCCGGGCTCCGGCTTGACGACGATGACGAGTGGCAGGGCAAGATCGACGCCCTGCTGGCGGATCCGGTGGAGTTTGTCAGCTTCACTTTCGGGCTCCCGGGGCAGGCCGAAGTAAACGCGATCAAGCGCGCCGGCTCCACCGTGGTTGCCACGGTCACCGGCACGGCGGAAGCCGTGCTGGCGGCAGACCGGGGCGCAGACGTCCTCGTTGTCCAGCACGGCAGCGCGGGCGGCCACAGTGCAGCATTCCTGCCTGCGGGAAGCACCTCGGACTCCCCCGGCCCCGCGACGACCGCGGAACTGCTCGCCGCTGTGCGCGCCGTCGTCGGCCTTCCCCTGGTCGCGGCCGGCGGGATCATGGATTCGGCCGGCGTGGCCGCAGTATTGGCTGCGGGCGGAACGGCGGCGCAGCTGGGCACGGCATTTCTGCGCAGCGACGAAAGCGGCGCGCGCCAGCTCCACAAGGACGCACTCGCCGGCCAAGGCTTCACGGAGACCCGAATGACGCGGGCCTTCACCGGCAGGCAGGCGCGGGCACTGGTTAATTCCTTCGTCAGGGACCATGAAGATGCACCGGAAGGCTACCCGGCCATTCACCACCTCACCGCTCCGATCCGTGCGGCGGCGGCCGCGGCGGGCGATCCCGAGAAGCTGAATCTTTGGGCGGGAACGGGCTGGCGGCAGGCAGCCGCCGGCACTGTCGCCGCTATCATGGACGGCCTGCTCGCGGCGGCGGCTCCGTCCTGATCGTGTGCGGCGGCAGGTCCCGGTCCTGCGCCGGGTCAGCCTCCGGACCGTGCCCGGATGAGTCCCGCAAGCAGTGCCGGCCCCTCGGCCAGGACCATTTCCCTGAACAACCCGACCTGGTCCGGCTCGGAGTCATGGCCGCTGCGGCGTTCACGCCATGCCAGTCCGATTTCACGGAAGGCGAGTCCCGAGTCCAGCGGCACCTCCACCCAGCCAAGGTTCCCCGTATCCGGAGTTACCGTCCGGCCGGGAGCCTGGCCGCCGGACGGCAGGATGCTGACGCCAAGCCCGGCGGACACAAGCCCCCGGACCGTGTGGGAGTCCTGGCTTTCGAAGGCGATGCGCGGGCGGAAGCCAGCCTCGCGGAACAGGACATCCGTCAGGGAGCGCATGCCGTAGCCGTGCCCCATCGCCACGAAGGGATCGTGCCTGATGTCCTCAAGCCGCGCGCTCTTCCGGCCGGCCAGCGGATGTTCATGGTGCACCACCAGCCGCAGCGGTTCCCGGTACAGCGCAGCTGAGCCGATGCTGCGGCCCGCGGTGGCGACGGGCGCTGTCAGGGCAAGGTCGGCCGTCCCGGCCGCGAGTTCCGCGAGGCAGCCGTCCCGCGCACCCTGGCTGAGGTCGAATGCCGTCTGCGGGTGGCGACGGTGGAACGCGTTGATCAGCAGCGGCAGCGTCGCCTCGCCGAAGGTGTGCTGGAATGCCACAGCGATCCTGCCCCGCACCACCTCGGATTCGTGCCTCACCAGGTCCAGCCCGGTCCGGAATTCGTTGAGCGCCGCGTCGATATAAGGCAGCAGTGCTTTGGCCGCGGGCGTCAGCCGGACTCCCCGGCCATCGCGGATGAGCAGTTCGGTGCCCACCACGGCGCTGGCGCGGGCGAGTGCCCGGCTGACGGTGGACTGGGGCATGCCCAGCAGTTCTGCTGTTTCGGTTACGTGCTGGGTACGCCCCAGTTCCGACAGGACGGGAAGCAAGGGCAGCAGCTGCGCGAGCTGCTTGTGCTCAATGTCCATCCTCGCCTCTCCTGCAACTGATCCGCCAGCAGCATCTGTTTCATGTAAATCATGCATTGGAAGCATGCGATCCGTCGATCTACGCTGGCTTAATGCACATGCTGCCAACGCAGGACAATCCACAACCTGAAGCGTGGGCGGGCCATCCGAAGGGTTCGCCGGCCTACGGACGGCTACTGGCGGGGCTTGCGTTCGCCGGAGTAGCAACCTTCGCGCAGCTCTATTCCACCCAGGCCGTGCTGCCGATCATGGCCTCGGACCTGCAGATCTCGGCGGCCGAAGCGGCGCTCACCATCTCCCTGGCCACGGTAGGGCTCGCCGTCACCGTGATCCCGTGGTCATTCCTGGCAGACCGAATCGGCCGGATCCGCGCCATGACCCTGGGGATAACGGCCGCGACCGTACTGGGCCTGCTGGTTCCTTTGGCCGCCACTTTTCCAGTCCTGCTTGGCCTGAGGTTGCTCGAGGGCATGGCGTTGGGCGGGATACCGGCAATCGCCATTGCCTACCTGAACGAGGAAGTCCACAAGGCGCACGCCGCCTTGGCCGCCGGAAGCTACGTCGCGGGCACCACGCTGGGCGGGCTGGCAGGACGGCTGGTTGCGGGTCCCGTGGGCGAACTGTGGGGGTGGCGGGCCGCAGCGTTGGCCGTCTCGGTCCTGGCCGCCGTTGCCGCCGTCCTGTTCCTGCTCCTGGTGCCCAAGGCGCGCGGCTTCACGCCCGCACGCGCCAGCGGATTCCGCGGGGCGGCCAGGACGCTGGCCGGCCATCTCCGCAATCCCCGCCTGCTGGCCCTCTATGTGCAGGCGTTCCTGCTCATAGGCGGCTTTGTTGCCGTGTACAACTACCTCGGATTCCGGTTGTCCGGTGATCCGTTCGGGCTGCCGGCCACGGTGATCAGCCTCATCTTCGTGGCATACCTCTCCGGGACGGCGACCTCCCGGCTGTCCGGCACCCTCACGCTGAGGTTCGGACGGCGCACCATCCTGCTGGCCGGTATTGCACTGATGGCCGCAGGCCTGGCCCTGACATTAACGCAATTGCTGGTGCTGATCCTGGCAGGACTCCTGGTTTTCACCGGAGGGTTCTTCGCGGCCCACAGCATCGGGGCAGGCTGGACCGGCGGAATCGCCGCCACGGGAAGGGCCCAGGCCGCCTCGCTGTACAACCTGGCCTACTACCTTGGCTCCAGCGCGATCGGATGGGCCGGCGGCCTGGTGTTCCAGTCATTCGGCTGGACTGCCCTGGCCCTGACGGTCATCGGCCTGGCATGTACGACGGCGGTGATCACCGCCGTCGTACATCCGGCGTCAGGCGCCGGTCAAACGCGCACAAGGCAAACGCGCACGGGGGAAACGCGCACAGCACAAGACGGGCAGGCCAGCTAGCGCGTTCCCTCGATGGCCTGTTTAAGGTCCGCCACAATATCCGCGGCGTCCTCCAGTCCCACGGACAACCGGAGCAGCCCGGCATGGGGCTTTGCCTCCGCGGCAACGGGCCGGTGAGTCAGGCCGGCCGGATGCTGGATGAGGGTGTCGACACCGCCAAGGGAGACGGCGTGGGTGATCATCCGGACTGCTGCCGGGATCCTCTCTGCATGCCCGGCACTGGCCAGCTCAAACGCCAGCAGGGAGCCCGGACCTGACATCTGCGTCCCCACCAGTCCCAACGGATCGCACTCGGGAAGCCCCGGGTAATGGACCGCCTTCACAAGTCCGTGCCCGGCCAGGGCCGCGGCAACCTTGTGGGCTGTGGCCTGCTGCGCACGGACGCGCACGGGAAGCGTGGCCAGGCCGCGGTGGAGCAGATACGCGGGCCAGGGAGTCAGGATGCCGCCGGTCACGGCCCGGACCTGGCGGAGCCGCCTGGTCCACTCCGGCGAAGCCGCCACCACCCCGCCCATGGCATCCCCGTGGCCGCCGAGGAACTTGGTGGCACTGTGCAGCACCAGCGTGGCACCGTGAACCAGGGGCTGCTGGAGCACAGGGCTCGCGAAGGTGTTGTCCACCAGGAGGGGGACGCCGTCAGCATCCCGCACAAGCTGCGCGATGTCCACGAGTTCCAGGCTGGGATTGGCGGGCGTCTCCACGATCACCAGTCCCGTGTCCGGACGCAGGGCCGCGCGGACCCCGGCTGCGGTGGTAAACGTCACCTCGGTACCCAGGACGCCCGAGGCGAGCACGTGGTCGCTCCCGCCGTACAGCGGCCGCACCGCCACCACGTGCCTTTTGCCCGCCGCCACTGTCGCGAGCAGGACGGCCGAGAGCGCAGCCATCCCCGTGGCGAAGGCCACCGCCTCCGGCGCGCCTTCCAGGAGGGCCACGCCCTCCTCGAAGCGGGCAACGGTGGGGTTCCAGAGGCGCTGGTAGACGGTGCTCTGGCCCTCCAGGTGCATTCCGCCGGTGGCCATCTGCTCGTACGCCCGGCCACCGTCCTGCACGGATGGAAGGGGCGCCGTGGTCGACAGGTCGATCGGCAGGGCGTGCACGCCTTGTTCGGTCAGGCCGCTGCGGCCTGCATGGACAGCCAGTGAATCGGGAGAAAGCACGGGACTCCTTTGAATTATTCGCCATTGAATCCGGCAAGTATCTGGCAATAATTCGGAGTTTTACAGGGCGGATGAATGGAACTGTCGAAAAGTGGAGTTTATGATGAACTCATAACACCTTGAGGAGGCCCCGTGAGTAGCGGTGCGAAGAATATTCGGCTTGGCTCGGGAACTGAGCCGCTTGACGCCATCGACGAGAGGCTGCTGGCAGCCCTCGTGGACGACGCCCGGATCTCGAACAAGCAGCTGGCCGAGCTGGTGGGCATTGCCCCGTCCACTGCGCTCATGCGCACCCGGGCTTTATCCGAGCGCGGCATCATCCAGGGCTTCGAAGCAAAACTGAGCCTGTCCGCCATCGGGCGCTCCGTCCAGGCGCTCATCGCCGTCCGGCTCCGCGCCCACGACCGCGAACAGATCGACCGGTTCACATCCCGGGTACCGCGGCTCCCGGCCGTGCTGTCCACTTTCCACACGTCCGGTTCGGTGGACTACCTGCTGCACATTGCAGTCGCAACCACTGAAGACCTGCGGGACTGGGTCCTGGACAACCTGGCGACCGATCCCGTGGTGGGCCACACCGAGACCACACTGGTCTTCGAACACATCCAGGGCAACCACGGGCCGCTCCCCGACTGAACCTGCGCGGGTTCCGCCCAGATTCCGCGGTTCCTGCCGGACCCCTAGTGCCAGATGTAGAGTCCGGAATGCGCGGCGCCCATGATGTCGCTCCGCAGCACGTCCAGCTGCTCCCGGCGGAGGGCCGCAGCGCGTTCCTGCTGTGCCCAGTCGGAGAGGACGACCCGCCGGCGTTCGGCCCAACGGACCAGTGCGGCGCCCAGCCTGGCCGCAGCCGACTCGACGAAGGTGAACCGGCGGTAAGGGCTGCAGGCAGCCGAACCGGTGGCGAAGACTGTGCTCATGGCGCTGTCCTTTCAGGACGTTCTTTGGGTGTGCGTTCGGAATTGTGCGTTCCGCGGTAGTGCGTTCCGCGGTTGTGCGTTCCGCGTTCCGCGGTGCGGCCCCGGCCGCCTGCCGCGGCGGGAACGCCGAGGATGGGGAAGGCATTGAGGTGAACCTGGACCGGGCGGGCGCCTTCCTGCTCGCCTTCGTTCCTGATGTCCTCCAGCAGGCGATGGCCGTAGGCCTCCAGCGCACTGGTGTACCTCGCCAGCTGGTCCGCCGTAAGCCGCGCATTGGCAGTGCTGATCAGCGACGCATGCAGCCATTCGGCATCGAGGCTTTCACTGCCGTGCGCCATGAAGTCTGCCAGCACGGCCTGCCTGCTGTGTTCAAACTCCCGCGTGACCAGCCGCGAGGCCTCCTCCGTGGCCGGAGAAGTTGCCAGCTCGGGCGACGTAATCTGGATAGCCCCGCGGGGACGCTCCCACCATCGCTCCCGCGCCGTGCCCTTGCCTTCCACTTCCCTGACAAAGTCGTGCTTCGCCAGCTGGCGGAGGTGGTAGCTCGTGGATCCGCTGGACTCGTTAAGCAGCTCGCCCAGGCTGCAGGCCGTCTGCGCCCCGTAGCGGGAGAGCATCTCGAGGATCTGCACCCGCAACGGGTGCGCGAGCGCCTTGAGCGAGGCCGTATCTACGCGGCGAACCGGAAAGGGTGCATCGGGGGCGCCATCCGGGAACTGGGCCGCTCCTGCCGCTGATGCCGCCTCTGCTGAACTATCCATGCCTCAAAACTACGCTTGCAAAGAAACCTTTGCAAGCGTTTCTTTGCAACCATTTCTTTGCAACGCTTCGTTGGCATTGTTGGTCAGGCGGGTTTGCGGAGCGCGGCTGCCAGCGTGACGCCCGCCAGAGCGAACGCCATGATCGCGCAGAGGACCACGAATCCGGCGACCGCCACCTGCAGGCCATACGCCGCCGTCGCAATTCCCAGGCCGATCACCGGAAGGGCGCTGCCGAGGTAGGTGATCACGTAGACCGTGCTGATGATCTGCGCATGACGCGACGCCTCGACTTTTGCGGCCACATCGTTGAACACGGTGCGGAAGGACACACCCTGGCCCACGCCGGCAGCCAGGCTCGCGGCAATGAGCAGCCACGGGCTGGACCAGGCGGCGGCAGCGGCAATCAAGAGTACCGATACGGCCAGCACGGAAAGTCCGGCCGGCACCACAAACCTCCCGCGGACGGCCAGCAACTGGCTGAGGGCGGATGCGCCGAGCGTCAGACCGGCAAGGACGCCGATGAGCGGGCGGGAGTCGGCGTCGACGATCCGGGCAAAGTAGCCGGGAGCCAGCGAGAGGCAGAAACCGAAGACGGTGAAGCTCAGGAACCCCACGGCGGAGGCCAGCCAGAAGGCGCCCCGGGCTTCGCGCGAGACGGACGGCCTGCGGGGCCTGAGCACTTTCAGCGGCTGCGGGCCCGCAACAGCGGTAATGGCCGGCCGCGCCTTGAGCAGGTAGAGCGGAACCAGCATGGCGATGAGGACGAACGAGTGGAGATAATACGGCGTGGACGTTGGACCCGGCAGCAGGGACAGGATTCCGCCGATGGCAGGACCGGCAGCCACTCCCCCGGCCGATGCCAGCAGGGTGAAGCGGGAAGCCCAGTCGGGGCGGGCCGGCAACAATTCGCGCAGCGCCGCGGAACTGGCGCCGGTGGCCAGGGCGACGGCGACACCCTGGAGGGCCCGGCCCGCGGACAGCATCGCCAGGCTGTCCGCGTTGGCAAAGACCATGCCCCCGGCCAGTCCGACCACCACGGCGAGGAGCAGCGCGGCCCGGCGGCCGATGTGGTCGGACCAGTGGCCGGCCAGCATGAGCGTGGACACCAGCGTCAGGACGTAGGCGGAGAACGCCACAGTAATGCCGAACGGCCCGATGCCAAGATTCGCCTGGATCAGCGGATACAGCGGGGTTGCGAGGTTCGCGCCCACCAGCAGCGTGAAGATCACCACGCCGGCCATCACCAGCCGCGCCGTGGTGGAAGCGTCCCATGCCCAGCCGCCGGCGGTGGCCGGACGCATGCGGAGTTCGCTGAAGACAGTCATGTGCGTGCCTTTGCCTGCCGTGCCGGTCCCCCTGTTCCTTGTGAAAACAGCCGCGGGCCCGGCGAAAGAATTGATATCTCGATGATGGGCCAAAGTTGAGCCAGGCGTAGAGATTTCATGACAAAATTGAGCAGAATAGTCAATGATTCTTGGAAAACATGAGCCGGAGTGACGATTTGAACAGCCTGGACAGCACAGACCTGAAGATCCTCCTGGAACTGATCCGGGATCCGCGGGTCCAGATCGGCGAACTCAGTGATTCCCTGGGCATTGCCCGCAACACAGCACAGTCCCGCATCCGCCGGATGCTCCGCTCGGGCCTGCTGCACGACGGCGGGCGGGAAATCGACCTCGAGGCGGTGGGGTACGACGTCGTCGCTTTCGTGACGATCGAAGTCACCCACCGGGAACTCGACGGCGTGGTGGGCGCCTTGCGCCTGATCCCGCAGGTCCTGGAGGTCCATGAGATTTCTGGCCGCGGCGACGTCTGGTGCCGCGTGGTGGCGACCGACACCCACAACCTGCAGACGGCGCTGCGCTCGATACTCAGGATCAAAGGTGTGATCCGAACTGAAACTGTCCTTGCCCTCCACACGCACATCCCGTACCGGACCGAGCCGCTCATCAGCCGGCTCGCCCACAGCGGGGCGGAGGCGGCAACACGCAAGTCACTGGGATAATGGCACGTGACCATCATCGACAACGCCGTGTATGTGAACGGCCACCGGACCGCCGAGCCACACAACCTTGAGCAGACGTTCGAGACGCTGGCAGACCATGGCGGCATGGCCTGGATCGGACTGTACCGGCCCACAGAGTCCGAAATGTCTGCGGTCGCTGAGGAGTTCGGACTCCACCTGCTCGCTGTCGAGGATGCCATTTCGGCCCACCAGCGTCCCAAGCTGGAACGCTATGACGACGTCCTCTTCACCGTGCTCCGCCCTGCGCGGTACCTCGACGAAACGGAAACGGTCGAGTTCGGCGAACTGCACGTCTTCACGGGCAAGAACTTCGTGATCACGGTCCGGCACGCGGAGACAGCCGGCGTGGCCCAGGTGCGGCAGCGGCTGGAGGGCCGTCCCGAGCTCCTGTGCCACGGCCCGGAAGCCGTGCTCTACGCCCTGATGGACCAGGTGGTGGACGACTATGTTCCCGTGGTTGCCGGCCTGGAGAACGACATTGACGAGATCGAGGACCAGCTGTTCAGCGGGGATTCCGCGGTCTCACGCCGCATTTACGAACTGGCCCGCGAAGTGATCCAGTTCCAGCGGGCCATCCATCCGCTGCCGGGAATGATGCAGCTGCTCCGGCGCGGATTCGACAAATACGAAATAAACACGGACCTGCAACACCACCTCCGCGACGTCGAGGACCACGTGGAACGGCTGATTTCCCGCGCCGACACCTTCCGCGACATCCTCCAGAATGCGCTCACCCTGGACGGCACGCTGACCGCCAACCGGCAGAACGAGGCAAGCGCCAAGCAGAACGAGCAGGTCAAGAAGATCTCGTCCTGGGCGGCAATTTTCTTCGCGCCGTCCTTCGTGGCCGGGGTCTACGGCATGAACTTCGACCACATGCCCGAACTGCACTGGACACTCGGGTATCCCCTGTCGATCGCCATGATGGCGGGGACGGCGGCTCTGATGTACGTCATTTTCAAACGCAAGGGCTGGCTCTAGGAGCCATGGGCATGACCGGTTCATCGTCTCGAGGCGAGTACCCTGGCGCCGAGCACCCATCGGCTGGCGCCCCGCAGCCCGCTACCCGGCCGGGCAGGATCCTCATCCCAGGCACAGCCCGCCAACTGGGCACGTTCGGTTTGTTCGTGCCGGCAGCCGGCCAGCGGCGGATCGTGGAGGTGTCCGGCCATCCGCTGGAGGTGAAAAGCGCCGAAGGGGATCTCTTGTGGATCAGCTTCCAGGAACTTACGGACTGCCCGGCTACTGCCCTGGACTTCGCCTCCCTGGCCGCCCGGTTCGGGGAATGGGTAGTGGACGGTGTCCCTGATCCGGCCGCGGCCGGGACTCCCGGGTGGAATTCGCCGCAGTGGAAACGGCTCCTGGCGGTGGTGGACGTCCTGTTTGCTGCTGACGTGACCGTGTTCCTCATCGGTAAGGCGCTTCCGGACTTCGGCGCGGACAGCCCCTTGTCCTTGCTGCTACGCGTGGAGTCGGACGAAGAACTCCCGGCGGGGCATTCGTCCGGCAGTTAGTCCCGCCCGGACTGGACGATGGTCACGGTGCCGGCGCCGCCGTCGACCTCTATCTGCTGCCCGCTCGCGATCCGGCGGGTCGCCACCCCCGTACCCAGCACCGCCGGGATGCCGTATTCCCTGGCCACAATGGAGCCGTGGCTCAGCGGACCGCCAACATCCGTGACCACGGCCGAGGCCATGGCGAACAGCGGGGTCCAGGCCGGAGTGGTGATGCGGGCCACCAGCACCTCCCCCGGCTGCATCCGGGAGAAGTCCTCGGGTCCGGCCAGCACGCGGGCCGGAGCGGTAACCCGCCCCTGGCTGGCGGCCACACCCTTGATGGTGTTCCCCTGCTGGTCCTGTGACCCTTCCGGCATCATCCCGGCGAGTGAGCGCTGCAGCCACCGGATCTCCGGCAGCATTTGCGGGGCGGTGGCATTGCGCTGCCCCCGCCAGCGCAGCTTCCGCTCGTTGATTGCCCCGGCCAGGACCGGCTGCCCGGCCCCCGTAATCGCCGCCGGACTGCTCGCTGCAGCCAGGCCGAATTCGACGGCGCTGCTGACTTCGTGGTGACGGAGCCAGAACACGTCCCCGGGGCTGGTGATGAGTCCGGCAGCGGCCAGCCGCCGTCCCAGTTCGTGCAACATGCGCCGCATCAGCGGCCAGCCAAGTCCGACGTCGGCGAGCGCGTCCTCCCGGATCGGCGCCGGGCCCTGCGCCCACCGCAGCAAACGCGCGAAGGCTGCCCTGCGGACCGGGTGCAGCCGCGCCAGTATTCCGGCGGTGCTTTCCTCGCGGCGTGCTGCCGCCATTTCCTGCCGCCGGTGCGGGTCGTTGCCCTGTCCGCGCAGGTAGAACTTCAGCGTGTCAATCAGCGGGGCGGGGTCGTCCGCGGGTACGGGGTTGATGAAGTCCAGGTTGTAGACCGTATGCCCGAAGCGGTCCAAATGGAGCTGGAACCGGTGTGCCCACTCCCGCCACAAGCCGGGACCCATTCCGGCCGGTGCCGTCCCCGATAGCTGGGCGTCGATGAGGGATCCGGTGGGCGTCGCCAGGATGGCCGTTGCGAGCCCCGGGACCCCGCGCGACCACCCGGCAAGGTCGAAGAGTGCTTTTTCTGCCCGGATGGGTTCGCTGTCATAGCCCAGCAGGAATGTCGCTGCCGGCGGATCGCCGGCCTGCCGGACCAACTTGTCGTAGAACTTCTGGAAAGCGAGTTCGCTTGACGTCGCGACGGGGATGATGGACTGGACTGCTGTGTAGTACACCGTGCCCGCATCAAGAAGGGCTGAGATCCCTTCCAGCAGCTCCTCCCCGGTCAGATCCGCGACAGGCTTTGCCGACCAGGATTCCACCACGGCCACGTAGCGCGGATGCGAATAGTCGCGCCAGCCCTGGATTCCCATGTGGGCTTCGCCCCGGATAAGGGCGCGTACAGCCGCCGGCGTCTTGCCCACCAGCCGCCACAAAGCAGCGGTCCGATAGTAGTAGTAGGCGTAACCGTTGACGGCCGGCAGGCCCAGGTCGCCTGTGCGGAGGCTGCTCTTGCCGAATGCCTCATCCAGCAGGGCATTCAGCGAGCGCGAGACCGAACCGTCGATGAGGTCGGCAAACAACGGCGAGAGCGGATCGGGAAGCTGTTCCACGATGCTCGCCCGGAAATAGAGCCCCTTCGGGTAGGGCACGCTCCAGTCGCGCGGCGTTTCCCCCGCGGGCTCGGGCAGGGCGGTGATGGGCCGTGATTGAAGGATGAAGAATTCGCCATCAGCCCGCGCCCACTCGATGTCCTGCGGGGAGCCGAAATGCTGCGAGATACGTGCTCCGTAGGCCGCCAGGGCTGCTGCCGCGGCGTCGTCCAGTACGGGTTGGTGCCGGCGGGCTGCAGGCACCGGCTCCTCGTGCGTGCCACGGTCGGCGTACGTGGTCATGACCGCTTTGTCCGCCGTCCGCCGGGACGCCACCTTCCCCGTTGCGGCCTCGACGACGATGTCGTCCGTGGAGACGGCGCCGCTGACGACGGATTCACCCAGCCCCCAGGCTGCTCCGATCACGATCTGGTCGCGGCGTCCGGTGGCTGGATTGGCAGTGAACATCACGCCCGCGGCGTCCGCGGCCACCATCCGCTGGACCACCACAGCGAGGCGGACCTCGTCCGGCCGGATGCCTTCCCGTGCCCGGTACGCCATGGCGCGGGCCGTCCAGAGGGAAGCCCAGCAGTTGACCACGGCCTCCAACAGGGCATCGGCGCCGTGCACGTTGAGGTAGGTGTCCTGCTGGCCCGCGAAACTGGCCGAAGCAAGGTCTTCGGCAGTGGCGGAGGAACGTACGGCCACCGTGGCTTCCGCGTCTCCTTCACTGCCTGTGCCTGTCCCTGTGGCCAGGCCGCGGTAGGCGTCACGGAGTTCGGCGGCGATGGCTTCCGGCATGATGCCGCCTGCAAAGAGTCCGCGGATCCGTGCTGAGGCTGCCTCGTAGTCCCGGGTGACGGCGGATGAGGGCAAGGCGGCGTAGTCCTGGATGGGTCCGGCCAGCAGGTTGTCCCGGACGAACAGCTCATATGCTGCCGTGTTGAGCAGGAAGCCGGAAGGGACGGGCAGGCCCGCCCGAACCAGTTCACCGAGCCCGGCGCCCTTGCCGCCCGCCGTCGGGACGTCGTCCCGGCCGACCTCGCTGAAATCATTGATGTAGACCATGACCGCGGTGCCTCCTGTCCAGTCGGGCGTGCCGGCAGCCCCTGATCCACAACATACTGGCACGCGCAGGGGTATCAGGCCATGGGCCGGCGTATCCGTGGTACCGCCACAAGGCCCTACCGCTTCGTTACCGCGGTCCATAGGGTGGGTCCCATGGCTGATGCATTTTCCTCCCTCGTGGAGGCGTTCAGGAACGTGGGTGTGGCGAGGGCGTACGGGGAGCCGGTGCAGATCGGCGGCGAGGAACTTGTTCCTGTCGCGTTGGTGTCCTTCGGGTTCGGCGGCGGCGGTGACTCCGGCACCGCGGGCACAAGCGGGGCTGCGGAAGGCGGCGGAGGTGGCGGTTTCGTGCTCCCGCTCGGCGCCTACACCAAGAACGGGGAGGGCCGGGTGGTGTTCCGGGCCAATACGCTGACCGTTCTGCTGGGCCTGGTCCCGGTGGTGTGCGCTGTAGGGATGTCCCTTCGAGGAGTGGTGAAGGCCGTTAGCGCAACCCGGCGGTAGCCCTGATCCAGTCCAGTTCGTACGGAACCGAGGCCGATAAATTCAGGTAGGCAGGGGCGGGCGGCAACTCGATGGCATTCGTTACCCCCACCAGCTTCTGTTCACCGTTGTCCGACCAGATGACAGGGCCGCCGCTATCGCCGCGGTTGGCTGACGTGTGCGGCGAATACGTGCAGAACTGCCATGGTCCCGCGATGTCCGGGCACGCCTCCGCGGGGACAGCCAGCAGCCGGGTTTCAACGAGCCGGCGCGCGGCGTCGCAGGGCGCTGCTGCATCGAAGGGGTTCCCTGTGCAGCCGTAACCGGCCACTGTGACTTCGGCTCCGAGCGGCGCCGGCGTGGACGCAAGTCCGATGGTGGGCTCGGAAACGGCCGACTGCAGGAAGAGCAGGGCAATATCGTCCTTGATCAGCGCAGGGTCGTAGTCCGGCATGGGCACGGCAGTGGCCACTCCGATGGTGTATTCCGAGCGCTTCTGGCCGAAGTGGAAGGTCACGTCGATGGCGGAAGGGCTGCGTCCGTTGTTGCTGATGCAGTGCGCCGCCGTGACTACGGTGTCTTCGGTGATCAGGGACCCGGTGCAGGATGCGGTTCCTTCCGGGTAGGCCAGCTGCACCCTGACGGCCCACGCGTAATCGTCCGGGTCAGCCCTGCTCCCGTTAAAGACCGCGTTCGCGGGCGTGGCCGTTGCCATCGTGAGGGCGGCGGCGACCAAGGCCGACAGCAGATTTACTGTGCGCATGAGGTTGCTCCTCATCGTTGCCTGAAGATAATACGCGGATGTGGTGTAGGAACGGTGGAAACCGGGTTCCCGGAGATCACACATCTGCCCCCAGTCGCAGCACCATAACTCTGCGCCCCCCGCCAGCGGCCGTCAAGGCACTACCGAGGCGGACGGGCATATCCCGGTCAGCCTCAGGCGGCGCGCACCTTCACCTCGCCGGGCAGTGCCGCGTCGGCACCGAAGACCAGGTATCGGTTGGCGATCTTCTCACTGAAGAACCTGTCGTGGCTGACCACCACCACGGCACCCGGAAAGTGCATCAGCGCCCGTTCCATCACCTGGGTGCTGGACAGGTCCAGGTGGTTGGTGGGTTCGTCCAGCAGCAGGACCGACGCACCGGACAGCAGGCACTGCGCCATCGCGACGCGGGCTTTCTGGCCGCCGGAGAGGTTCCCGATTTTCTGCTTGAGATCCGCTTCGGAGAACTGGAACATCGCCAGGAACCGGTTGACTGACTTTTTGGTGGCGCTGAAAGCCAGGCTGTCCGGCAGGGCATTGACTGCGTGCGAAACCGTGTCGGCGTCGTCGAGCTCTTCGAGCATCCGGTTGTAGGAGACGAAACCGGGGCCTTTCGCCCAAGAGACAACGCCGGCGTCTGCGTCTTCCTCGCCCGTCAGCACTTTCAGGAGGGTGGATTTGCCGCTGCCGTTCGAGCCCAGCACAACGATCCGGTTCCCTCGCCTGATCTCGAAGCCAAGGTCTTTGAAGAGTGCCTTGTCCCCGTAGGATTTCCACAGCCCCTCCACCCGGCAGAGGACGTCCTTGACGTGCAGTCCGCCATAGATCTCGGTGACGATCTGGTCCACCGGCCTGGGCGTGCGGGATTTCTTGATCTTTGCCAGCTGGTTTCCGAGCCCGCGGCTGGCGGCTTTGGCAGCCTCGCGACGGTCGGCGATGCCCTCAGCCTCAAATGCCAGGAGTTCGGATTCATGCACAAACTGCTGCTCGAGGGATTTGAGCCGGAACTGCTTCTGCACGATGTATTCACCGAAGTTGCCCGGGTATTCGTGCAGGTGGAAATTCTCCACTTCGATGATTCTGGTGACGACGGCGTCAAGGAACTTCCGGTCGTGCGAAACGATGACCGCGGCACCTTTGAAGTCGCGGAACCAGCTTTCCAGCCACTCGACGCCGGCTACGTCCAGGAAGTTGGTGGGCTCATCGAGAAGCAGCACGTCCGGGTCCTCCAGGAGGATTTTTGCCAGCGCAGCCCGGTTGCGCCAGCCACCGGACAGCTCGTCGATGGCGCACACCCGGTGGGCACCGCTGAAGCCGAGCGTCGTCAGGACTTTGTCAATCCTGCGGGGATAGTCCCAGCCGTCGAGGCGGTCCATGTCTTCGAACAGACCGGCCTGGCGTTCGATCAGCCGGTCAAGTTCGTCTCCCTCAGGGTCACCGGCGATGGCCGTGTCAATGGACGCCAGTTCCGCCTCGACAGCTTTGATTTCCGAGAACAGCGCGTCGAGGACCTCGGTAATGGTTGACTCCCCGTTCAGTTCGGAGAACTGCGAGAAGTAGCCGATCCTGGTTCCGGGCTCCACCGTCACGGTGCCGGACTCCGGCGTTATCCGGTCAAGGATCAGCTGGAGCATCGTGGTCTTGCCTGAACCGTTCTTGCCGATGAGCCCCACCCGGTCGCCCGCTTCCAGGCGGAAGTATGCCTCGCGCAGTATCCGGGTGTTATCGAATCGCACGCTGACGTCTTGCAGCCGGACAAGGCTCATTGCTGCTGTCCTCTCGAGGGGTGGTTCATGGGTGCGTTGTGCCGGACCGGCAAAGAGAAAGCTCCCTGATCCGGCGCTGGCGCCTGATCAGGGAGCTTATTCAGTGGAGCTAAGGGGATTCGAACCCCTGACCTCTTCGATGCGAACGAAGCGCTCTACCAACTGAGCTATAGCCCCGGGCCGCTGCTGTTCCCTCGAAGTAACTCCGCAAACAGGCAAACCGGTGTCCCTAGGCTACAAACTATCGGCCCGCTTCGCCAGCCAGCCTTCGAATGTCTCACTGCAGGGCTGCTTTTCCCGGGTCAGGCGCGGCGGCGCTGCAGGACGTCGTCCAGGTTGCTTAAGGCGCTCTGGGCCTTGGTAAGGGTCTTGGGGGCCGCTGCACTGACAGCCGGGGCTGCAGCCTGCCCCTGTTTGAGGGACGGCTTGCCTACGGCTTTCGGCGCCTCAGGCAGGTCCAGGGGTTCCGGGGCTGCCCGTTCCGCTTTGGCAGCTTCGACGTACGTCGGTTTGGGAACGTCTACCGGTTCCCAGCTGGATTCCGCGCTGACCGCCGATCCCGGTGCGGTGGCGGTGCGGAGCGCAGTGTCCCCGGAGGCCTTCGCCTCGGCGAGGGCCGCTTCACGCAGTTCATGGGCCGTCAGCGGCTTCACTTTCGGTTTGTTGCCTGCCTCCGCGTCAAAAAGCGGGCTCTCCGGGGCATCCACCACCGGGCCCCTGCTGGGCCGAGGGCCGGCAGGGCGCATCGGCCGCTGCGGGGCAGTCATGGCCGCCCGGAATGCCGCATTCATCCTGGCGCGCCGGTCGCGCACCGCCAGCCGCCGCAGCAGAGCCACGGCTGCTACAGCCGTCAGGAAGGCGCCAACAGGCAGCCAGGACGATCCCACCCCAAAAATACGGAGGACGCCGGCCACAACACCAGTCAACAGGGAAACCAGGCCCACCAGGGCGATCGCGCATCGTCCGTATCGGATCCTCAGTGCGCCCGGACGCGCCTTGGCCGGCTTCGGGCCGGCGGCGGGTGTCAGGGATGCCTGCGCGGATCCGGTGGCCTGCTTGGTTTCCATTGGTTTCTCCTGCTGGGCGGTCATCTTCATGACGTTTCCGGCTTGGGGGGGTGGTTCGGAAAAGCTGATGTCGGACGTCAGCTCTGCTGCGTGTTGAAGCTGATGCCGGCGGTTCCTGAGTACATAGGGGGCCACCCACACAATCCAGAGCGCGACAGCGACAACAAGGATCACTGAGCTGCTAAGGGGGAAGTCCACATTCAAAACCGTATGAGCAATTGGCCGGCAGCTCTTGCATTAGCTCCGGTGTGTCGCAGGGCAGGTGGCAAATCAATGGACTTATGACAGGAAACGCAACGCGGTAAAGTCCGAACGGCCCCGCTGGACAGAAACCGCCGGCTCAGTCCGGGAGGCTCAGGCCCGGCGGCTCCTCAGCCATCTGGCCAGCAGTCCCTCCGGAACTTCTTCGGAGGTCAGTGCGAAGGAGCGGTGGTCCGCCCATTCCCCGTTGATGTGCAGGAACCGCGGCCGGTAGCCCTCGTCCCGGAACCCCAGCTTCTCCACCACCCGGAGGCTGGGCCCGTTTTCGGGCCGGATGTTGATTTCCATCCGGTGCAGCCCAAGGCTGCCGAAGCAGTAGTCGGTGGCCATGGCCACAGCCGTGGGCGCAATCCCCCGCCCGGCACAGGACTTGTCCACCCAGTAGCCAAGCGTCGCCATCATCGCCGAGCCCCAGACGATGGACGACACCGTCAGCTGGCCCACAATCGCAGGATCGCGCCGGGCAGGTGTGCGTTCTGCGATCACAAAGGGCAGTGCGGTGGCCTGAGCAGCCTGCGCATTGAGGGACCTGACCATCTGACGGTAGTCCGGCAGCGCCCCTCCGGGAGCAGGATTGGAGGCTTCCCAGGGAGCGAGCCATTCGGCGTTGCGGGAGCGGACCGCCATCCATTCCTTGCGGTCGCGGTACCGGATGGGGCGCAGCACAATGTCGCCGCATTCCAGCGTCACCGGCCAGATGCTGCCCCGCACGGGACGTTACTTGGCCAGGGAGGCAGTGAATTCCGGCAGCCACTCGCGCAGGCCGGGGCCGAGGTCGTCGCTGTCGCAGGCCAGCTGCACGCACGCCTTGAGGTAGCTGAGCTTATCGCCCGTGTCGTAGCGACGGCCGCGGAATACCACGCCGTAGACGCCGTATCCTTCGCCCTCCCCTGCAGCAAGTTCCTGGAGGGCATCGGTGAGCTGGATTTCCCCGCCCCTGCCCGGTTCGGTGCGTTCGAGGACATCGAACACCGCCGGGTGGAGGACGTAGCGGCCGATCACGGCCAGGTTGGAAGGGGCCTCGGCCGCCTCGGGCTTTTCCACAAGCTTCCGGATCCGCACGAAGCCGTTCATGTCTGTCTCGTCGATGTCGGCGCAGCCGTAGGCGCTGATCTGGGAGGGCTCCACTTCAATCAGTGCCACCACCGAGCCGCCGGTCCGGGCCTGCACTTCGATCATCTTGCTGAGCAGTTCGTCCCGTGCGTCGATAAGGTCATCGCCAAGCAGTACGGCGAAGGGCTCGTAACCGACATGCTGCTTGGCCCGCAGCACTGCGTGGCCGAGGCCCATCGGGTCGCCCTGGCGGACGTAATGGATGTCGCCGAGGTTGCTTGCGGCCTGGATGGCTTCGAGCTTGGTGGTGTCGCCTTTGGCTTCAAGGGTGGACTCCAGCGAAGGGACCCGGTCAAAGTGGTCTTCGAGGGCGCGCTTGTTCCGGCCGGTGATCATCAGGATGTCCGTGAGGCCGACGTTGACCGCTTCCTCGACCACATACTGGATCGCGGGTTTGTCCACAACCGGCAGCATTTCCTTGGGCATGGCCTTGGTGGCCGGAAGGAACCTGGTGCCGAGGCCCGCAGCAGGAATGACAGCCTTGCGGACGGAAGTATTGGTGGTAGTCACTGGACTAATCTAGCGTCAGGGGCCAAACATTGGGTAATTGCACTGACGCGCCACGCTGGCCTGCACCGGGCCATTGGTGCGGGGCCACGCGACATGGAAGGACGGGCACTCATGCCGTCGAAGGAAGAGATCCGCTCGGCCCACAGGCTCCGGCGTGCCGCTTTGTCAGCTGCCGGGCTGGAGGCCGCCGGCGCGGGCATCGCCCGCCACGGGCTGCAGTGGGCCACCATGGTTGCCACCGGCGAGCGGAGCACTTTTGCCGTGTACCTGGGGGTGGGTTCCGAGCCTCCCACGCTGCCGCTCATTGCCGCCCTGCACAGCACCGGGCACCGCGTGCTGCTGCCGGTCTGCGGACCTGCCCGCACCCTCTCGTGGGTCTACTGGACCCCGGCCACCCGGTTCGTCCGCAGCAGCTACGCACCCATCGATGAACCCGTCGGGGAACAGCACGGCACCGAGACCATGCAGGAAGCGGCCGGGATCTTCGCTCCTGCCACAGCCGTGGACCTGTCCGGCAACCGGATCGGCCAGGGCGGCGGCTATTACGACAAGTTCCTCGCCGGACTGGAAGCTGACGGACTGCCCGTGCCTGCTGCTGCGGTGGTGTTTGACCACGAAGTCCTGCCGGCCGGGAGCATCCCGGCAGAGTCCTTCGACCACAAGATCCCGGTAGCAGTCACGCCGTCACACCTCACGAAGCTAATGTGAAGCGCGCAGTCTGCGGATGATAGAATTGGCACTCAGGCCCTGCGACTGCTAAAGGACGGAACCTGTCGAGACTAAATCGGCGGGGATTTGTCCAGGCAGCACGGGACCTGCTCGTTTGTCCCAGAGGAGGATTTCCAGTGCCCACGTATGCATACGCCTGCAAGGACTGCAGCCACGCCTTCGAGATCGTGCAGTCGTTCACCGACAGCTCCCTCACCTCCTGCCCTGAGTGCGAGGGAACCCTGCGCAAGAAGTTCAACAGCGTCGGCGTCGTCTTCAAGGGGTCCGGCTTCTACCGGACCGACTCGCGGGATTCCAAGGGCAGCAGCGTCTCACCTGCCCCGGCGTCCGCTCCGGCACCTGCCGCCGCAGCAGCCAGCTGAGAGCACACCCCACATTCGCTGCCGCAGGGCGGTTCCCCGCCTAGGGCGGTTGTCCACATAGGACGACGGCGGGCTGTCCGCACCCCGTGCGGCCTCCGTAGCCTGACGACATGCCCTCCAGCTTCCGCACCCACGGACTTTCGTCGCCCAGGCAGAGCTTTCGGTCCCGAAGCCCTGGCCGTTCCGGACCGCCCGCCCCCCGGCGCTTCGCTTCGTGGCTCACCCGTAACCGCCGGCTCGTTGTTGCGCTCCTTTTGTGCGCTGCCGCCGGCATCACCGTCCAGCAGCTGACACCGGCGCCGGCCCACACGGTCACT
Organism: Arthrobacter oryzae; assembly: GCF_030718995.1. Taxonomy (NCBI): domain Bacteria; kingdom Bacillati; phylum Actinomycetota; class Actinomycetes; order Micrococcales; family Micrococcaceae; genus Arthrobacter; species Arthrobacter oryzae. Next base: position 258,124 of record NZ_CP132204.1, read on the forward strand.
GCCCTCGCATCGGCGCGGGATCTTCCCGCGGGAACCGCGCTGTCCGGGGCTGACGTATTGCCGGTTAGCGTGCCGCCCGGGATGATGCCCGCCGGAGCCTTCACAGACGCCGCCGCCCTTGAAGGCAAGCAGCTGGCGGCCCCTCTCCGGAAGGGCCAGCTGCTTTCGGATACACAGGTTCTGGGCCCCGGCCTGCTGGCGGGCGCCCCTCCCGGATCGGCGGCTGTGCCGTTGAGGATGGCTGATCCGTCGTCGATCCAGCTGGTGGCACCCGGCCAGCTCGTCAACATTGTCATGACCAACGGCACCGACTACGGCAAGGCCGCCGAATCAGAAGTGCTGGCAGCTTCCGTACCCGTCCTCTGGACATCAGGACAGGGCGGACAAACCGGGCAGTGGCTTGGCACAGGCGAAACCGAGGGCCTCATAGTGGTCGCCGCCGATCCTGACCAGGCGCGCCGCCTCGCCGGCTCCTCGACCCAGGGCAAGCTCTTCTTCGTACTGGTTGGAGCGCAGGGCTAGCCGCAGCGGGCTGGCTGCACCAACCCGGACCATCCGGCCCCCTCGCCTGCCTGGGGCGGGCTCAGCCCCAGTGCGGTGGTTTCTGCTCCTGCAGCCAGGCATCGTGGTCGTAGTCCGACCCGTGATCGCCCCAGCGCTTGGGGTCATCCTCGGAAGCCTTGTTCGGCAGCACGCCCGCCGGAACGACGGCCCCCGCTGCCTGGCGGGGCCCGTCGGCCGCCGCATCGTCCGTCCCGCCGTGAGGGGCGCTCTGGCTGTCCGCTGTTCCGCTGTTGGTGTCCATGCTTTTTTCCTTGATATCTTCCGCTTCTTCAGCGCCGGCCGCGCGGCCCTCGTCCGTCCCGCCCGGCTCTGCGTTGTTCAACGTCAGGTTGTCTACATCATCCTCGAAGTACGCTTGCGAGGTTGAGGAGAAGCCTGCGGCAACCGGCTTCTCCAAGCCCAGGTAACCGCCGATCCGGTCAGCGCAGGCGGAAGGATCGGTGAACACCTCGATTGTCCACAACGGCATGTAACGCCAGCCCAGCCGTTCCAACAACTGCGGCCGGAGCCGGCTCCGTTCCCGGACGCTCATTCGGTGGTACTGCTCAGTGCCGTCGGACTCAATGGCTACAGGCCGGGGGATCTCGGCGTCATCCTGGCCGATGGAATTCACCGGATCCGCAGCCGCGGCAACGTCGATCACGCCGTCGTACTGGTGCCAGACCCTGGCACCGCGGGCACGCAGCCTATCCCCCAGGTCGGCCACCAGGGGGTCGGCCCCGAGTGCCTGCTCGCTCGCTGCCGCGCGGGAGGCCGGAGTCCCCAGGTCGGTGTTACCGGCGATTTCGCGGTTGAGCAATTCATAGAAGTCGGCTGCCCCGTGGCTGAGACGGCTGACGTCCAGGTCTTCCGGTTTGAAGCAGGTAAGCACGTGCAGGGAACGCCGGGCCCGGGTCATGGCCAGGGCGAATTTTGCCCGGCCGCCCTCGGCCGACAAGGGACCGAAGTTGTGGAGCGCACGGCCGTGCGGCGTACGGCCGTAGCCCGGGGAGAAGATCACGTGGTCGCGGACCAGCCCCTGGGCCCGTTCCAGGTCCACCACCCGGAAGGATTCGGGCCCGGCACTGAAGAAACTTGCCAGCAGCGGGTAGTTGGGCAGCTGCAGCCGGATGGCCTCGCCAATCCTGGCGGCGTGGCGGAGGCTGGCAGTGACCACTGCCAGGGAGGTCCGTGGGCGCAGTCGGGCATGTTCAAAGACCAGGTCCACCACGCGGTTGACCTCGGCGACGGCGGATTCCACGCCCTCCTGGTCGGCGCTCGGCAAGCCGGTGCCGTCCGGCAGGTATTCCACAAGCAAGGCGCGGTCCAGCCCGGTGGCCGTCTGTCCCTCGGGGAGCCTGTGGAGGCGGCCGTCGTAGAAACTCTTGCTCAGCTGCAGCACGAGGTCTTCGTCAACGGCCCGGTACGCTGACGTCAACCGCCGGACGGGCAGCACGCCGGACAGCGCTGTGTAGGCACTCTCGACCCCCTGGTGGGCGGTTTCGCCGGCAGCAAGCCGTTCGACGCCCACGGTGAAAGTGCGGGGGCTGGCAATCTTGTCGTCGCCGAAGGCAATCACCTGCTTGGCACGGGCGATGGCGGGAAGGACCGCCTGAAGGGAGGTCGCTTCGGCATCGAGGATGACCACGGCATCGAACTTCTGCTCCGCCGGGAGCAGTCCGGTCATCAGGTAGGGGCTCACGGACCACACGGGCACCAGCATGGGAACCAACGCCGGTGCCTGTGCCGTGAGGGCAGCCAGGGTGACCCGTCCGTCCTTAAGGAGGCTCCGGAGCAGGTCTGCCTGCCGGGGGTTCTCGGCGATGCCGGCGCGCCAGCGCTCGGAGAGTGTCCAACGCAGCCTGGCGGCACCGCTGGCGATGTGGGCGTTGTCCGCCAGGCGGTACTCGGCTTCCAGCTGCCGCAGCGCGTCGCCGTCGGACATGGCCAGATAGTCATCGCCGCTGATCATCGCTTCAAGGGCCGACTGCCACCAGGCAAGTTCCAGCTCGGATGCGACCGATTCTGCCGGCACCTCACGCTCCGCCAGGTCGGTGAGGAGTTCCCCGAGCCCGTGCTCACGCATGTTCTCGATGAGCAGCGTCCGCTCAGGGAGCGTCTTGAGCGTCCGGGTGTCGGCCACCAGCCGTTCCAGGCGTTCCATCAGTTCTTCGTACGGCGTGTGCTGGAGGTCTCCGCCGGCCGCCGTGTGCTTAACCGCCGCACCGAGCTGGGTCAGTTCGCGCTCCAGGCTGCGGTACATCACGTTCAGTTCGCCCAGGCCTGACGGCACCGCGGGATGGCGCTGCGTGGTGGCGTAGTCCGCCCAGAGGGCCCGCTGCTCCTGGACCAGCACCAGGGAGCTGTGGAGGTCGGCGATGTGCACGCCGGGACGAACGTACTCCTTGGCGACGCGGCGCAGCCGGGAACGCTGCATGGACGGCATCTCGATGTTGCGTTCGCGGCGCCACGGCGAGGTGGCGGTGGCCGAGATGAGGTCGTGGACGGGCCGGTCGAAGATGTCCGGGGTGAACTTATCCAGGCTCTCCCGGACCGCCATCAGCAATTCGAGCTGGGCACCCCATTCGGAGAAGCTCGACCCGAGGCGGATCTGCGCGTGCTCGGCCACCTCGTTCATGCGGTTCCGGAGCACGGGCAGGTTCTTCTCAACCGAGCGCGCAACTTCCTGCGCCTCCTCGGTTTCCTTTCGGGTCAGAAGCCGCGCCCCGTGCCAGGGGCTGGCCGTGGACGCCCGGCTGAAACTGCCCAGTTCGGCGGCGCGATGGAGCCTGCCGGCCAGTTCCTCCCGGTCCCTGATATTGTCCAGGACGCTTCGCTTTAGCCGCACCGTGGTGGCCGGCGCCGGCTGGATGGACGTCAGCTCAGCCAGTGACTGCATGGCCTGGTAAGGCGAGCAGCCCCAGCGCTGGCGGACATTGTGCAGGGAGGCCACATGGTCCATCAGGGCATGACGGTGCTCTGCGAGCGTGGCGTGCAGGTTGTCGAGCTGGGGCTGAAGCGACTTTTCATTGCGGACAATGGCCCGCACCAGCTGTCCCTTGAGCTGCAGGGGTGTCGCCGTGCCGGTCAGGGCAAACAGGATGGACTCCAGGCCCAGCGTCTCAAGCTGGGCCCCGATCTCGCTGAGGCTGGCACGGCGGTCGCCTACCACCAGGACAGTCTTTCCTTCGTCCACCAGCGCGCCGATGGTGTTGATGGCCGTCTGGGTCTGGCCGGTTCCGGGCGGGCTGCTGACGAGAAGGGAGTCCCCGGCACGAACGGCATCCACCACATACTGCTGGTCGGCGTCGGCGTCGAGGAGCAGCAGCTCCGAGGCCGGGTCCCGCTGGTCAATGTCCTGGAAGCGGCCCTCCGCTAGTTCAGCCACCTCCACGGCCTCGCCGGTTCCGGACCGGGCCAGGGCTGCGACAAGGGCGTTGTTCTGGTTGATCCACGGGTCATCGAGGTTCCCGGAAAGGTCGGCGAAGGTTGAGACGAGCAGGTTGTGCTCCACCTCGGCCCCGTGGATGGGCTTGATGAGCGTCCCCAGCCGGTCCAGGACGGGCTGTGGATCAAACCGGGCCGTGCTGTATGCCATCCGGGTGACGGCGTTAACGTCGAAGACAATGCCGTGGATGCTTTTCAGGTGCCGGATAAGCGCCGGATTGATCTGTGCCTGCTCCGTCAGCTGGAGTTCGTAGTCGTCCTCGCCCGGACGGACGGTCAGGGAGATGGCTGTGAGCATCACGGGCGCAGACACCCGCTGGGGCTTTCCGCCAACAGCCGACGTCCAGGACACAGTACCGGCCGAAAAGTAGCCTGCGTCGATGCCGCGGTCGTTGCTGAGCTCGAAAATCTTGGAGCGGAGGTTCCGTGAAGCCCTGGCGGCCACCACGTACTGTGCGTGATCGCGGATCAGGGTGGACAGGCGGGTGCGCCTTCCCGCCATGAGCTGGGCTAAGCCCGACGGATGCGCATGGGTAAGGTCGATTGAGCCTTCCGGGGTCTTGGTGAATCGAAGCATCGTGTCTGCTCCGGTGACCGGCTTAAGCCCCGACAGCCACTTCCTGAGCTCCTCGGAGCCCTCTGGGAGGCCTTGACCAACTGACACTACTGCCTTCTTTTCTGCGCTTGCACGTGACGCCCTGGACCATACCGGCATACTTTCGAGCGTAGCCCGAATCAGGGCCCAGTGAGAGACCGCAACACTGGGGGCGACCAAAATAGGGCCGGATTTGGCGGAATATAAACAAGTGGCCGGCCTCATCGCTGAGGCCGGCCACTCAAAGTGCTATTCCCACTCGATGGTTCCCGGCGGCTTGCTGGTCACGTCCAGCACCACCCGGTTGACGCCGTCGACCTCGTTGGTGATGCGGTTGGAGATCCTTGCCAGCAGGTCGTACGGAAGCCGTGACCAGTCAGCGGTCATGGCGTCCTCGGACGAAACGGGACGAAGGACGATCGGGTGCCCGTAGGTGCGGCCGTCTCCCTGGACGCCGACGCTGCGGACATCCGCCAGCAGCACTACAGGCATCTGCCACACCTCGTTGTCCAGGCCGGCCGCAGTCAGTTCGGCCCGGGCGATGGCGTCGGCCTTGCGCAGCAGGTCCAGTCGTTCCTTGGTGACTTCGCCGACGATGCGGATACCGAGGCCCGGGCCCGGGAAGGGCTGGCGGCCCACGATTTCCTGCGGCAGTCCCAGCTGGGCACCGACAGCGCGGACCTCATCCTTGAACAGCGCACGAAGCGGCTCAACGAGCTCGAACTGCAGGTCTTCCGGCAGGCCGCCCACGTTGTGGTGGCTCTTGATGTTGGCCGCACCTTCGCCGCCGCCGGATTCGACGACGTCCGGGTACAGCGTTCCCTGTACCAGGAACTTGATCTTTTCACCGTGGGCTGCGGCCTCGGCGATGATCGCCAGTTCGGCTTCCTCGAACGCCCGGATGAACTCGCGGCCGATGATCTTGCGCTTCGTCTCAGGATCGCTGACTCCGGCGAGTGCCGCCTGGAACCGCTCCTGCTCGTTGGCAACGTAAAGCTTGACGCCGGTGGCTGCCACGAAGTCGCGCTCAACCTGCTCGGCTTCGCCTTCACGCAGCAGGCCGTGGTCCACGAACACACATGTCAGCTGATCGCCCACGGCGCGCTGGACCAGGGCAGCCGCGACGGCCGAGTCAACGCCGCCGGACAGGCCGCAGATGACCCTGGCGTCGCCGATCTGCTTGCGGATGCGGTCCACCTGCTCCTCGAGGATGTTGCCCGTGGTCCAGTTCGGTTCCAGTTTCGCGCCCTTGAACAGGAAGTTCTCGAGCACCTGCTGGCCGTAGGCCGAGTGCTTGACCTCAGGGTGCCACTGCACGCCGTAGAGGCACTTCTCCTCGTTGGCGAATGCCGCCACGGGAGCGCCGGCAGTGGTGGCCAGCACTTCGAAGCCTTCCGGGGCTTCCTGGACGGAATCGCCGTGGCTCATCCAGGTTTTCTGGTGGTGCGGCAGGCCGTCCAGGATGGACCGGGCCTCCCCCACCGTGGTGGCTTCCGTCGCGCCGTATTCGCGCAGGCCTGTCTGGGCTACCGTGCCGCCAAGGGCGTCGGCCATCGCCTGAAAGCCGTAGCAGATGCCGAAAACGGGGATCCCGGCTTCGAAGAGGTCTGCACCCACCTTCGGTGCGCCGTCGGCATACACGCTGGAAGGGCCACCCGAAAGGATGATGGCGGCGGGGTTCTTGGCCAGTAGCTGCTCGGTGCTGTAGGTATGCGGAACCACTTCCGAATACACATTTGCTTCCCGGACGCGGCGGGCAATCAGCTGCGCGTACTGGGCACCGTAGTCAACAACCAGCACCGGCTTCTGGGAAGTCTGGGATGCAGTGGGAGTAGTCACCGTCCTAGACTACTTGGGCGCCTGCCGCGTCGCACCTTGAGGCGGCCCCCGGCGGCCTTAATCGGCCCCGGTCGTTAGGGATCTCACACTGCAGCCGGCACCGACGGGGTCAGTAGCGCTTTGATGCCTGCGGATTGGCGGCGAGTTCGGCCTCGACCTCTGCGTGGAACTTCTTCTCGACAAAGAAAGAGAGGAACGGAACCACACCGCCCAGGGCCAGGACGATCAGCTTCGCGAACGGCCACCGCATCAGCGACCACAGGCGGAAGTTGGACATCAGGTACACGACGTACATCCAGCCGTGCACAATCAGTACCGCCACCGAGAGGTTCACTCCCCCCAGCACGCCCTGCGGCTCAGCGTCGGCAAACCCGATACCGAACGGCTGGCCGGTCACGGCGTTGGTTCCGCCTGCGAACAGGTACTGGCCGAACGCGTAGCGGGCAACCAGTTCTGCGCACAGCAGCAGGAGCATCCCGCCCGTGAGGTATGCGAGGACTTTGTAAAACTTCAGGGCCGAACGGATCTGGGCTTCGGTGCCGCCAAACCTACGCTTCTTGCCCGGTTTTCCGGTGCCTGAACCGGGGCGCGATGCGCTGGTCTGAGACGGCTGTGGCTGGATGGCCGGCTTGGGGTCGATCATGGCTGTACCTTTTGTTCGGAAGGGCTGGATTGCTCGGGAGGGCCGGAATTGTCATGGTGCTGGCCGTGGTCGTCGTCCTCGTCGTCCTCAAGGTCCCGACGGTAGTCGTCCTTCACCATGCGCCACCAGATGAACAGCGCGAAGCCGGCGAACACAATCCACTCCACGGAGTAGAAGAGGTTTAGCCAGTTCACCTGCTGGGCCGGGGGCTGCGGGCCGATGCGCAGGGGCTTTAGCTCGCTGCCGGCAGCCGCGGCGCTGACGTCGGAGCCTCCGGCCACCTCGGACGTGGCGGCGACGAACCCCGGATAGCTGCTGACTTCCCAGACGTTGATCAGTTCGGCCACGGACACCGCAGTCGCGAATCCGCTTTCGGGGGCGGTGTTGGGCAGCGGCGCCTCGGACGGCAGGAGCCGTCCGGTCAGTTCAATAACGCCCGACGGCGGCGGCCCGGCTTCCGCCGTATCGGCCACCCATCCGCGCGCCACCGGGATCCATGTCCGGGGTGATGCGCCAACGCCGCTGAGGACGGGGGCATCCTGGACCGCAAACGCCGAGACAACCCAATAGCCAGTGGCGCCGCCGTTGAGGCGGCCCGGAACCAGCACCTGTTTGTCGGGATCGTAGGTTCCTTTGGCGGTGACCATCTGGTCCGCCACGGAGCCGAGGAAGAAGTCACCCGGCTGCAGTACCGAGATGAGCGGCTTGCTCTCCTCAGTGCCGGACGAAACAGGCGCCTCCGGCTGGGTTGACCTGCCGAATTGCCACTGGCTCAGCAGCACGAAAACCCCGGAAATAACGATCGCAAACACCAGGCCTGCGATCCAGCGGGGTTTGAGGGCAGTTTTCAACACACGTTAACCGTACTTCGTCCGCGTGTAGAACAACGAAACGGGGGTAGCGCGAGCGAACACTTGGGGCCGCTCGCAATGGGGCCCCAAGTGTACGTTCGCGCAGTTTTGAGCTGCCAGCCCCGATGTCTAGTGGTCGAAGAACACCAGGCTGGAGTTGATGAGCTCGGCGATCACTTCGGGATCGTAGGCCCGGCGCAGGGATTCCCGGAACGACTCCTTCGACAGGGAGCGGGCCAGGGTGGCGAGCACCTCAAGGTGGTCCGAGAAAGAGCTGGCCGGCGTGGCGATGAGCAGGATGACCGTGGCCGGCCCGTCGGCCGCACCGAAGTCCAGGGCTTTTCCGTACTTGGTGATGCCCACAGCGATGGAGGTCCGCGACACGAACTCGCTGCGGGCGTGCGGAAGACCGACTCCCCCGGGCAGGCCGGTGGCCAGCTGGTGTTCCCGGGCGTTGACGTGCTTCAGGAAGCCGTCGAGGTCCGAGACGCGCCCGGCCGCATGGAGCCGTTGCGCGAGCTGGGTCGCTGCGTCAACCTTGTCCTTGGCATCAAGCTCAAGAATCACCATTTCCGGCGTGGTGAGTTCGGCATCGTACCGGTCCAGTGGTTCCGCCAAGAGTTGTCCCTTCAGTGAGGCAGGAGGCGCGCGTCAGGCATCTGCCTTGTCAGCGCAACGGGACGATGTCCTCGACGCCCAGGCGCGCGGCGTCGGCAGATTCATCGTCAGGCTGCTCCTGGCTCAGCCGTTCGGCTTCCACCCGGGCAAGGTAATGCTTGATTTCGCTTTCGCGCTGCGCATCGCTCCAGCCAAGAATTTCCCCCATCAGCTTAGCGACTACGGGGACGGCGGACACACCCCGGTCCCAGGACTCAATGGAAATGCGGGTTCTGCGCGTCAAAACGTCGTGTACATGACGCGCCCCTTCATGGGTGGCCGCGTAGACCGCTTCGGCCTGGAGGTAGTCGTCGGCTCCAGGCAACGGTTCGGCCAGGGCCGGGTTTTCCTTGATGAGGGCCAGGACTTCCGCGGCCATCGATCCGTACCGGTTGAGCAGGTGTTCAATCCGGGCCACATGCACGCCGGTTTCCTCTGCCGTCCGGTTCCGGCGGTTCCACGCCGCTTTGAAGCCGCTGGCGCCCAGCAGGGGGATGGTGTCGGTGCAGCTGGGCGGAACGCGTTCGTCCATGCTCCGCGTTGCTTCGTCGACGGCGTCCTTGGCCATGACACGGTAGGTGGTCCACTTGCCGCCGGCCACCACCACAAGGCCCGGCACCGGATGTGCCACCACGTGTTCGCGGGAAAGCTTTGCCGTTGAGTCGTTCTCGCCGGCCAGGAGCGGACGCAGCCCGGCGTAGACGCCTTCGACGTCCTCCCTGGTCAGGGGCCGCTTCATCACCTTGTTGACGTGCTCGAGGATGTAGTCGATGTCCTTGCTGGACGCAGCCGGGTGCGCCTTGTCCAAATGCCAATCCGTGTCCGTGGTGCCAATGATCCAGTGCCGGCCCCACGGAATGACGAACAGCACCGATTTTTCGGTCCGCAGGATCAGCCCGACAGTCGACTGGAACCGGTCGCGCGGGACCACCAGGTGGATGCCTTTGGAGGCACGCACCTTCAACTGCCCGCGGTCCGTCACCATGGCCTGGGTTTCATCGGTCCAGACGCCGGTGGCGTTGATGACCTGCTTGGCCCGGATGCTGAAGGTGGAACCGTCCTCACGGTTGACCACCTTGGCGCCAACCACCCGCTCGCCTTCGCGCAGGAAATCGACCACAGCCGTTTGGTTGACTGCATGGGCGCCGTAATACGCCGCGGTGCGGATGAGGTTGGCCACGTACTTGGCGTCGTCAACCTGGCCGTCGTAGTAGCGGATGGAGCCGACGAAGGCGTCATCCTTCAGGCTCGGCGCAGCCCGCAATGTGCCGCGGCGGGACAGGTGCTTATGGAACGGGACGCCCCTCTGGTGGCCGCTGGAAATGGACATGACGTCGTACAGGGCAATACCCGCGCCCACGTAAGGCCTTTCGAAGAAGGGCCTGGTCAGCGGGTAGAGGAAAGGTACTGGCCGGGCAAGGTGGGGGGCGATTTCGGACAACAGCAGGCCGCGTTCGTGAAGTGCTTCCTTCACCAGCCCGAAATCGAGCATTTCGAGGTAGCGCAGGCCGCCGTGGATGAGCTTGGAGGACCGTGACGACGTACCTGCGGCCCAGTCGCTGGCCTCCACGATGCCCACGCTCAGGCCGCGGGTCACTGCGTCCAGCGCGGCGCCGGTGCCCACGATGCCGCCGCCGACGATGAGGATGTCGAGTTCCTTGCCCGGCTCCATCGTTGCCTTGAGCGCCGCCAGCGACGCTTCCCTGGCGGCAGGGCCAAGTGCCCCCTGGGGAAAGGACGAACCACCGGAAGAACTGTTCATTTCACGCCTCCATCCGCATCAAACCTCGTAGTTCACCAGACTACTTCCTAGGCATGCGGATGGGCAGGGCCCATTTGGGGCCGGTCCCGGAGTCCCGGGACCGGCTCAGTCGTGGAGGTGGCGGGTCAGCTTCGGGTGGCGTTTCAGTTTCCGGAGTAGGGGGACACGACGACGTCGACCCGCTGGAATTCCTTCAGGTCCGAATAGCCGGTGGTTGCCATGGAGCGGCGGAGGGCGCCGATCAGGTTGGACGTGCCGTTGGTGTGGTGGCCGGGACCGAAGAGGACCTCCTCGAGCGGGCCCACAGTGCCGACGTTGACCCTGTCGCCGCGCGGCAGTTCCAGGTGGTGGGCCTCCTGGCCCCAGTGCCAGCCCTTGCCCGGCGCTTCTTCGGCGCGCGCCAGCGCGCTCCCGAGCATCACGGCGTCAGCGCCCATGGCAATGGCCTTGACGATGTCGCCGGAGGAACCCATGCCGCCGTCGGCAATCACGTGAACGTAACGACCGCCGGACTCATCCATGTAGTCGCGGCGGGCCGCGGCGACGTCGGAAATGGCGGAAGCCATGGGCGAGTGGATGCCCAGGGCGCGACGGGTGGTTGTGGTGGCGCCGCCGCCGAAGCCCACGAGCACGCCGGCGGCGCCGGTGCGCATGAGGTGGAGGGCAGGGGTGTATCCGGCCGCGCCACCCACGATCACCGGGACATCGAGCTCATAGATGAACTGCTTGAGGTTCAGCGGCTCGTGGTCCTTGGAGACGTGCTCGGCCGAAACCGTGGTCCCCCGGATCACGAAGATGTCCACGCCGGCCGCGACGACAGTCTTGTAGTGCTCCTGCGTGCGCTGCGGGGTGAGCGAGCCGGCCACCGTCACGCCGGCGGCCCGGATCTCGGCCAGGCGGGAGGTTATCAGTTCCGGCTGGATCGGCGCCTGGTAGAGCTCCTGCATCCGCCGGGTGACGGCCGGGCTGTTGGTCTCGTCCTCCAGAGCCCCGATCTGGTCAAGCACCGACTGGGGGTCCTCGTACCGGGTCCAGAGACCCTCAAGGTCCAGCACGCCCAGGCCGCCGAGGCGCCCCAGGGCAATGGCGGTCTCGGGCGACATCGCCGAGTCCATGGGCGCCGCGATCACCGGCATGTCGAACTTGTAGGCATCTATCTGCCACGAGACCGAAACGTCCTTGGGATCACGCGTACGACGGTTGGGGACGATCGCGATGTCATCCAGGGAGTAGGCACGACGCCCACGCTTGCCACGGCCAATCTCAATCTCATAAGTCACGTGACCACTTTACTTGACCACGCGGGATACGGCGGGGCGACGCCCCGCGGCCATCCCGGAAACTGATAGTCCACCCTTTATTGACACGTTTTGTCAACCATTTACAAGTTATGAAAATACCTTTACGTTTACTCTCGGTTACCACCTGATCCACCACGTGACCATCCATCACTCCACCCTCCGGGCCACCCGTGTGCCCGATCCGAGAAAGAAGTTCCCTTTGGTAAGAGCAGGAAGTGCATCAGTCAGGCGCCACCGCATCGTGGCCCTGTCGCTCGCCGCAGCAGTCGGCACCCTGGCCTTCGCCAGTTCGCCGGTCTTCGCCACCACTGAGGGCGGGGACGCCGCAGCCGGACCGGCCGCGGCCCAAACCGCCACGGTCCAGGACGTCGCCTCCGGCGAGGCCTATACGAAATTCATCGTGGTTTACAAGGAGACGGCGGCAAACGCCACCCCGAACGGACGCGCCAATGCGTGGGGCAAGGCGGCCGGCTCCCAAGGCGTGACCGTGAAGGAAGTACGCACCCTGGCTACCGGCGGTACGCTGATCGAGGCGGACAAGGCACTGTCCGGGCAGGACGCCCGGGATTTCATGGCGGACATTGCGGCAACCGGGGCGGTGGAGTCCGTTGAGCCTGACGCCCGGATGACCGTTGCGCTCACGCCGAACGACCCCCGCTACGGGGAGCAGTGGGATTTCACCGCCACGAACGGCATGCGGATCCCCGGCGCATGGGACGTCGCCACCGGGACGGGCGTGACAGTGGCGGTTATCGACACCGGGATCACGGCCCACGCCGACCTCGACGCGAATGTGCTCCCGGGCTATGACTTCGTCTCCGACGCCACCGCGGCGCGCGACGGCAACGGCCGCGACGCCAACGCGCAGGACCAGGGCGACTGGTACGCCGCCGGAGAGTGCGGGCAGACGACGGCCGGCAACAGCTCCTGGCACGGCACCCACGTCGCCGGCACCGTGGCAGCCGTGACCGGCAACGCCACGGGTGTTGCCGGCGTCGCACCCAACGCCAAAGTGGTGCCCGTCAGGGTCCTGGCCAAGTGCGGCGGATCACTGTCCGACATTGCCGATGCGATCATCTGGTCGGCCGGCGGAACGGTCTCAGGCATCCCTGCCAACGCCAACCCCGCCAAGGTCATCAACATGAGCCTGGGCGGATCCGGCTCCTGCGGCAGCACCTACCAGGCTGCCATCGATTCCGCAGTGTCCCGCGGAGCCACGGTGGTAGTCGCGGCCGGCAACAGCAACCAGGACGCTTCCGGATTCCGGCCCGCGAACTGCAACAGCGTTGTGAGCGTGGCTGCCAGCAACCCGAGCGGCAGCCTTTCCTACTACTCCAACTACGGCGCCACGGTGGACCTGACCGCGCCTGGTGGTGACGTCAGGGTGACCGGCGGCGGCATCCTCTCCACCATCAACACGGGCACCACCACGCCGTCCTCCGCCGGTTACGCCAACTACCAGGGCACGTCCATGGCCGCTCCCCACGTGGCCGGGCTCGCCGCGCTGATGAAATCCAAGACGTCCTCGCTCACCCCGGCTCAGGTCGAGTCCACGCTCAAGCAGGGAACCCGGGCCATGCCGGGCGGCTGCACCACCGGCTGCGGCGCAGGACTCTCGGACGCCACCAAGACCATGGGCCTGCTCGGCGGGACCACTCCCCCGCCGTCGGGCAACCTGTTGCTGAACCCGGGCTTCGAAGAGGGCGCGGTCTCGTGGACCTCCGACCATGCCGACACTTTTGAGACCGGAGCCAATGCCCGCACGGGCACGCGGTTCGCCGGGCTCAACGGCTGGGGCCAGGCAACGTCCTACAAGCTAGACCAAGCGTTTGCTGTCCCCTCCACCGTGTCTGCCGCGCAACTGTCCTTCTACTTGAAGGTGCAGTCGGACGAAACCACTGCCAGCACCGCGTACGACACCCTGAAAGTCCAGGTCATCAGCGGCGGAACCACCGCCACGCTGGCCACCTACTCCAACCTCAACGAGTCAACCGGCTACGTCCAGAAGCAACTGGACCTTTCCGCCTACAAGGGCAAGAGCGTGACCCTGCGCTTCCTGGGCGTCGAGGATTCATCGCTGTCGACGTATTTCTTCCTTGATGACACCTCCGTGACCGCCTCCTAGCCCCCACGCGGGCACAAGTATTGAGGGAACCGCCGGCTGCGCATTCTTGCGCCGCCGGCGGTTCCTGCGTGAAATGCCCCGGCTGGCAGTCTGGTACCGCCGTCAGACGCCGACAACGAACCCGGGGACAAGTCCCCATCGCGTGGCGTCGGATCATGGAATAGTTTGAACTGACACGCCGCAGGCGGGTATCACCGGCAGGAACAATTTGGGGGAAACTATGGCGCCAGGCTTTTACGGTGCTGACATCGAACAGCTTCGGGCACTGTCAAAATCCCTGGGTCAATCAGGGACCCGGCTGAAGAACGTGGAATCCAGCGTCAATTCGCTGGTTCAATCTGCTGCCTGGAAGGGCTCAGACGGGGACAAGTTCCGCACTGAATGGACTTCCACCCTGCGCCCCATGCTGAACCGGTCTTCGGAGTCGCTCAACAGCCAGTCGAAAGTCCTGCTGGCCCATGCCAGCGAGCAGGAACGAGCCAGCGAAGGCGGCGGCACTACTTCGTCCCCTGGACCGGCTGCCCCTGCCCCGGTGTCCCCTGCTCAGGGTGCCCCGGCACCGGCGTCCCAGTCGACGCCGGCTGCGGTTCGGAACTGGGGCGATGCCTTTACGGACCCCAACTACGAACACGCGCCTTCGGGACTTGAATGGCTGCTGGAGAAGTGGGGGGCTGACGACGGCAGCGGGGCGTCGAAGATCACGAGCGCACTTCAGTTTGTGGCCGACAAGTTCAGTTGGAACATCGACCTGGCGAAAGTCGAAGCCGGCACCAGCAAGTTTTTCGACTCCATGAAGGTGGTGGGCAAGGGCCTTGTGGTGCTGGGCATGGGTCTCGGCGTCTTGGACATCATGTCAGGCTACGAGAACCGTGATCCCTTCCGCGTGGCCGATGGCGCCGTAGGAGGAGGCCTTGCCCTTGCCGCCGGCATAGCCGCTGCAACCGGCGTAGGCCTGCCCGTCGCGGCCGCCATTGGCGGCGCCGGCCTACTGTGGGGTCTTGCTTCCATGGCGTCCGGCGATGTTCCGGTCACCAAGAGGATCTGGGACTTCGGTTCGGGGGTAGTGGGCGGGGTGAAAGACCTTGCCAACGGTGCCAAAGACGCCCTGGGGTGGGCGGGCGGTAAGCTCGGATTCGGCTAGCTGAGCGGCACCCTGAGAAAGATGCGGCACCAGCGGATAAAAGGACTTCATGACTGAGCAGAAACTGCCCGACGCGGCGTACCGCGTCACGAGCCACGAGATTTTGGCGTTGCTCGCCTTCGAGCCGGGACCCGGCACGCGACTGACCCGCCGGGCGCTGGGGCTGGCGGACCTGCCGGACGACCACGACCTGGTCCGGGCCGGCGTCGGCACCCTTAACGTCAGGGATACCGCCTCGGTTGATGGTGAGAAGGTCAGCCTTCACGGCCCCGCCCGCCACCTCGCCCGGGTCTTCAGCTCCGCAACGCTGTGGTTCGACATCACCAGGGTTGGGCCGGACGCGGTGGCGCCGGCCTATATTGCAGACTCCCCCGTTGGCCGGGTGGCACTCTTCCTGCGTCCCCTGAGTGAGTACGTGTGCCTGCCCATGAATGAAGGTGCGGCCATCATGGACATGGTGGAGGCCACAGTCAACGACGCCGTCGCGGAAGCCACGTCGCCGTCCGGCGGGATCGTAACCTCCCGCCGCTACGACGGCACGGCTGAGCCCGCCATCGCAAACATCAAGGTGCTAGAGAACGGTGTCCTCCAACTGGCCGCAGCCCCGCTCGACGACAGCGGCCAACTGACGGTGAGGGATCTGGCGGCCGGGGAAAAGCCTGGCGCGGCAGTCCGCGCGCTCCTGTCGGTGCCGGCATGACGGGCACGGCCACGGATCCCCGCGCGACGGCCGTCGGCTTCGCCCAGCGCCGGTCCTGGGTTTTCTCCGCCTGGTGGTATCCCGGAGTACTGGCGATCTCGGGAGCAGTGCACGCGGTACTCGCACTGGTCCTTGGGCAAAGCCCGGAACTGGGACTTTTCATGGCAATCCTCGGCGCAGTCTTCGCGTCCTTGGGCTGGGTCTTCACAGTGTGGCCGCGGTTTACGCGCAAGGCCCCAAAGCCTGCTTCGGACATCCCCCGGGTGGAGCAGGGAATCCGGATCACGCCTGGCATGATACGGACCGTCCTGATCGCCAGCGCATTGGGCATTGCTGCCCTTGTGCTGTTCACGCCCAAGGGCGGCTGGCCGGAAACGCTACCCATCCTGGGAATGCTCATGACGCTGCCGCTGGGGGTAGCCGCAGGGCTGGCATATACCCGCCGGCTCATGACGAACAGTGCCGAACTGTACGCCCGGTGGCTCGAACGCCGCTGAGGCCGCCCGGCGCACCGGTCAGACGCCCTCGGCTTCGTCCACGGCCAGCTGGGATTCGAACATCCTGAAGTAGCGGCCCCGCAGCGCCACCAGCTCCTTATGGGTTCCCTGTTCCACAACCCTTCCGTCCTCGAGCATGTAGACAACGTCCGCTTTCTCGATCGTCGCGAGCCGGTGGCTGATGGCGATGATGGTGCTGCTGCGGTCGGCGAAGAGGCGGGTGAAAATGCGGTGTTCGGCGAGGGCGTCGATCGCCGACGTCGGCTCGTCCATCACCATAAAGGTGGCGTTCCGGTAGAAGTTCCGGGCCATTGCCAGTCGCTGCCACTGGCCTCCGCTGAGTCCGCTGCCCTTGCGGCCGCGGGGATCCTCCATCCAGTTGCTGACGTGGTTGTCCAGGCCATTGGGCAGCTTGTTGATGAACTCCAGGGCCTCGGCGTCGGACGCCGCCCGCCGGATCCGCCCATCGTCCCGCGGCGAATCGACGTCGCCGAAGAGAATGTTCTCCGCTGCCGTGGCGAACTCATACTTGAGGAATTCCTGGCTCAGCACCGCCAGGTGGCGGTGCCAGGACTTGACGTCGACGGCGGCGAGGTCGACGCCGTCGAGCATCACCTGACCCGAATCCGGGCGGTACAGCCCCGCCAGGATCCGGATCAGGGTGGACTTGCCGGCGCCGTTCTCTCCCACAATGGCGATGTGCTGGCCCTCCCGGATGGTCATGGTGATGCCGCGGATCACTTCGATGTCGCTGCCGGTGTACGTGAAGCGGATGTCCCGCAGCTCCACGGTTTTGGGGGCCTGCAGCAGCGGCGGGGCGTGCTCGGAATGCACCGGCAACGCCATAAAGAGTTCGTAGTCCTTGAGGTTGGCCAGGTCCTCGTCGATGGAACTGAGTGAGGAGACGAGGTTGTTGGCGGTGGACAGTGCCCTGCTGACGATCTGCTGGACGTACAGGAACTGGCCCACCGGCTGGGCACGGGCGATGATCTGGCCCACCACCCAGATCAGCGACACAACCTCGGCGCCGTACTGCAGGGCGTCCGCCGCCAGCTGCTTGGGAATGTAGCGTTTCTGGAAATCCAGCCGCCGTTTTTCGTCAGCGTCCCGGAGTCGGGAGCGGAGACCCATGAGGTAGCCGACGATCCCGTACAGGCGCATCTCGGCAATGTGCTGGGGGCGCAGCAGGTTGGTCTCAATCATCCGGCGCTGGCGGCGCGAATCGACCTGGGTGTTCCAGTGGGCGATCTGCTCGCGGGAAAGCTTGAACTGCAGGTAGACGCTGGGGACGATGGCCACCAGGACGATCACGGCGATCCACCAGCTCACCAGCAGGAGGGCTCCGACCGCCAGGATCACCGAGACCAGCTGCGTGAAGATCGCGGCAATCCGGTCCAGGACCCGGGCGTAGGAATCGGAGAACCGTTTGGCGCGGTCGTACAGGTCCACCGTTTCCTTGTCGTCGTATCTCCAGAACTCGAGTGCAAGGAACCGCTCGTACATGAGGTCCCCCACAATCGCTCCCACCCGGAAGCTCATAAGCTGCTGGATGTAGCGGTCCACGCTGCTGAAGGCACCCCAGAACAGACCCAGGGCGGCCGTGATGATGACGTAGACGATCGCCTGCTGGCCGGCGGCCGCGTCGCCGGAATACGCGGCGGCCAGGGCGGTGGTGGTCAGGGCGGCAAAGTAGGTGGTGACCAGCGGCAGCAGCGCCGAGATCAGCGAGCCAACCACCTTCATCACGACGGCGGCAGGCGAGGCCCGGAAGCTGACCCGCAGCACCTGCGCGACGGCCCGGGCGTAGGGCCTCAGTGCCAGCCGCCGCTGTGGTTCCCTTTTCGGGTTCAGTTCGGCGGGGTGGCGTGGTTGGGACATGGCTCCAGCCTAATCCCGTGCGCAGACACAAACGGGCCGCGGGGACAGTTCCCCGCGGCCCGTTTGAACAGGGACTAGCGCGAACCGTAGTTCGGCGCTTCCACCGTCATCTGGATGTCGTGCGGGTGAGACTCCTTGAGTCCGGCCGGGGTGATGCGGACGAACTTGCCGCGCGCCTTCAGCTCGGCCACCGTGGGGGCGCCGGTGTAGAACATGGTCTGGCGGAGTCCGCCCACCAGCTGGTAGGCAACGGAGGCCAACGGACCACGGTAGGCCACCCGGCCCTCGATGCCCTCAGGAATCAGTTTGTCGTCACCGGAGACGTCGGCCTGGAAGTAGCGGTCCTTGGAGTAGGACGTGTTCTTGCCGCGGGTCTGCATGGCTCCGAGGGAACCCATGCCGCGGTAGCTCTTGAACTGCTTGCCGTTCACGAAAATGAGCTCACCCGGTGACTCGTCGCAACCGGCCAGCAGGGAACCGAGCATCACGGTGTCGGCGCCGGCAACCAGCGCCTTGCCGATGTCGCCCGAGTACTGCAGGCCGCCGTCGGCAATCAGCGGAACGCCGGCCGGGATGGCCGCTTTCGCGGACTCGTAGATGGCGGTAATCTGCGGGACACCCACACCGGCAACAACGCGTGTGGTGCAGATGGAGCCCGGACCCACGCCTACCTTGATGCCGTCGGCGCCGGCGTCGATCAGGGCCTGTGCGCCCTCGCGGGTAGCAGCCTGGCCCCCGATGATGTCCACGTGGGCGGCCGCGGGATCCGACTTCAGGCGGCGGATCATGTCCAGCACACCCTGGGAGTGACCGTTGGCGGTGTCCACGAAGAGGGCGTCCACGCCGGCGTCCACGAGGGTCATGGCACGTTCCCAGCCGTCACCGAAGAAGCCGATGGCTGCGCCGACCCGGAGCCTGCCTTCATCGTCCTTGGTGGCAAGCGGGTACTGCTCGGCCTTCGTGAAGTCCTTGGTGGTAATGAGGCCCTTGAGCCGGCCCTGGTCGTCAACCAGCGGGAGCTTTTCGATCTTGTTGGTGGCGAGCTTGTGCGAGGCTTCCTCGCGGCTGATGCCGACGTGCCCGGTGACGAGGGGCATCTTGGTCATGACGTCGCTGACCAGGCGGATGGGGAAATCAGCTTCCGGCACGAAGCGGGTGTCGCGGTTGGTGACGATGCCCAGCAGCCGCATGCCTTCATCCACTACCGGCAGGCCGGAGACGCGGTACTGCGAGCAAATCTCGTCCAGTTCGGCGAGCGTTGCTTCCGGACCGATGGTGAGCGGGTTGGTGATCATCCCGGACTCGCTGCGCTTCACGCGGTCCACCTGGTCCGCCTGGTCCTGGACCGACAGGTTGCGGTGGACCACGCCGAGGCCGCCCTGGCGGGCCATGGCGATGGCCATCCGGGACTCCGTGACGGTGTCCATCGCGGCGGACAGCAACGGGGTCTGGACGGAGATGCGCTTTGAAATGCGCGAGGAGGTATCTGCCTCTGACGGGATGACGTTGGTGTGCCCTGGCAGGAGCAGGACGTCGTCGTAGGTCAGGCCGATAAAGCCGAACGGGTTGTGTTCGGGCTGGGTCATGAGTGCGCCTCTTACCTTAATTCCGGGGTTCACGGGTAGGGGTTGCAGCTGATGACCAGCCCGTCATTACGGGACTGGCCTGTGCAGATGGTGGTGCCTTGGTGCCGAAGTATTGAATAAATTCTAGAACCTCGGCGGCGATCCCCATATTCCGCGGCGGTAATGTGAGCAACCGCACGCGCCGCCTCCGGCCCGCCGGACATCCGGCATCAGGTCCAGCCGGTGGCGGCCAGCAACCGCTGCTCGAACATGGGAATCATGCTCTGCACGTACGTCTTGGTCAGGTGGTTGTCATCCTTGTAGACGTAGACGTTGCCAACCACTGCAGGACATATTCCGCCCGCGCAGATGAAGTCGCTCAGGTCCATCAGGTGCAGGCCTTCCACCCCCCGGTATTGCTCCAGGGGCGACGACTCCGCGAGCGATTCGCCAAGCGGCGGGTTGCAGTCGGTTGCGTCAGCGCCCTTCTTTTGGACGCACTCGGGCATATTGAAGGCAAACCGCGGGTTGTCCCGGACCCCCACCACGTCCATTCCGGCGTCGGTGAACGGCTTAATGCCTTCCAGGTAGCCGGGAACTTCCGTTTCGAACGGGGCATCCGTGTGCGTCAGGGACGCAACGGTGAACACGGCATCCGGCCTGTGCTCCAGGACGTAGGCGGCGCTTGCCTTGTTGAAGGCATTGCATTCGGCGTCGCGCTCGGCAGACTCGGCACCAAAGCGGCAGTTGCCCTTGAGGAGCGTGACCACTTCCCAGCCATGTTCCTTGGCGATCGGCCCCAGCGCAGCCATGTACTGCTGCGCGTGCGAATCGCCCAGCACCACGATCCGTTTGGTAACCACCTCGGGCTTGCTGTTCTGCAGGCAGCCCGAGAGCAGCGGATCGCTCGGCACATTCGCGTCGGTGCACAGTCCGTCGATGTCCGCCCACTCATTCTTCATGGCGGCCGGCGCCGGAATGATCTTCGCTTCCGGCGTCGGTTTTCCCACGTTTTCGGGGGTGAGGGCAGCTGCACCCGGAGTCAGTTCCCTGGGCTGCGCCGCAGCGGCGGCTTCCTCGGCAGTCAGTTTGGTCTGCCAGAGGGACACCGGCCCTGCGAGCAGGGCCCCGCAGGCCACAATCACGACGGCGTTCCGCCAGATCCGCCGTTGCGGCCAGTGCCATTCCCGCAGGGGCTTTTCCACGAACCGTGTGGTGAGCACGGCCATCACCACGGAGGCCGCCACGATGGCGAGGCCCTGGAAAAGGTTGGGCGAGACGACACCGGTGCCGGCGAGGGCGAGGACCAGGAGCGGCCAGTGCCACAGGTACAGCGCATAGGAGTTGTCTCCGAGCGACACGAGGGGCTTCCAGCTCAGGAGACGGTCGGCGCCAAAGCGGCTGCCGGACTGGCCGGCCACAATGATTGCCGCGGCGGCCAACGTGGGCCACAGCGCCACGAAACCCGGAAAGGACCGGTCCACTGTCAGCAGCAGGCCGCAGGACACCATGGCCGCCACGCCCGCCCATCCCAGGATGACGCGAAGCAGCCGGCCCGGCCTCAGGTACGGAAGAGCCAGCGCCAGCAGGGAGCCCAGCGCGAATTCCCACAGCCTGGTCCGGGTGTCAAAGTACGCGTAGGCCTGGTTAGTGGCCGTTTGCTCGATGGAATAGGCCAGGGAAGCCGCGAAAATGACCCCGAAGGCGAGGGCCAGCAGCAGCCGGTAGCTGATCGCCGGACGCCGCAGTAACCGGTGCAGCACCGCGGCACCGGCGAACACCAGCGGCCACAGGATAAAGACCTGCCCCTGGATGGACAGCGACCAGAAATGCTGCAGGGGGCTGGCCCCCGAGTGGTCCTGGGCGTAGTAGTCCACGGCCGAGTCCGCGAGCAGCCAGTTCTGCCGGTAGAGCAGTGAGGCCCACGCCTGGTCCAGGACGTCCGGCCAGCGGCTCTGGGGAAGGATGGCCCAGGTGCCCGCGAGGACACCCAGGATAACGACGACGGCGGCCGGCAGCAGCCGTTTGAAGAGGTGCAGCCAGTGGCTGACCAGCTTGAGCGGGCTCCCGCTTTCCACCTTGCGTACAAAGGAGAGCGTGAGCAGGAACGCGGAAATCAGCAGGAAGATATCCACTCCGCCGGACACCCGGCCAAGCCACACATGGTAGGTGACCACCATCAGGACTGCCAGCGCCCTGAGGCCCTGGACCTCGGGCCGGTACCCCTTCCTGTCCGCCTTTTTGGTTCTTTGCCTTGCGGCTTCGCTCAGGACTTCCGCTGTCATTGATCCTTCCAGCCCGTGGCCGCCATGAGCCTCTCCCCGAAAACGGAGGACATGCTGGCGACATAGGTACGGGTGAGGTGGTTGTTATCCAGGTAGACAAAGGTATTTCCGACAACCCCTGGGCAGTAGGTGCCGTCACAGATCAGGTCCGTCATGTCCACAAAGGCCAGGCCGGGGACTTTTCCGTCCAAGCCGGCAAGAGGGCTCTCGGCCGCCAGGAGGTTGGCCTGGGCGGGCCGGCAGTCCGGACTGTCCTCACCTTTGGTGACCACGCAGTCCGCCATGTTGAAGTCGAAGCGGGGATTGTCCCGGATGGCTACAACGTCAATTCCCAGGTCCGTCCATGTCCTGGCGCTTTCTTCAAGTCCCGGGGTGAGGACTTCCGCGGGGGACGACGGAGCCGCGGCGGTCCCGACGACCATGATGGCGTCCGGCGGGTTCCGGGTAATCTGCTCCGCCACGGCGTCGTTATAGCTCTTGCAGTCCGGGTTCGTTTCTTCCAGCTCGGGTGTTGCGGGTTGAACCTGGCAGCCGCCCTTGAGCATCGCGTAAACCGTCCAGCCTTGTTCCTCGCCGAACTTTCCAATCGCTGCAAGCCACTGTTGCGCATGCGAATCACCCAGGACCAGTACGGATCTGACCGGATCCTCGGAGGGTCCGCTCTGGCTGCAGGTGTCCCTGATGGCGTCGTCTTCAGGCTCCAGGCCACCGGTGCACGGGCCGGAGAGAGTAGCCCAATCCGCTGGCAACTGCTCCGCTGCCGGGAGTATCGCCGCGTCACCGTCGCTCCGGTCAACAAATCCCGGAAGAAGGGCCTGCGCACCGGGGTTGTTCCGTTCGGCGGCGGCCTGCGCCGCCGTTGTCGCGAGATGCTGCTGCACCTGGATGCCCGTCAAGGGGACAACCACGGCGAGCAGGCATGCGGCCACCGCAATGGAGGAACGACGCCGGTTGGCTTCCGGCCACTGCCACTCCCGCCACGGTTTTTCGATGAACTTGGTGGTCAGGAATGCCAGGCCCATCGCGACCACAATGATGACGGTTCCGGAGATGGGCCCCGCCTGGTCCCGGCCCGTGGCCGCCAGCGCGATGACCAGGACGGGCCAGTGCCACAGGTACAAGGCGTACGAGTTGTCACCGAGGCGGACCAGCGGGCCGGTGCTCAGGATCCGGTCGACGCCGAACCGGCTGCCGGTTTGTCCTGCTGCGATGACGCCCGCGGCTGCGAGGGTGGGCCAGAGCGCTGCGACGCCCGGGAAAGCAGCCTGGACATTGAGCAGGATCCCGCAGCTGAGCATGGCCGCAATGCCCAGCCAGCCCAGGACGATGCGACCGGACCTGGGAATCCGCAGTCCGGGGAGGATCAGTGCCACCAGCGTGCCGAGCGCGAATTCCCACAGCCTTGCGCCGGTATCAAAATAGGCCTGGGCCTGGTTGGTGATCGTGAAAATGATGGAGTAGACCAGCGAGACCAGGAAGACCCCGGCGAAGATGTAGCACAGCAGGATCCGGTAATGCAGCCGGTATTTCTTCGCCAGGAACGCAGCGCCGGAAAAGATCAGGGGCCATAGGATGAAGACCTGGCCCTGAATCGACAGGGACCAGAAATGCTGGAACGGACTGGCCAGGCTGTGGTCGGTTGCGTAGTAATCCACTGCCCGGGACTGGAGCAACGCGTTTTCATAGTAGAACAGGGAGGCCCAGGCCTGATCCACGATGTCCAGCCAGCGGGTGCGCGGCAGCAGCAGGTAGCTCGCCGCCAGGGTTGCGGCAATCACTGTGACTGCCGCCGGCAGGAGCCGCCGGAACAGGTGCAGCCAGTGTTTGATGAGGGCCATCGGCCTGTTCTGCTCATAGCGGCCCACGAACTGCAGGGTCATGAGGAACGCGGAGATCAACAGGAAGACGTCCACGCCGCCGGACACGCGTCCAAACCAGACGTGGTAGCTGACCACCATCAGCACGGCCAGTGAGCGGAGCCCTTGGATTTCAGGCCTGTATTTGGATTTTCGGCTCGGTCCAACGCCTGCGCCACTGCGGCGCGGCGAGGCCAGGGCTCTCGCTACGGACATAGAAAAACCCCTCAAGCGGATAACCAAAGCATCCATGTTACCGATTCGTAACTTTTATCGCCAATCGCCGGCGCAGGCGGGAAGAACCCCCGGCTTCCATTAAGGCACTGCACGCTGGGAGTTTCCAGAGGAGGGTCCCGTGCCGGGGCCGGCCGGGAAACTAGGCTGGTAACGACGCCGGCTCGCGAAACCGGCTAAACCGGAGGAGTTGCCACAGTGATCGTTCAGGTGCGCATTTGCATCCCCGCCGAGCTCTCCGACCTGGTGGTGGAAAGCTGCACACAGCAAACCGGCGCGGCGGAGGTGGCCGTGCACAAAGGCGCGTCCGTCCAACCGCCCGGCGATGTTGTGGTGGCCCACGTGGCCCGGGAATCGGTCGAGGAACTGTTGGAAAAAATGCATGCCCTGAAGGTTCAGGATCTGGGCTCCATCGCCATCTCCATGCCCGAACTCATGTTGTCCCGGCGTGCCGACAGGGCTGAAGCCGCAGCGCCCGGCGACGGCGCGGACGCCATGATCTGGGATGAGGTGACGCGCCAGACAGGCGAGGATTCGCGGCTCACCTGGAGTTACCTGGCGTTCCTGGTCCTGGCCACCCAGCTGGCCGCGATCGGGATCGTCACGGACTCCACCATCGCCATCGTCGGGGCAATGGCTGTCGGACCCGAGTTCGGGCCGCTCGCAGCCTTGGCTGTCGCGCTGGCCCAGCGCAAATGGAAACTGGGACGCAGTGCCGCATTGGCACTGGGGGTCGGCTTTCCCGTGGCCATGCTCCTGGCGGCGCTGACTGCCTGGCTGTCAGTACCGCTGGGGCTCTTTCCCGCCAACACCCTCGACACCGGGTCCGCCGTCGAGTTCATCTACCACCCCGGCCCGTACTCGCTGATCGTTGCCGTGCTGGCCGGTACTGCCGGCATGCTCTCCGTCATCAGCCGTCGCTCTGCAGCGCTGATCGGTGTCTTCATTTCCGTGACCACGGTTCCCGCCGCAGGATACGTGGCCGTTGCCCTCGTTCTGGGCGAGTACCAGAAGGCGGCGGGGTCGGCCCTGCAGCTGCTGCTGAACCTCGTGGGCATCGTGGTGGCAGCCGTTGCCGTGCTCATCTTCTACCGGGTCATCACCAAACGGCTCCCGGAGAACATGGCCCGGCGGCTGCGGCGCCAGGCGTTGCGCGCCCAGGGCTAGCCCGCGGCTAGCCCGTGGCTAGTCCGTGGCCGGGAGCCTGCCGGCCAGGTACCTGGCGTCCCGGCATGCGCCCAACAGGGTGGCCGACACCGCGGCGTACATGAATTCCTCTCCCAGGAAGAACAGTCCAGGCATGTCTGTGGCGACGCCGCGGTGCTGCCTGGGCCGCCCGTCGTCGTCGAACACCCGGGGTTCGACCCAGTCGAAGGATTCGCGGTATCCGGTGCACCAGATCACGTTGGACACATCGCTGAGGGGACTGCCCGCCACAACGGGGCGTCCGTCCTGCACGCCGGTCACCCGCGGGACAAACTCGACGCCGGCGGCAGCCAGGTCCTTGCTTTTGGTCCTGATCAAAGGGTCCGCGTGCGCCAGCTTGTGTGCTGCAGCCTTGCGGCCCACCGGTGTGCCCAGGGTGAGCACGTGGAGCCCCAGGAACCGCACCACGGGGAAGATGAAACGGGCCGCGGTCCTGCCGTGCCGCACCGGCAGCTCACCGCCCGGCTTGCCTGCGATGACCGTGGGGTGGGTCCGGCTGACTTCAAGGGCGATTTCCGCGCCCGAGTTTCCCAGTCCCACCACCAGGACCCGGCCTTCCCGGAGCTGGCCCGGATTCCGGTATTCGCTGGAGTGAAACTGGACAATGGACGGGTCAAGGCCCGGCGCGAAGTCCGGCAGCCTGGGCGCCTGCGTGCAGCCGGTCGCGACAACCACGTTGCCGGCTTCCCAGCGGCGGCCGTCCGAGACTGCAACGTACCGCCCCTCCTCCCGCCAGAGCTTCTCGACCCGGACACCGGTGCGGACCGGAAGGGCAAAAGCGGTGGCGTAGGCCTCAAGGTAATCAGCCAGCTCATCCTTGCCGGGAAAGGACAAACCGTCTCCGGGGAATGGCATACCGGGGAGGCCGTCAAACTTTGCCGGCGTGAACAGCCTCAGGGTGTCCCAGCGCTGCCGCCAGGCGTCACCGATCCTCGGATTCGCGTCCAGGATCAGGAACCTGCGGCCCTGGCGCTTGAGGTAGTGGCCCATGGCCAGGCCGGACTGCCCACCTCCGATGACCAGCGTGTCGAGCACTTCGACCGCCCCGCCGTTGCCGTCGATGTTGTTCATTGCGGTGCCTCCTGTTCAACCACTGCGGATACCTTCGATGAGCTGTCCCCGGCAATCCCCGGCCGCCCTGCCTCCGGATCCCGCCGGCCGTTCCTGTACCGCAGCCACCACACGAGCATCAGCGCGGACGCCAGAACGTACACCGTGTGGAGCAACCAGATCGGCCCCGCCGGCAGGTGGAAGACGTACACGGAATGAACAACGTTGGCCACATTGCTCAGGACCAGGTTGCCCAGGCTGTAGGACTCCAGGTCCTTGGTGCGCGCCGCCTTGAGAAGCATCGGCAGCATTCCAAGGGCAAACAGCACGGTGGAGAAGGTGCCGGCCAGGAGGGGAATGTTCATAGTTCGACACTAGGTCGGCGTCCCTGCGGCCCGCGTCGGCAGAATTATGCATCTTGCCCCGGGGCCGGGGTGGGTATTTGTATGCAGCCTGCGGCTTACCCTGTGAGCCCGTGGTCGTAGGCGTACCTGGTGGCGGCAACCCTGGACTGCAGCCCCAGCTTGAGGAAGATGTTGCTGATGTGCCGCGCGACGGTCTTTTCACTCAGGTAAAGCTCACCGGCGATCACGCGGTTGGCTTTGCCTGCCGCCACGAGCCGGAGCACTTCGAGTTCACGCGGCGTGAGTGGTTCGGGCGGCGCGTCCTGCGCGTGCGTGTACTGGAGCGAGGCTGCCCAGGCAGCTGCCGGGGCAGCGCCGAGGGCAAGGAATTCCGCGTGTGCCGCCTCGAAGTCCATCTCCGCCGAGTCGTCGTCGCCGGATGCGCGGCACGCCTGGCCCACCAGGGTGCGGCAGCGCGCGGCTTCGAACGGAACGCCCAGTTCCCGCCAGAGAGTCCACGCCCGCCGCAGGACCGCCTGAGCTTGGACGGGTTTTCCTTCGGCAAGCATGACTGCCCCGCCGGCCTGGCAGGAGGCCGCCTGCAGCATGGGCATACCGCAGTCCTGCGCGACGGCGGCAAGCTCGTCGGCGGACCGCCGGGCAGCGTCGGTGTCCCCCGCTGCCAGCTCAATCTCCACGAGCGCCGGCAGCAGGTGGCGGCGGGTGCCGAGGTCGGCGGCGTCGGCAGCCCTGCGGATGAGGGCCTGGGCGGAGGGGATATCGCTGCGGGCCAGCTTCAGCAGGGCGAGCCCCGGCTGGGGTTCATAGCCGCTCCGCCCGGCTTGCCGGTAGCATTCCTCTGCCGCAGCGAACTGACCCTTCAGCCGTTCCACCTCACCCTGCTGGTAAAAGCCGCCGTAGAGGGCCTGATAGTCCCCCGCCTCGGACAGCTGCTGGGCCTTCTTCGCGGCGCTGACGGCGTCATCCCAGGCCCCGTGCAGGCGATACAGTTCGGCGCGGTGGGCCTGGCACTGGCCGCTGTAGAGGACCATGTCCGGCCGTCCCCCACACCACCGGTCCAGTGCCGCCGTCCATTCCAAGGCCCTGCGCAGGTCGAACGCAAGATGGCAGCTGCCAATGACGGCGCAGTAGATGATGCCCGAGGGGACCGGCGAAAGTTCCCCCGCGGTCACGGCAACCATCACCTCGTCCAGGAGGCCAAGGCCGGCGCTGATGTCGCCGAGCATCAAGCTGGCCTGGCCGGTACCCAGCAAAGAGAGCGACATAAGGTCGCGGTCCTGGAACCTTTCGCCGACGGCCAGGGCATCTGCGAAGACCCTGCGGGCTCCTTCAGCATTGCCCCCGAACAGCATGCCCAGTGCCGTGGGGAGAAGCACCAGGCCCTCCACTGCGCAGGGTTCGCTCAACTCGGCCGCAAGCCGTCCGGCACGGGCAAACCAGCCCGTGCCGCGGGCCATCTGGCCGGCGTTCATCAGGTGTATGCCGATCCACCCGGCGCACCGTGCCGCACCGGGCACATCGCCGACGACGAGGTATTCCTCATGGGCGCGGGTGAGGGTGTCAATTCCCGAGGCAAACTTGCCGGTCAGGATTTCCACGGTGGCCAGGCGTTCGAGGTCGGGCGCAGGAAGCCCGCCGCGCTGGTCGGCGTCCAGCAAGTCCTCGAAGGCCTCGGTCCAGCGATGCCCTTCGAAGGCGGAACGGCCCCGGTCAAGGCCGGCTTCAGACGATGCCATGATGCCTCCCCGCACCTTTTAAGCGCCACGGTACGCCGGGGTGCCGGGGTGCACAAGCGTCCGCAGAAAGGCCGGGAAAGGAGTGCCAAGAGGTCGACGGGCACCAAAAAGGCCGGCCCGGCGAGGGCGGTTCCTGGGAACCTCCCGCGCCGGCCGGCCTTTACTGCACTGCCTGGAAGCTAGTGCTTGTGACCTGCGTGCTCGTCCTCTTCGGCCGGCTTTTCGACAACGAGGGTCTCGGTGGTGAGAACCAGCGCTGCGATGGAAGCGGCGTTGCGGAGGGCTGCGCGCGTCACCTTGACGGGGTCGATGACGCCTGCAGCGATGAGGTCTTCGTACTCGCCGGTCTTGGCGTTGAAGCCGTGGTGGACGGCGGATTCCGCAACCTTGGCAGCTACGACATAGCCGTCAAAGCCGGCGTTCTGGGCGATCCACCGTACAGGCTGGACCAGTGCGCGGCGGACGATGCCCACAGCAGCAGCTGCATCGCCTTCAAGGGCGGTGACTGCGGGGTCCTCGTCCAGTGCCTTGAGGGCGTGGATGAGGGCGGAACCGCCACCGGCAACGATGCCTTCTTCGAGGGCGGCGCGGGTGGAGGACACTGCGTCCTCGATGCGGTGCTTCTTTTCCTTCAGCTCAACCTCGGTGGCTGCGCCAACCTTGATCACGCCGATGCCGCCGGCCAGCTTGGCCAGGCGCTCCTGAAGCTTTTCCTTGTCCCAGTCGGAATCGGTGCGGGTCAGCTCGGCGCGGAGCTGGGCAACGCGTGCCGCAACGTCCTCGGCCGATCCGGCGCCGTCAACGATGGTGGTGTTGTCCTTGGTGACCGTGATGCGGCGTGCCGTGCCGAGCACCTCGAGGCCGACGGAATCCAGGCTCAGGCCGAGTTCCGGGGAAACAACCTGCGCGCCGGTGAGCGTTGCAATGTCCTGCAGCATGGCCTTGCGGCGGTCACCGAAGCCGGGAGCCTTGACGGCAACGACGTTCAGGGTGCCGCGGATGCGGTTGACGATCAGCGTGGACAGGGCCTCGCCCTCGACGTCCTCGGCGATGATGAACAGCGGCTTGGAGCTCTGCAGCGCCTTTTCCAGCAGCGGCAGGAAATCCTGCACCGAGGAGATCTTGCCCTGGTTGATCAGGATGAGCGCGTCTTCGAGGACTGCTTCCTGGCGTTCAGCGTCGGTGACGAAGTACGGGGAGAGGTAGCCCTTGTCGAACTGCATGCCCTCGGTGAGGACCAGTTCGGTCTGCGTGGTGGAGGACTCCTCGATGGTGATCACACCATCCTTGCCGACCTTGCCGAAAGCCTCGGCCAGGAGCTCGCCGATCTCATCGCTCTGGGCGGAGATGGCTGCCACGTTCGCAACCTGGGTGCCCTCGACGGGACGCGCGTTCTCGAGCAGGCGGGCTGCGACGGCTTCAACCGAGACCTCGATGCCGCGCTTGATCTGGCCCGGGGCGGCGCCGGCCGCAACGTTGCGCAGGCCTTCCTTGACCAGTGCCTGGGCGAGGACGGTGGCGGTGGTGGTGCCGTCGCCGGCGACGTCGTTGGTCTTGGTGGCGACTTCCTTGGCCAGCTGCGCGCCAAGGTTTTCGAACGGGTCATCCAGTTCGACTTCGCGGGCGATGGTCACGCCGTCGTTCGTAATGGTGGGAGCGCCCCACTTCTTGTCCAGCACAACGTTGCGGCCGCGCGGGCCAAGCGTCACCTTGACAGTGTTGGCGAGCTTATCGATGCCGGCTTCAAGCGACCGGCGGGCAGCGTCGTTAAACGCAAGCTGCTTTGCCATGGTTTTGTCCTTTCGAGACAGAAACCCCGCGCCGCTGACCTGTCGGAAATGAATCAGACTGATCGGCGGCGCGGGGTCAAAGAGTTACTTTACGACGATCGCCAGAACGTCGCGGGCGGACAGCACGAGGTACTCGGTGCCGCCGGTCTTGACTTCGGTTCCGCCGTACTTGGAGTAAATAACAACGTCGCCAACGGCAACGTCGACCGGAACGCGGTTGCCGTCTTCGAAGCGGCCGGGGCCTACTGCAACGACTTCGCCTTCCTGCGGCTTCTCCTGTGCGGAGTCCGGGATGACCAGGCCGGAAGCCGTGGTCTGCTCGGCTTCGAGCGGGCGAACAACAATACGATCCTCAAGAGGCTTAATAGAGACCGACACTCGGACCTCTCCTTTTCGTCAGCAAATTCATGGACTGGAAAACTGTTGCGCCTGAGCGTGCAAACCGTCGTCGCGGTGCCGGCAGCAGCGTGGCTGGCAGTTCTTCATGTGTTAGCACCCTCCTAGGGAGAGTGCTAATGATGACTCTATGTAAATCGTTAGCACTCGGTCAAGGCGAGTGCCAGAATTTCGTCCCGGGTGAACGGCTAGCGTCCTGCCAGGTCCTCAAAGTCGACGTCGTCGCCGCCGTCCGGGTCGTCGTCGTTCGCCACGTTGCGGTTCCTGTAGAGCACGACGGCGGCGGCGAGCGCCGTAACAACCGAGGCGATCAGGAACACGAGGGCGCCCGTGCGGACTGCGGTGTACGACTCGCGGATCTGCCGCGCCTCCTCGGTGTCGTCCTGGATGTTCTGGCCACCCACCGAGTAGACAGTCGCGTTGAAGGAGTCCAGGAAGAAGATGATCACCAGGAGTGCCAGGCAGACCACGGCAATGGCGGCTCCGGTGATCAGCGCGGGGCGGGCGTACCTGGCAAGGCCCGTGTGCTGGTGGTGGTCATTGCTCTGATCATCGACCGGTGGCTGCGGCCCTGCGCTGTCTTCCATGCCTCCAACCCTATCGGCACCGCGGGCACCGGGCTGCTCGATGCGTCGTCTCGATTAGGCTTGATGACATGGCTGACGCACCGCAGGACCTGATCGCCCCCCTCCTGACCAGCGAAGGCTGGGAGCTGCTGGCGTCGCTGGGTCCGTACCGGGAAGATGAAGCGTTCAAGCTCAATGAGTCCCTGCGCAAGGCCGGCCACTCCCCCGCACTGGTGTCTGCCGCCCTCACCCAGTCCCGGCTGCGGACCAAGGCTGAGGCCAAGTTCGGTGAATTCGCCAGGCAGATGATCTTCACTGCGGCCGGGTTGGAGCAGGCCACACGCCTCACCGTCGCAGCCCGGCACGCGGAACGCTTCGCCACTGCGGGAATCGAACACGTGGCTGACCTCGGCTGCGGGCTGGGCGCCGATTCGATGGCCCTGGCCTCCATGGACATCAGGGTGACCGCCGTGGAGATGGACGAAACCACCGCCGCCTGCGCCACCATGAACCTGATTCCGTTCCCGCACGCCAGTGTGGTCCACTCGGATGCCACCTCAGTCCCGCTCGACGGCGTGGGCGGCGTCTGGCTCGATCCGGCCCGCCGCACCACCTCGACGTCAGGCACGCGGCGGATCTGGGACCCTGAGGAATTCTCCCCGCCGCTGTCCTTCGTGGAATCCCTCGCCCACTCCGGACTGGCGGTCGGCGTGAAGATGGGGCCAGGCATCCCGCACGAGTCCGTGCCGGCCGGTTGCGAGGCGCAGTGGGTTTCGGTCGGCGGGGACGTTACCGAGGTGACGCTGTGGTTCAACGCGGTCAGCCGGCCAGGCATCCGCCGGGCGGCCCTGCTCCTGGGCCCGCAAGGCGCTGCGGAAATCACCAGCACCGAAGAGTTCGATGCCGGACCGGTAGCCCCCGTGGGCCCCGTGGAAGGGTACTTGTACGAGCCGGACGGAGCAGTCATCCGGGCCGGGCTCGTGGCGGATGTCGCGTTGCGGCTGGGCGGCCACCTCGTGGACGAGCACATCGCCTACATCTGCGC
Organism: Arthrobacter oryzae; assembly: GCF_030718995.1. Taxonomy (NCBI): domain Bacteria; kingdom Bacillati; phylum Actinomycetota; class Actinomycetes; order Micrococcales; family Micrococcaceae; genus Arthrobacter; species Arthrobacter oryzae. The sequence goes on from NZ_CP132204.1 coordinate 290,197, forward strand.
GCCGGAGCTCGTGGACACCCCGTTCGCCAGGGCCTACAAAGTCCTGGAGGTCATGCCCTTCAACGTCAAGGCGCTCAAGGCATGGGTGAAGCAGAACAACATCGGCGTGCTGGACATCAAAAAACGGGGCACGTCGGTCACACCGGAGGAGCTGCGCAGGCAGCTCCTCGCCGGAGGCAGGAACGCAGGCAAGGGGTCGAAGGGCAAAAAGACGGCCACCCTGGTCCTCACCAGGATCGGCGAGGACCGGGTGGCCATCTCGGTGGAACCGGTGCAGGACCGGGTTTAGGCCACGTTCCCCGCGGCTACTGCGCCCGCATGAAGTCTTCGGCCGCCCGGACCTGCTCGTCCGTGGGCCGGACGCCCGTGTACAGCACAAACTGCTCCAGTGCCTGGATCGTGGCTACTTCCGCGCCGGTGATAACCGTCTTTCCGGCAGCCCGGGCTGCCTTGACGAGGGGCGTTTCAGCCGGCAGCGCAACGACGTCGAACACCACCTTCGCGGCATCCACCGCCTCCGGCGGAAAGGACAGCGAGTCGGAGTCGGGTCCGCCCGCCATGCCGACGGGCGTGACGTTGATGATCATGTCCGCCGTGCCGCCCGCCTCCGCAGCGGGCAGTTCGGCACTCCACTTGAATCCGTAGAGATCGGCGAGCGCCTTCCCGGACGCCTCATTGCGGGCGATGATCGTGACGTCGGAGAATCCTGCGTCGCGGAGGGCGGCCGCGGTGGCCTTGGCCATGCCGCCGGATCCCTTGAGCAGCACCGAATAGCCGGCAGGGACGGCATTGCGCTGCAGCAGCTGCTCGATCGCGGTGTAGTCGGTGTTGTAGGCCGTGAGGCGGCCGTCGTCGTTCACGATCGTGTTGACCGAATCGATGGCCTTGGCCGAGGGGTCCATGGCGTCAACCAGTGCGATGACGTCTTCCTTGTACGGCATGGACACCGCGCAGCCACGGATGCCCAGGCCCCTGACGCCCGCGATGGCTTGGGCGAGGTCCGTCGGCGCGAAGGCCTTGTAGATCCAGTTCAGTCCCAGCTGCTCATACAGATGGTTGTGGAAGCGGGTCCCGTTGTTGCTCGGCCGGGCCGAGAGGGAGATGCACAGGGTCATGTCTTTATTCAGAATTGGCACGGGTCCATTAAACGCCCCCGCAGTCCGGACAGCACTGTTCCGCCACGCGGCAGCGGCGTCAGCAGCCGCTTCCGGGCGCATGGGGTCCGACGGCGGCGGGCAGCTTTCCGGTGGCCGGCGCCTTGCCGGCCAGGACCGCAGCCAGAGCGTTGAAAGCCTCCTGGCTGCGGCCGTACAGGGCCACTTTGGCCGGGGCCGCCGATCCGGCCAGCGGCCACGGCGCATCGAGGGCCACGACGACGTCCCCTTTCGCGGGCGGCCCTTCGAAGCCGATCAGGGTCACGAGCGGACCGGTGCCGATCGCGATACCGGCCGCACGGGCGGCCTTGGCAAAGCGCGCCCGGTCCTGTTCACTGCCGCCGGCAACCCGGACGCTGCCGGGCACTATCGGTCCGTGGCACGGTCCCGCGAGGACGGTGACTGCCGCCGCCGAAACACGCTGGGAGAGCGCGGAGCCGCTCCCCGGCGCGGCTCCCTGCGGTGCAGGGGTCCGGGCGCGCCACAGAATCATGGTCACCACCCGCTGCGCCGCCTCGTCGAGGCGCGAGGCCGGCACAGCGCCGGACTTGACGGCCTCCACCACCGCAGCATGCGCCCCCGCCACATCCCCTGGCATGAGGAGCAGGTCCGCTCCCGCGGCCAGCGCCTTCGGCGCCGCGGAGCCCCCGGGGAACTTCTTCTGCACCGCTCCCATGTTGAGCGCATCGGTTACGGCCACACCCTTGAACCCCATCCCGCGGAGGGCGTCGTAACTTGGTTTGGACAGCGACGCCGGGACGCCGGGCTCCAGGGCCGGCACGGAAATGTGGCCCGTCATAACCATGGGCAGCCCCGCATCGATGGCGGCCTGAAAGGGCTTCCAGTCCTTCGCCCGGAGTTCCGCCACGGTTGCTTTCTGCACGGGAAGGTTCTCATGCGAATCGACGGACACGGAGCCATGCCCCGGGAAGTGCTTGACGGACGGAAGGAGCCCGGCGGCCAGCATTCCCTGCGCAAAGCCGACGCCCAGGCGTGAGGCCGCGTCGGGATCGCCGGACAGGGCCCTGGCACCGATGGTGGGATCCTGCGGGCCCGCCGTAACATCCGTGGCCGGAGCGAAGTCAGCGGTGAATCCGAGGCCTGCCAGCTCCGAGGCGAGCGCCTTGCCGCCGTCGGTTGCAAGAGCTACGCTGCCGGCGGCGCCGTAGCTCATCGGGGCCGGCCATTCCGTGAGCGGCGCGCGCAGCCTCGCCACCACTCCGCCTTCCTGGTCCACACCGATGACTGCGGGCCAGGTGCGTCCGTCCGCCCGGGCAGCCTTCTGCAGGAGGCCTATGCCGGCTGCCATCGCGGCGGTGTCCACTGTTCCGTCGGAGGACAGCGGCACGTTGTCACCCATAACGATTGATCCGCCCAGGTGCAGCCGCTCGATAGCGGCCGCCTGGGCAGCGAAGTCGGTTCCCGTGAAGAACGGCATCAGCACCTGCCCGGCCTTCTGTTCAGTGCTCATTTTCGCGACGGCTGCGCGGGCCGCGTCTTCGTCCCGCTGCCGCGGTCCCCAGCCAAGCTCACGTTCGCCGGGGGCGGGAGCGGGGGGTGCGGGCACGGCGGGGCTGCTTGTACCGTCAGGGCCGGGACGGGCGGCGCCGCCCGACGGCGACGGTGTTGCGGAAGGAGCCCCGGCCGGCGTTCCGGAGTCGGACGGGGACGGCACGCCCGTGCAGGCGGCGGAAGCAAGCATTGCCGCCGTCACCGCGAGGGTTGCCGCTGTTTTGGAAAATGCTTTGCGCGACGTTTTGTGGTGCGTTTTATTGTGGGCACTGTCACTGCGTCCTTGAAACCAAGCCATCAACTCGATGCTACCCCTGCACTAGACTTGAACCACGCGTTGCCCGCCCGCAGGCGGCTTCGGCAACGGACGCGGAAACAGTGAAGGGACCACATGAAGATTGATTTCGCTTCATCCAGGCAATCAACTCTTGGTGTGGAATGGGAGCTTGCGCTGGTAAACGCCGAGACCGGCGAACTGGCCTCGGTGGCCAGCGAAGTGCTCCGCGGCGTGGCTGCCCGGCACCCGGAGCTGAACGAGGATGACGAACATCCCCACATCAAGCAGGAACTGCTGCTGAACACGGTGGAACTCGTCACCGGCATCTGCGAAACCGTGGCCCAGGCCAAGGCCGACCTCAGCAGTTCACTAGCCGCCGTGCGGGAAGTCACCGATCCCATGGGCGTTGAAGTCTTCTGCGCCGGGAGCCACCCTTTCAGCCCTCCCCAGTTGCAGCCAGTCACGGACAAGGCCCGCTACGCCAAGCTTATCGACCGCACCCAGTGGTGGGGCCGCCAGATGGTGATCTACGGAGTCCACGTCCATGTGGGCCTGGACAGCCGCGACAAGGTCCTGCCGGTGCTCGACGGCCTGGTGAATTATTTTCCGCACTTCCAGGCGCTGTCAGCGTCGAGTCCTTTCTGGGGTGGCGAGGATACCGGCTACGCGTCACACCGCGCCCTGATGTTCCAGCAGCTGCCCACGGCCGGCCTGCCGTTCCAGTTCTCCACGTGGGCAGAGTACGAGTCCTATGTGCAGGACATGTTCACCACCGGCGTGATCGACACCATCTCGGAGATCCGCTGGGACATCCGCCCCGTGCCCAACCTCGGCACCATTGAAATGCGCATTTGCGACGGCCTGGCCACCCTGGAGGAAGTCGGCGCAATCGCGGCCCTGACCCAGTGCCTGGTGGATGAATTCTCCACCACACTGGATAACGGCGGCACCATTCCCACCATGCCGCCCTGGCATGTGCAGGAGAACAAATGGCGCGCTGCCCGCTACGGCCTCGATGCCATTATCATTCTCGACGCGCAGGGCAACGAGCAGCTGGTCACTGAGCACCTGCTCGAAACCCTGAACCGGCTCGAGCCCGTGGCCGCGAAACTCGGCTGCCCGGACGAGCTTGCCGACGTCGAAAAGATCATCAGGCGCGGCGCCGGATACCAGCGGCAGCGCAGGGTCGCGGCCGAGCACGGCGGAGATCTCCGGGCCGTTGTGCTGGACCTCGTGAAGCAGATGCGGAACGGCCCCACCGCCTGAGTATCCTTCCGCAGCGCGAAGCTGCGGGAGGAGCCCCGCCGGGACTACCGTCCCCGTTTCCGGGCTACGCCGAAACGGTGGTGACAGGCATGGACGAATCCGGCGCGAAGCTGATGCCGCTGGGTTCGATGCCGGCCATGACCAGCTGGGCCCCGAGGGCGGCCACCATTGCCCCGTTGTCGGTGCACAGCTCAAGCGGCGGGACAGTCAGCCGGATCCCGGCGGCGCGGCACCGCTGTTCGGTGAGCTGGCGCAGCCGGGAGTTCGCGGCAACGCCGCCTCCCAGCAGGAGTTCGGTGATGCCGTTTTCCCGGCAGGCGAGCACGGCCTTGGAGGTGATCACGTCCACCACGGCTTCCTGGAACGCAGCCGCGATATCAGCCACCGGCACGTCCTCGCCGCGGGCCTCGAATTGCTCCACGCAACGGGCCACTGCGGTCTTCAGCCCGCTGAAGGACCAGTCGTACCGGTGCGGTCCGGGTTCGTCCGCAGTCCCCATGTACTTGGGCTGCGTCAGTCCGCGCGGGAACCGGATGGCTTTCGCGTTGCCCGTCCTGGCGAGCCTGTCGATGGCCGGTCCGCCCGGGTAGCCGAGCCCCAGGAGCCGTGCCACCTTGTCGTAGGCTTCCCCGGCGGCGTCGTCAATGGTGGAGCCCAGCAGTTCGACGTCGTCGGTGATGTTCCTGATCCTGAGGATTTCGGTGTGGCCGCCGGAGACCAGCAGCGCGCCCAGGTGCTCAGGCAGCGCGTTCCCGGGAAGGGTGCCCTCCTGCGGTGTGTTCTCCGCCTGCAGCAGGCCGACGCCGACATGGGCCACCAGGTGGTTGATGGCATACAGCGGTTTGCCCGTGGCCACGGCGAGCGCCTTGGCAGCGCACACGCCCACCATCAGCGCCCCGGCCAGGCCCGGACCGGACGTGACGGCAATGGCATCCACGTCGTCGAGCGTGACCCCGGCTTCCGCGAGCGCTTCCTGAAGGGTGGGTACGAACGCGTCCAGGTGCGCACGGGAAGCGATCTCGGGGATGACCCCGCCGAAGCGGACATGCTCCTCCATGGACGACGACACCGTGTTGGTCAGCAGGACCGTGCCCCGCACGATTCCCACGCCGGTCTCATCGCAGGAGGACTCGATGCCGAGGACCAGGGGCTGTGATCGGTTCATGGGGTGTCTGCCTCCGTTGCCGGCATAGTGTCTGTGGTCGCGCCGGTGCCTGCCGGCCCGTCAATCAGCGCGGAGTCCTGCAGCTGGAGCCGCATGATCAGCGCGTCAACGCCGTCCCGGTAATACCTTGGCCGGATGTGGATCTGCTCGAAGCCGAAGCGCCGGTACAGCTCCTGGGCCCGGGGGTTGTCCGCCCTGACCTCCAGAAGCACGTCTGCCGCGCGTCGCCGCCGGCTTTCGGCAATGAGCTCGGTCAGCAGGGCCGAACCGATGCCTTTTCCTTCCCACTCGGGTACGACTGCGATGGTCTGCACATCCGCAATGGGCTCGATGCACATCAGTCCGGCGTAGCCCACAATCTCGCCGCCGGCCTCGGCTACCAGGTAATGGCGCGTCTCAGCCTGCGCCAGTTCGTCATGGAACATCTGGAGGGGCCACGCGTCAACAGGGAACAGCCTGCATTCGAGGGCGTGCACTGCAGGGATGTCCATTCCGTCCATGCTGCGCAGCGTCACCCCGGCCGGTGCGGCGCCGGCCTCTCCGGTCACTGTCCCGTTCATAGCGCACGCTTCCGGGGCCCTGGGACCTGGGCGTCGGACTCGCGCAGGTACAGCGGGGTGGAATCCAGCAGCTTCTCCCCCGCGGCCAGCCTGGCCAGGGCAAACTGGCCCAGGTAGAGGGCATCGGGCTGCTCGAGGCTGAAGTCGGGATCGGCGCGGAGGACGTCCTCGTAGATGCCCGCGCCGGCGCCGAAGGCCGGGAGGTCGGGCAAATCAGCTGCGAACCCCACGTGCGGTCCGTCAACGAGCAGGGGCAGCTGGCCGTCGGCGAGTGAGTAGCGGGCCCAATACACCTCTTTGCGCCGGGCGTCCGTTGCCACCAGGAATTCCGGCACGGCGGCGGTCGATTCGGCCACTTCCAGGGCCATGGCGTCCAGGCTCATCAGGCCGTAGAGGGGTTTGCCCCAGACGAAGGACAGGGTCCGCGCGGTGGCGATCCCGGAGCGCAGTCCGGTAAACGGTCCCGGGCCCACGCCGGTCACAATCGCGTCGATGTCCGCCCCCGTCACTCCGGCGTCAGCGAGCAGGGCGTCGATGCCGGGAGCCAGCACTTCGGCGTGGCTGCGGGTGTCCTCCGTGGAGAAACTCGCCAGCACACCCTCCGGCGCGTCGTCCGAAACCAGCGCCGCACTGGCCACGGCTGACGTGTCGATGGCAAGGATGAGCATCAGGAATTCCCTTTCAGAGCGGCAGGCAGCAGGGGCTGTTCAGCCCAGCGGGGGCCGTAACCGCGGATCATGAGGGTGCGGGGCTCATCGTCGTCGTCCGTATCAAAGTCCAGTACGCCGCCGGCGGCGCCGGGTGAGGGCACCAGCGGCCGGTGCAGTTCGACGTCGAGCAGGCTGTCACTGAGGTGTTCCACCCTGCCGCGGCCCCACTCCACCACGGTGACGGTGCTGTCCAGGGTGTTTTCAAGGTCGATGTCGTCGATTTCCGCCGGGCTTTCAAGCCGGTAGGCATCCACATGCACCAGGTCGGGGCCGCCGGGGCGCGGCCCGTCGGGAAGGTTGGGGTGGATGCGGACCAGGACGAACGTGGGCGAGATGATGCCGGACCGCACCCCCAGGCCCTCGCCAAGGCCCTGGGTAAAGGTGGTCTTGCCGGCGCCGAGTTCGCCCGTCAGGATGACCAGGTCGCCCGCCTCCAGAACGGCACCGAGGGCAGCCCCGAGGGCATGGGTCTCCTCAGCGCTTTGCACTGTCAGGGGCAGCTCCCACTGCGGTTCGCTCATGGTGCTCCCCCCTGACCGTCCAGTCGGTTTCCGTCAGCGGGTACCTCGTTGATGTACCGCCGCGGGACCCGCGGGCTGATCCGCGTCACGATCTCATAGTTGATGGTGCCCGCCGCGCGTGCCCAGTCGTCCGCGGTCGGCCCGCCGTCGGCGCCATCGCCAAACAGGACCGCTTCGGCCCCCAGCACACTGGTTCCGCCGGACGCCACGCCGCGGGGTCCGAGGTCGATCACCATCTGGTCCATCGCAATCCTGCCCACCACCGGGTAATTCCGGCCGTCCACCCGGACGGGGCCGCCTGTGGCCACCCGCGGCACGCCGTCGGCATACCCGAGCGGGATCAGTCCCAGGGTGCTGGCGCCGGCAGTGTGGTAGTTGAGGCCGTAGGAAACCCCCTGGCCGGCGGGGACGTCCTTGCAGTGTGACACCAGTGTACGGACTGTCATGGCGGGGCGGAGTCCGAGCTCGGCCGGGGACTGTCCGTCGAAGGGCGAGAGACCGTAGATGCCGAGGCCAACCCGCACCAGGTCGAAGTGTGTGTCAGGGCGGGAAAGCGTGGCCGGCGTGTTGGCCAGGTGCCGCACTTCGGGGTCCACCCCGGCGTCTTCGGCGATGGCCAGGACCTCACGGAAGGCCTGAAGCTGCCGGTCCGTTTCCGGGCGGTGCGGTTCGTCCGCCACGGCAAGGTGGGAGAGAATGCCCACCACGCGGAGCAGGCCTTCGTCCTGGTATTCCATCGCTTCGCCCACCAGGCTGTCCCATGCCTCAAGCGTTGCGCCGTTGCGGCCCAGGCCGGTGTCCACTTTCAGGTGTACGCGCGCAGGACGCTCCTGCTCCCGGGCCGCCAGGACAATCTTTTCCAGTTCCCAGCCGGAGCAGCCAATGTCGATTCCGGCGGCGACGGCGGCACCGAAGTTGCTGTCCGGTGTGTGCAGCCAGGCGAGCAGCGGCGCTTCAATGCCGGCAGCGCGCAGTGCCAGCGCCTCGGAAATGTGCGCCACGCCCAGCCAGCGTGCGCCGGCATCCAGCGCCGCCCGGGCCACGGGGACGGCACCGTGCCCGTAGGCGTCCGCCTTCACCACCGCCATGACCTGTGCAGGCGAGGCAAGGGCCGCCAAGTGGCGGACATTGTGCCGGATGGCATCGAGGTCGATCACTGCTGAACGTTCGCTGGCTGAACGTTCGGTTGCTGCTGGGTAAGTCACCCTAGTGATTCTAGTGGTGGCATGGCAGGTGGCTTAATCAGGCTAGGCATCGGAGAGATGGGCGATGGTGGCAGTGGCCCGGCGCAGTGCCTGCGGGGGAACATCGCGCACGATTTCCTCCAGGAAGCTGAAGCGCCGCAGCCACTGGCTGCTCTGCCGTTCCGGCCGCGCGTTGGCCCGCTTCCACCAGTCGGCGATGTCGCCCCAGCCCGGCGCGGCCAGGGAACCGCCCACTTCCTGGACAGCGAGGGACGCGCACAGGTTGGCGAACCGCAGCCGGTCCGCCAGCGGCCAGCGCGCCAGGCTGCCCACGATGAAGGCCGCGCCGAAGCAGTCCCCTGCCCCGGTGGGATCGAAGGCGGAGACCGGCAGGGACGGCACCCACTCCTCTTCGCCGGTTTCGGAGTCCACGGCCATGGCGCCCTGCGGACCCAGGGTGACCACGGCCACCGGCACCCGGTCGGCGAGCGCATAGAGTGCGGCCCAGGGCGTGTCGCGTCCGGTGAAGGCCATGGCCTCGCGCTGGTTGGGCATGAAGGCGTGGAAGTACTGCAGGTTGTCCAGCCGGGTTGACGACCATTTGCCGGTGGCGTCCCAGCCGACGTCGCCGAAAAGCTTGACCCCCGCGCCGTGGGCGGCAACAGCCCAGGGCGCGAGTTCCTCGTCCAGGTCGGCGACGGCGGCGAGCGCGGCAGGCGGGGTGCCGATCAGTTCCGAGGAGCTGACCGGCGCGGGGTGGCCGTGGGTCACCATGGAGCGGTCGTGCTGCACGCTCAGCGAGACCGTCACGGGTGAGTGCCAGCCGGGGATGCGCTTGGAAAGCGAGAGGTCCACGTGTTCCTGGGCGGCCAGGATCTTCCAGTTGTAGTCGCCGTAGCCGTCGTCGCCGAAGGCGGCCGCCAGCCCGGTGCGCAGGCCCAGCCGTGCGGCGGCGATGGCCTGGTTGGCTACACCGCCGGGGCAGCTGCCCATTCCCTCGCTCCAGATCTCGGTGCCGGGTTCCGGCGCGTGGGGCAGGCCGGTGAAGATGATGTCCTGGAAAACCGTCCCGGTCAGGAGCAGGTCGAAGCTCCCGTCCGCGGGGGTGCGGACGGCGGCGAGCGGGTCGAACCGGCGCTCTGGTATCGCGTCCATGTTCGGCAGACTACGCCCTCGCGGCACGCGTGCAAAGTGCCCCGCCGCGGGCCGCCGTAAGGGTTTCCCGGGGCTCCGCAACCGGAGGCCTGCCGCGCGCCGAATAGACTGCGTGGTATGCGGCTCATGATTGCCGGTGGCGGCGGGTTCCGTGTCCCGCTGGTGTACCGGGCGCTCACCTCCGGCCCGTTTGCGGGGCTGGTGCGCGAGCTTGTCCTGTTCGACGTCGATCCCCTGCGGCTCGCCGCGATGGAAGCTGTCCTGTCATCCATGGCTCCGTCCGGCGGCGCATCCGGCTTGGGCGGCGCCTCCGGTCCCGCCGTCTCGGGTCCCGCCGTCAGCACCACCACCTCGCTGGCCGCAGGCCTTGACGGCACCGACATGGTGTTCGCCGCCATCCGCCCGGGAGGAACAGCGGGCCGGACCGCCGACGAACGGGTGGCCATCGCGCTGGGCCTGCTGGGCCAGGAAACCACCGGCGCCGGCGGCATCTCCTACGCCCTGCGGTCCATCCCGGGGATGCTGGAGCTGGCCCGCGAAATGAAACAGCGTTGTCCGGATGCCTGGCTGGTGAACTTCACCAACCCGGCCGGAATGGTCACCGAGGCGCTGGTACCTGTGCTGGGGCACAAAGTGATCGGCATCTGCGATTCAGCCGGCGGCCTGGTCCACCGGGCGGCCCGTGCAGCCGGTGCGCCGTTGCCGGAGGGAAGGCTCGACGGCGTGGGCTACTACGGCCTCAACCATTTGGGCTGGCTGTACCGCCTGGAATCCGGCGGAAACGACCTGCTGCCCGGACTGCTCGCCGACGCAGGGGCGCTGTCCGGCTTCGAGGAGGGCAGGCTGTTCCCGCAGCCGTTCCTCCAGTCCCTGGGCTGCCTGCCCAACGAGTACCTCTATTACTACTACGACACGGAGCGCGCAGTCGGTGCCATCCGTGCCATGCGTCAGACCCGCGGTGAATCAATCCACGAGCAGCAGGCCGGGCTGTACCCCGCGTTGGCCGCGGCCGGGTCCGGCGCCTACGAATTGTGGGACGCGGCCCGCCGTTCGCGCGAAGAGGGCTACCTGGCCGAGGCCCGGGCCAGCGGGGAACAGCGGGACGAAGACGACCTTGCCGGCGGCGGCTACGAGCGCGTCGCGCTCGGGGTGATGCGGGCCCTGTCCGGCGGGGCCGCAGGCGGGGCCGTCGGGGCCGTCGGGGCCGTCGGGGCCGTCGGGGCCGTCGAGCTCATCCTGAACACTCCCAATGCCGGTGCGGTTCCCGGTTTGCCGGCGGACGCCGTCGTCGAGGTTCCCTGCGTGGTGACGCCCGACGGCGCGGTGCCGCTGCCGCAGGACCGTCCGGGCCCCGCTCAACTGGCCCTCATGCAGCGGGTCAAGGAGGTGGAGCGCCTGACGGTATCCGCCGCAGTGAATGGACGCCGCGACGACGCCGTCCGGGCGTTCGCGCTCCATCCGCTCATTGATTCCGCGGAGCTGGCGGCCGAACTGCTGGCCGGGTACGAGGCAGCCTTCCCTGCACTCCGGCAGCTGTGGCGCGGCGGGGCCGGATGACGGCGGCGCCTACAGGCGGCGGTACATCACCTTCAGGCCCACGTAGCCCAGCGTCGGGTGGTTGAACGCCTCCGGGATGGTGGCCAGGACCTCGAACCCCATGGCCTGCCAGGCCGCGACTGCGCGGACGTTGCTCTCCACCACCGCGTTGAACTGCATGGCGCGGAAACCGGCCGCTTTCGCCGCATCCAGCGAGTAGGCGCAGAGTGCCTTGGCCAACCCTTTGCCGGCGTGGTCCGGGTGGACCATGTAGCCGGCATTGGCCACGTGGCTGCCTCCCCCGCCCTGGTTGGCGTGCAGCTCGCCTGTCCCCACAACTTCCTTGCCCTGGATGGCCACGAATGCCTGGCCGGGGGCGTCCTTGAACCAGCGTGCCCGTGCCTCGTCCTCCGTGGTCGAACGGTCCCAGGTGAAGGTGTCCCCTGCCCGGATCACCGGTTCCAGGATGGCCCACATGCCCGGCCAGTCGGCGGCGGTGGCGGGACGGATGTCGAGGCCTGCTGCGTGCCTGCCTGAATCTGCGGTTGCGTCTGCGGTTGCGCTCACAGCCGCCACGTTAGCAGGACGGCGGCAGGCCGTGCGCAGTGAAGGCCGGGGCACTTCAGGAGTAGTGTTTTACCGGATGCAGTTCCGCCAGCCGAAAGGAGAGCCGTGACTCTGATCCGCCGTGTCGCGTTCCTTTCCCTGCACACCTCGCCCATGGAACAGCCCGGTTCCGGTGACGCCGGCGGCATGAACGTCTATGTGCGGGCGCTGGCCTCCGCCCTGGCCGCCAGCGGCGTGGAGGTGGAGATCTTCACGCGGTCCACGTCGTCCGGACAGCCCGCCGTCGAACATCCGGATCCCGGCGTGTGCGTCCACAACGTGATTTCCGGACCGCCGCGGAAGCTGCCCAAAGAGGAGCTTCCGGAACTGCTGCACAGCATGGTGGAGGAAATCGAGCGCATCCGGCAGCGCCAGCCGCACGGCCGGTACGACCTCATCCATTCGCATTACTGGGTTTCCGGTGTGGCCGGGCTGGAGCTGTCCCGGCTCTGGGGTGTGCCGCTGGTCCACACGATGCACACCATGGCGAAGGTCAAGAACCTCCTCCTGCACTCCGGCGAGAAGCCTGAACCGCGGCGGCGCGAGGACGGCGAACACCGGATTGTGGACGGTGCCACACGGCTGGTCGCCAACACCCCGGCCGAAGCCGCCGAACTCGTGTCGCACTACAATGCCGACTTCGACCACATTGACGTCGCTCCCCCGGGGGTGGATCTGACGGTGTTCACGCCCGCCTTCCGGACACGCTCCCGCGCGCAGCTCGGAGTTTCCCCCACCAAATTCCACCTGCTCTTCGCGGGCAGGATCCAGCGTCTCAAGGGCCCGCAAATCCTCCTCAAGGCAGCCGCCCTGCTGCGCTCACGCCGGCCGGACATCGACCTGCAGGTCACCATTCTGGGAGCCCTCAGCGGGGCCAAGGACTTCGACTTGAAGTCGCTGATCACCGCCGCGGGAATGGACGACGTCGTCACGCATCATCCGCCGGTAAACGCACCAAAGCTGGCGGCCTGGTTCCGCTCGGCCGACGTAGTGGTGGTGCCGTCGTACAGCGAGTCCTTCGGCCTCGTGGCGCTGGAGGCCCAGGCCTGCGGGACGCCGGTGGTGGCTACCCGGGTGGGCGGGCTGTCCCGGGCCATTTTCGAGGGACGGACCGGCCTGCTGGTGGACGGGCACAAGGCCGCGGACTGGGCCGACGTCCTGGAGGCCCTGTACGACGACCCCGCCACCCGCGAGGACATGGGGCGCGCGGCTGCCCTGCACGCCCAGGGCTTCGGCTGGCAGCGGACTGCCGCCATCACACTGGAGAGCTACCACGCCGCCGTCGACCAATACATTGACAGTCACAGAATTCCGGTGGGCCACACGCCTTGACCGCGCCGCGCCGGGCGGGGACCCCCCGAACGGCTTACCCTGAAGCCACGAACTGAAGGACAACGATGTCTGACAACAACGTCATGAGTGACCTGGAAATCGCCCAGCGCGCCACGATGCGGCCGATCGAGGAAATCGCCGCATCCGCCGGTATCAGCGCCGACGCCCTGGAACTCTACGGCCGGTACAAGGCAAAGATCGATCCGGCGAAGCTCGTGGTTTCGGCAGGGCCGGCCGGCCGGCAGCCGGGCAAGGTGGTGCTCGTCTCGGCGATGTCCCCCACTCCCGCAGGCGAGGGCAAGTCCACCACCACCGTGGGCCTGGCGGATTCGCTGGCCCGGGCGGGTCAGAAGGTGATGATCGCGCTGCGCGAGCCGTCCCTGGGGCCCGTGCTGGGTATGAAGGGCGGAGCCACGGGCGGAGGCTACTCCCAGGTGCTCCCCATGGAGGAAATCAACCTGCACTTCACCGGCGACTTCCACGCCATCACGTCCGCGAACAACGCACTGATGGCCTTGGTGGACAACCATATTTTCCAGGGCAACGAACTGAACATCGATCCCCGCCGGATGACTTTCAAACGGGTCCTGGACATGAACGACCGCGCGCTGCGCGAGGTGGTGATCGGCCTCGGCGGACCGGCTCAGGGCGTTCCGCGGCAGGACGGCTTCGACATCACGGTGGCCTCGGAGATCATGGCGGTCTTCTGCTTGGCCACGGACATTGCCGACCTCCGTGCCCGGCTGGGGCGCATCACGTTCGGTTACACGTACAACCGTGAGCCCGTCACGGTGGCGGACCTGGGCGTCCAGGGCGCGTTGACCATGCTGCTCAGGGATGCGATCAAGCCCAACCTCGTGCAGACCATCGCCGGCACCCCCGCCCTGGTGCACGGCGGGCCGTTCGCCAACATCGCCCACGGCTGCAACTCGCTGATCGCCACCCAGACCGCGCGCAGGCTTGCGGACATCGTGGTCACTGAAGCCGGATTCGGTGCCGACCTTGGGGCAGAAAAGTTCATGGACATCAAGGCGCGGGTGGCAGACGTGGCGCCGTCCGCCGTCGTGCTGGTGGCAACCGTACGGGCACTGAAGATGCACGGCGGGGTGGCCAAGGACCGGCTGAAGGAGCCCAACGTGGAGGCACTGGCTACCGGTACGGCCAACCTCCGGCAGCACATCCGCAACGTGGAGAAGTTCGGGATCACCCCGGTGGTTGCCGTCAACAAGTTCGCCACGGATACCCGGGAGGAGCTGGACTGGCTGCTGGAGTGGTGCGCCGGCGAGGGAGTGCAGGCTGCCGTGGCCGACGTCTGGGGGCGGGGCGGCGGCGGGGACGGCGGCGACGACCTGGCGGCGAAGGTGCTCGCAGCGCTTGATGCCCCGCACAGTTTCCGCCACCTGTATCCGCTGGAACTGTCTGTGGAGGACAAGATCCGCACCATCGTGCAGGAAATGTACGGGGCCGACGGCGTGGACTTCTCCGTGCCCGCCCTCAAACGCCTGGCCGAGATCGAAAAGAACGGCTGGACCGGCATGCCGGTGTGCATGGCCAAGACGCAGTACTCCTTCAGCGACGACGCCACCCGCCTCGGTGCACCGAAGGGCTTCACCGTCCATGTCCGCGACCTCATCCCGAAGACCGGGGCAGGCTTCATCGTGGCACTCACCGGCGCGGTGATGACCATGCCGGGCCTGCCAAAGGTTCCGGCGGCCCTGAGGATGGACGTGGACGACACCGGCAAACCCCTCGGCCTCTTCTAGACGCTCTCTAACTTCCGGCCCCCTTTTCCCGGACGCTCTCTCACTCCCAGCCCCCTTTTCCCGAACGCTCTCTCACTTCCGGCCCCTTTTCCCGGACGCTCTCTCACGTCCGGCCGCCAAGAATCTTCCTGTGGATAACTTCTGCGGCGTTGTCCGGTTTCGGGTCACAATGCCAGCATGCAAAAGCGCACCGATCTACCTGGTCACCTGGCGGCGGCTCCATTCACCTTCGATGAGGCTCGGGCTTCCGGCGTATCCGCAAGCAGGCTGAAGCGAAAGGACGTGGTCCATATTGGTCGCGAACTGTACCGCCCGTCGGACTGGAACTTCGAACTGGAAGCGGCCGCACGGGCCTTGTCAGCCGCGTCGCCGGGAGCGTGGATCTCACATGTCACGGCAGCACGCCTCCGGCGCCAACTCCTGCCACCCTGGCTGGCCGACTCGACGGAGTTGCACTTGAGCAAGCCCCGGTCCCTGCCCTCGGTGCGCCGCACCGGCATTCTCGGCCACACGGTTCTTGCGCTCGAAGACGAGATCGAATCGATCGACGGCATCAGCATCAGTACCCGATCCCGGACTTGGCTGGATCTTGCGCGGCGGCTGTCGGTGAGCGACCTCGTATGCATGGGTGACCAGCTGATTCGCATTCCCCGCGTCGCCTTTGAGGACCGGGCTCAGCCTTATGACACCTTGGACGGGCTTCGTACGCTGGTCAGCCGTCATCCAAACCTGCAGGGTGTGGTGCGGGCCCGGGAAGCGCTGGAGCTGATGCGGGTCGGGGCAGACTCAGCGCCCGAATCGCTGCTCCGTCTGGCCATGGCCGATGCCGGTCTCCCTGAGCCGGACCTCCAAATGGCGTTGCGACCAAGTGACGCCGCGTCGCCGACTGCCGATCTTGGCTATCGTCATCGGCGCCTCGCCATCCAGTACGACGGCGAACATCACCTTCTTGATGCCCAGGCCCTGAGTGACAAACGGCGTGATAAGGCCTTTGAATCGGCCGGCTGGACTGTATTGATCCTCGACAAGGACGATCTTGCTCACGGGTGCCAGCCGGCAGTCAACAAGATCAAACGGATATTGCGGCGTGCATGGCTGGATCATCCCCAGGCAACCGGCTTTGCCGACGCCGGGTGAGAGAGCGTCCCGGGAAAGGCGGCAGGAAGTGAGAGAGCGTCCAAGTCAAACCCGCAGGAAGTGAGAGAGCGTCCGGTCCCCCGTTCGGCGCACTGCAACCGCGCCCGCGCCCACCGTGCGCACGCCGCGCTTGAGCGAAACGAACACCACCACAACGCTGAGCGCCACCAGCCCGGCCACGTAGGCAGCGGTGCCCGGGTCCTCCGCGAGGAGCTGCGGGATGGCCCGTCCGGGGACGGCCACGGCAAATACGAATGCGACGGCAATACCGATGTAGCTGCCGATCATGTTGCCGAAATGCGAGGGGATGTTGCCGCGGATGGCGCTGACCAGCCCAAGGGTGACCGTCACGATGGTGAAGGCGGATAGCCCGTGCAGCCAGGTGAAATGCCCGGCCGTCACAATCCAGAAACTGCTGATGCAGACGTAGTACATGGCCGCGACCCAAAGGTAGCCCATGGTGCGGTGAATGCGGTCGCGGCGCCGGCGAAGGATTTGGAAGGGGCCTATCCCGAGGACGAACAAGGCGGCGATCACGTGGCTGACAAGCAGTACATTCCAGTGGTCCATGGGACTAGGATAGAGCCACTATCCAATGCGTGTATATCTGGATAGCTGTTGCCGGATCCGCTATCCAACGTTTTCGGACCGGTCGGGAAAGAGGGCAGGCATGCAGCTCAAGGAACTGAGCGGGCACACGGGAGTCTCGGCCGCCAGCATCAAGTACTACCTGCGCGAGGGCCTGCTGCCGGCCGGCGAGACAGTCCACGCAACCCGCGCGCAGTATTCCGCTCGGCACGTCGAGCGCCTCGGATTAATTCAGGCGCTCCGCCGGATAGTCGGACTGAACATCGAACAGATCCGCGGCATTCTGAAAATGGCCGACGACGGCGCCCCGCGCCTTGATCTGTTGGCCGCGGTCCAACGTGTGGTGCTGAATCTTGACAGCCATGCCCAAGCAGGAGTCGACATCGGCACCCGTGCGGCTGACGCCGTCGTACGCCTGAGAAACTGGCCGGACTATCCCAGCGACGCCCGGAACGCTCTGAACGCCCATCTGGAACTGATGGAAAGCCTCAACATCCCGGTGACCGGCGAGGTGCTGGACACGTACAGCAAGGCGATGGACGACGTCGCCCGGGTCGACATTGCAGCCACGACAGCCCCCGACAGCGTCGACCAGCTTATCCTTACCGCCGCCGTGGGCATGCACATGCACAGTCAACTGCTACTGAAACTCCTCGCCCTGGCGCAGGCCAGCCACGCCATCCGCCGCTACGAACAGGGCGCTTAACGCGCGATGCTCCCCCACCAATGGTGAGAGAGCGTCGCGGGAGGAAGGGGCTTAGCGCTCCAGGTCTCCGCGGATGAAGGCCTCCACCTTTTCACGGGCGAGGTCGTCGTTGAACTGCTCCGGCGGGGACTTCATGAAGTAGCTGGAAGCCGAGAGCAGCGGGCCGCCGATGCCGCGGTCCAGGCCGATCTTGGCCGCACGGATGGCATCGATGATCACGCCGGCCGAGTTGGGTGAGTCCCACACCTCGAGCTTGTACTCCAGGGAAACCGGGGCGTCGCCGAAGTTGCGGCCTTCGAGGCGGACGAAGGCCCATTTGCGGTCGTCGAGCCACTGGACGTAGTCGGACGGGCCGATGTGGACGTCCTTGGCAGCCAGTTCGGCTTCGACGTTGGAGGTGACGGCCTGGGTCTTGGAGATCTTCTTGGACTCGAGGCGGTCGCGCTCCAGCATGTTCTTGAAGTCCATGTTGCCGCCTACGTTGAGCTGGTACGTGCGGTCCAGCGTGACGCCGCGGTCTTCGAAGAGCTTGGCCATGACGCGGTGCGTGATAGTGGCACCGATCTGGCTCTTGATGTCGTCGCCCACGATCGGAACACCGGCGGCGGTGAACTTGTCCGCCCATTCCTTGGTCCCGGCGATGAACACCGGCAGGGCGTTGACGAACGCCACGCCGGCGTCGATTGCGGCCTGGGCGTAGAACTCGGCGGCTTCCTGCGAACCGACCGGCAGGTAGCAGACCATGACGTCAACCTTGGCGTCCTTGAGGGCCTGGACTACGTCCACCGGCTCGGCCGGGGACTGCTCGATGGTCTCGAGGTAGTACTTGCCGAGGCCGTCCAGGGTGTGGCCGCGCTGCACGGTCACGCCGGTGGGGGGAACGTCGGCGATCTTGATGGTGTTGTTTTCGCTGGCCAGGATAGCGTCGGCCAGGTCAACGCCGACCTTTTTGCCGTCAACATCGAAGGCTGCAACGAATTCAACATCGTTGACGTGGTACTTGCCGAACTCCACGTGCATCAGACCGGGAATCGTGGCCTGGGGGTCGGCATCCCGGTAGTAGTGGACACCCTGGACCAGGGACGCGGCGCAGTTACCCACACCGACGATGGCAACACGAATCGGATTTGAAGACACGGAACTCCTTTGAGAACAAACTTCAGTGCCCCGCGCGGCTGCACTCTGATGTGCGACGGCGGCTGCTGGGCACGGCGCCATGGGGCGCCCTTGCATTCTAGCCAACGCCGCCGGGGCCGGTGTTGTTCCCGGCCCCGGCTTTGTGTCCGGAACAGTTCTGTTACGGACGCTTTGTTACGCGCCGGCTACTTCTGCGCCCACAGGTTGATCTCGGATTCGACGGCGAACTCATCGATCGCCGTCAGCTCCTCGTGGGAGAACGCCAGGTTGCTGATGGCGGACAGGGTGTCCTCCAGCTGCTTGACGCTGGACGCGCCCACCAGCGCGGACGTCACGGGCGACCCCTTGGGCTGGTCGCGGAGGATCCAGGCAATGGCCATCTGGGCCAGCGACTGTCCGCGGCCGGCGGCAATCTTGTTGAGTCCGCGGACCCGGTCCAGCTTGTCCTCGGTGAGCGCCGATTCGGACAGGAACCGCTCCTTGGCCGCCCGCGAATCGGCCGGGATGCCGTTCAGGTAGCGGTCCGTCAGCATGCCCTGTGCCAGCGGGGAGAAGGCGATGGATCCCGCGCCCACCTGGTCCAGCGCCTCGTAGAGGTTGGGGGCGCCGTTCTCGGTCCAGCGGTTCAGCATGGAGTAGCTGGGCTGGTGGATGAGCAGCGGAGTGCCAAGGTCCTTGAGGATCCGTGCGGCCTCGATGGTCTGCTCCGGGGTGTAGGAGGAGATGCCGGCGTACAGTGCCTTGCCGGAGCGCACGGCGTAGTCCAGTGCGCCCATGGTTTCCTCCATCGGCGTTTCCGGATCGGGGCGGTGGCTGTAGAAGATGTCCACGTAGTCCAGGCCCATGCGCTGCAGCGACTGGTCAAGGCTGGAAATCAGGTACTTGCGGGAACCCCACTCGCCGTACGGGCCCGGCCACATGTAGTAGCCGGCCTTGGTGGAGATGACCAGCTCGTCGCGGTACGGCTTGAAGTCGTCCCGGAGGTGGCGGCCGAAGTTGGTCTCGGCGGAGCCGTCCGGCGGGCCATAGTTGTTGGCCAGGTCGAAGTGGTTGACGCCGAGGTCGAAGGCGCGGCGGAGGATGGCGCGCTGCTCATCGAAACGCTTGTCGTCGCCGAAGTTGTGCCACAGGCCAAGGGAGATGGCCGGGAGTTTGAGCCCGCTGCGTCCGACGCGGCGGTAGGGCATGGATTCATAGCGGTTGTCCGCTGCCGAATAAGTCATACGTGCAATCCTGCCAGCTGTGACGCAGGCTACAACCATATTGGCTGTTGTTACGCCGCGGGCTGACTAAACGGCCCGCGGCGCAGCAACAGCCACCAGAAGCTAGGCCTTCAGAATCGCCGCACTCCAGGGCGCCAGCACCAGCGAGCC